>JACTND010000040.1 GCA_014584305.1 Planctomycetota bacterium | reverse complement strand
TAACCCCTATTCAAACGCACAACTCAAATCGCCTAACTGCCACCGCACAAGTCTAACCGTTCATCGAGACGCTGTCAACATAATAATGCCTGTCCTTTTGACTTTTGAGCTTTTTTTTAGTTTTTAGTGGGGGTTGGGTGGGGGGGCGGGGATTGGTACAAAGGTGGAGGTTAAGGAGCGATGTGATGCGCGTGGTGCTTGTGCTGTGGATGTTGGGGAATTTGAGTGTTCTCGCGCGGCCGGTTGTGGCAGCTTTGTGGCAGGAGGTTGAATCCGATCGGCTGGTTTCGGCGGAACGCCTTTGGGACGCGGCGCGAAATGGTGACGCGACGGAGATTGAACGATTACTCGCCAAAGGTATTCCCGTGGATGCGCCCACTCCCTACGGTTCTACGGCGCTTTGTTTTGCTAGTGATCGCGGGCACTTGGAGGCCGTTCGCATACTGTTGAATCAGGGGGCAGATCCCAACGTCCGCGACTCGTTCTACAAACTTGCACCCCTGGCTTGGGCGCAAGCCAACCGGCACTATGACGTAATTATCGAACTGTTAGCACATGGAGCTGAGGGCGCCGATGATCTGCTCTTGCAGGCCGTGGACGCGGATGACCTTCCCCTGGCGAAAGCCGTTGTGGAGTCGCGGCAACCAACGTCGATTTTCTTGTATTGGGCTAGTGAAAAAGTCAAAACTAAGGCAAATGACGATTGGGTAAAGTTATTCGAGGGCCTCACAATCGACCAGCCGTCGTCCCTACCTGCTACCACCGAGGAACTTCAGCAATATGTGGGCATTTACGGAATGTCCGGCGCTGAAAATTGATGTGGCCTTTGAGAGCGAGCGGCTTGTAGTTCGCACCGGCGCGCAGGGACGACAGGAGCTCTTGCCATTGGGCGATCACAGGTTTTATGTTTCGCGGGTGGGGTGGCGCATTACGTTCGACTTAGCGGACGGCAAGGCTTCCAGTTGTCACCTGAAAATGGGTGAAACCACATTTCCATTAACCTCCGTAGCACGTGGTGAGACACCTACTGAAGAAGCTCATCCGGTGCAAAATAATGAATTGGCAGGCGAAGTGGCAGACAGCGACTTAGGTGAATGGCAATTCTCGCCAAGTCCGGCCGATGCCCTTGTCTCGCAGGTCAACTGGCCCGGATTTCGGGGGACAGGGGCCAGGGGCGTCGCCGATGGCCAGTGCCCCCCTAGGGAATGGGACGCCACGACTGGAAATAACTTGCTATGGAAAACACAAATTGCCGGCCTGGGAAATTCTTGTCCCGTTATTTGGGGAGACAATCTATTTGTCACGACGGCATCCAGCGAGAGTGCCAACCGCGACGTAAGGATTGGTTTGTATGGCAACGTCGATTCTGTCGATGACGACAGTATCTATGAATTCTCATTGATCTGTTTGAACAAGCGAACGGGGGAGCGCTTGTGGACGCGCACCGTTCACACTGGCAAGCCCGCCGTGAAACGCCATTCCAAATCGTCTCATGCCAATCCGACGGTCGCCACTGACGGCGTCCATGTGGTTTCCTTCTTTGGCTCGGAAGGGCTGTTCTGCCATGATTTCGAGGGCCAATTATTGTGGCGCAAGGACTTGGGTCTATTGGACAGTGGCTGGTTTTTGGACGCCGGCTATCAGTGGGGTTTTGGCAGTTCGCCGACGATATTCGAAGACCGAGTCATCGTTCAATGTGATGTGCAGCACGGATCGTTTGTAGCGGCCTTCGATGTGGCTACTGGCCGGGAACTCTGGCGCACGGAGCGCGATGAAATCCCGACTTGGCCCTCGCCGATCGTGCATTCTTTCGGAGACGTCCCCATGTTGATTACGCATGGGACACGTGCCGCCCGCGGCTACGATGTGCGCGATGGTCAATTGTTATGGACATTAGCTGGGCATTCGGAAATTGTTGTTCCGACTCCGTTCGTCGCGCACGACTTGATCTACCTGGCCAGCGGATATGCTCCCGTACAACCGATTGTCGCTTTACGTCCAGAAGCGCGCGGGGAGCTGACATTACTGTCGGGGGTTGCGTCCGATCCCTCAGCGCTCACCCCCCCCTCGCCCATCGTCTGGAATACCATGCGCGGCGGCCCTTACATGCCGACGCCGATCGTTTACGGTGACTTGCTTTATGTCTGTTCGAACAACGGCATTCTGACCTGTTACGAAGCGTTGAGCGGCACACAGGTGTACAAGGAGCGCATTAAAGTCGGCGGCACTGCCAGCTTTACGGCATCCTTGGTAGCTGCCGATGGTCATATCTACGCTACCGCCGAAGACGGTCGCACCGCAGTTATTCGTGCGGGGCGCCGGTATCGACTTGTCGTCGTGAATTCTTGCGGTGAAAATGTGTTGGCGACACCTGCCATTTCTGAAGGAGTTTTTTACGTGCGATCAACGGACAGCCTAATAGCATTTGCCGATCGAGAAGCTGAATCTGGGGGACTGGAAATGGCCCCGCGCAGCACGATGTCGGAATCGCACCGAGACCGGGCTGGGCTCAACTAATGGCGCTCGCAATTGTCACCGGCGCCAATGGCTTTCTGGGTCGAGCGTTGTGCCGAATGTTGTTGGAACGCGGCTACCAAGTACGCGGCATTGTCCGGGCGCACGATCAAGCTCTGGCGGACCAAGGCGTCGCGTTGTTTGTCGGCGACCTGCGCGGCGACGAAGTTTGGTCATCAGCCACGCCAGGTTGCGACGTCCTGTTTCACGTGGCGGGAGTATCGGGGATTTGGGGGTCCTGGAAGCACTTCCATGGGTCGAATACAGTGGCGACGCGAAATGCCGTGCAGGCTTGCCTCCGCAGTCGCATCCCCAAGCTGGTCTATACCAGCAGCCCGAGCGTGACGTTCACCGGGGAACACCAGATCAACGTCGACGAGTCCGCTCCCTATCCGCAGCGCTGGCTCTGCCATTATCCGCATAGCAAAGCGCTGGCGGAACAACATGTCTTGGAAAGCAACGATCCAGCTGTTTTGATGACCTGCGCCCTGCGACCGCATTTGATTTGGGGACCGGGGGATCGGCATTTGATCCCACGGTTGATCGAACGCGCTGCACGTCGGCAGTTGTTGCGGGTCGGGGACGGAACCAACCAAATTGACACTATCTACATTGACAACGCGGCTGAGGCGCACATTCAAGCCGCGGAGGCTATGCATTCGGCATCTCCTGTATGCGGTCGCGCGTACTTCCTATCCCAAAGCGAACCAGTAAATTGTTGGGGATGGATCAACGAAATCTTGCAGTTGGCCGGATTACCGCGTGTGAAGAAATCGATTTCTTTTGGTTGGGCTTGGCGCTTGGGATACGCGCTGGAAACCTACCACGAACTCTTCAATATTCAGCGCGAACCGCGGATGACACGCTTTCTGGCAGCACAACTCGCTAAATCACATTATTATGATATTAGCCGTGCACGGCGCGACTTTGGGTACAGCCCGCGAGTTTCCATCGACGAAGGAATGAAACGGTTGGAAGCCTATTTGCAAAGTGCCGGCTGATGGTGCGCTAAACCGGTTGCGGTGATTTCGCTAAGCGCGCCAAGTCCACCAACCAATCCTCAACTGCATTCGCGGCACCGACGTTGGTGGGAATCTGCGTTTGGAATTCAACCGTTCGCTCGATGCTGTCGATCAACGCCGACCAAGGGCCGCTCCATAAACTGGCGCCGCGACTGACGGCCGCGCGCAAGGCGGTGTCCGCACAATCATGATCACGGTGCGCCAAGCGGCGAAGTAACCCTTCGTAGAACGCCAGCGACCATTCCCCAACAAGCAACAAGCGTTCGCGGCGGGTGCCCGATTCTTTCTCTGCACTTTCTGAAAACTGTATCACCTGGTTCACTCCGCCGTCCGCCCAAGGATCCAAACTGCCCAGTCGATGGAGCCAGTCGCGACGAAAATCAAATACCGATCGGTCCGATAGTGTCAGCGCAACGGCCACGCTCCCCTGAGCAGCGGCTGCCAACTCGTCCCACTCGACTTCGTGGCCCACGTCGGGCAAACGCGCCAGCACCGAAGCCACATCAGCGGTTGTCAGTGGCGCAAACGGAACGACTTGGCAACGTGACTGGATTGTGCGCAACTGGCGTTCGCGGCTGGTGCCGATCAGTATCAAGATCGCACGCGGCGGCGGCTCCTCCAGCGTTTTCAACAACGCGTTGGCACTTTCCAAGTTGAAAACGTCGGCGTCATCCACAATGGCAATTTTCCGATTGGCCAGCTGGGGCCTGAGATTGATGTTGCGGCACAATCCGACTGCCGTCGGGTCGTCCTCAGCACCAACCACTAAATCAATGGTAAACACCGATTTGTCGTCGTGCTTCTGAACCTCCAATAAGTCCGGATGAGTCCCAGCGGCCACCAATCGACAAGCGGAACATTGCCCACAGGCGTCGAATGTTTCCGCCTCCAGATGCTCACAAAACAGGGTTTGTGCGAGTTGCCGCGCGAACAGGCGTTTGCCGATACCGCGCGAACCCACGAACAAGTACGCGCTTCCCAATCGGTCGCGGGCGAAACCGCGGCGAAAACGCTCGATCACCTGGCGATGGCCGACAATATGGGACCAACTCATCGCGCCGGGCACTCCTCAATCTGACCGATGGCCTTGCGGATACAACGTTGGATCGCATCGACCGATTGAGTGGCGTCCAGAATGGTCACCTGGGCTGGCCAACCCGCCGCTTCGGTCAAGAAGCCGCGGCGGACTTGCTCAAAGAACTCTAAGCTCCGCGATTCCATGCGGTCGCGCGTCGGCGCCAATCGCTCTTGTGCCGTGGCCGCCGGCAGGTCGAACAGCAGAGTCAAATGCGGCACGAGCCCACCTGTGGCCGCCATATTGACTTGCCAAATCTTGTCCACAGCGACCCCCCCCGCGTGACCTTGATACACCACGGTCGAAAATATGTACCTGTCGCACAGGACGGTGCGGCCTCGGTTCACGGCCGGACGAATAATCTCCTCGACCAGTTGCGCCCTCGCTGCTGTAAATAACAACATTTCACTGATAGGCGCTATGGCGGGTCCGCCGGGCGTCAGCAGCAGCTTGCGCAGCTCCAATCCCAACGCAGTGCTCCCCGGATCGAAGCAGACCTCCACTGTGCGGCCGCGCGCAACCAACCAATCCCGAGTTAACTCGATTTGAGTCGATTTGCCCGCTCCGTCGATCCCGTCAAATACGATGAACATGCAACAATCGCAGCCAGAATATTTCCAATCCCAAAGACGCTCGATTGTAGTGTGATGACGCCGCCGCGTACAAGAATTACGCCGTGAAATCTCGGCAAAGTTCGCCTGACAGCCACCATCCGCAACGATGCTCTGGGTCCACAATGGGCGCGATTCTCTAGCAGCCGCAGGCTCCCGTCTCATCCCTAACTAATCCACCTGGTAACCTGCGGATATCCCCGATCCCTATCTGGCGAACGGGCGCTGCCTGCGATACAACGTCGTGTTCCACAACAGAAAGGAATGACGGCAATGATTCAATACGGCATGAACTTGTTGCTTTGGACTGGAGAACTCAATGAATCGATTGTCCCTGTTTGCGAGTCCCTCAAGTCGATCGGCTACGATGGCGTGGAAGTACCCCTATTTAACTATGATCTCGACTACGCTGCATGGGGCCGCCGACTGGACGATTTGGGACTAGCGCGGACGGCGGTTACGGTCCGGACCGGCGCGGACAACCCGATCAGTCGTGACTCCGCCGTACGGCGGGCAGCGTTGGACGCCAATCGGCGCGCCGTCGAGTGTTGCCGCGCTCTCGGTGCCAGCCATTTGGTGGGTCCCTACCATTCCGCGCTGGGGGAATTTTCCGGCTGTGGACCGACGGCAGACGAGTGGCAGTGGGGGGTTGCTGCCCTGCGGGACATGGCTGAATTCGCGGGGGCGGCGGGCGTCATGCTGGCGCTGGAACCGCTCAACCGATTTGAAACGTATCTCGTCAACACGCCCGCCGACGGCGCGCGCCTGGCCCGCGATGTTGACCATCCCGCCTGTCGAATCATGTACGATACTTTTCACGCGCATATCGAGGAAAAGAACGTCGATCAAGCAATCCGGTCCGCCGGCGACATGATCGCTCATGTTCACATTTCCGAAAATGATCGCAGCACGCCGGGGGCCGGCGCTGTCCGTTGGGATGAGACTTTTGATGCACTGCGCTCGATCAACTACGATGGCTGGCTCATGGTCGAGGCCTTTGGTTTGGCCCTGCCCGAAATCGCGGCGGCCACGAAGATCTGGCGGCGCATGTTCGACAGCGAACTGCAATTGGCTCGCGATGCCTTGGTCTTCATGCGCCGGGCCGTGGAGCAGCGGTGGTAACGGTTCCATTCTATATCGGACCGCCGATCGATTCAGCGAAATCAACGATGTCGCAGGTTTCCCGACTCGTCGTACCGCACAAGCCCAAAATAGACAAACGAGAATACGCTGATTGGATAGGTGACCCAAAACACGGGGTTTACGAAAATCGCCAAGAGCGTTCCGATGGCGCAGATGGCCAACCAGACCCACCAAGTTTCTCGCAATAATCCGCCAAACCGTTTCATGCACTCATTGAATCGCGATTGGCGGTTCTTGTCGAGCCCAAGCGCCCGCGCTGGGAGCGATCGACCAAACTTCTGCCCGCCGACCCGTTTGGCGCGCATACTCGAATTGCACGTGTTCGGCCACAGCCGCCCAGGCATCGACTGCAACGAGTGCAATCACACAACCGCCGAAACCTCCCCCCGTCATTCTCGCGCCAAGCGTGGACGGTTGCTCAATCAAGAGCTCAACCAATTGATCGATCTCTGGGCAACTCACTTCATAGTCGTTGGCCAATGAGCGGTGGCTGGCCGTCAACAAGGTTCCCAAACCGCGCCAATCTCGTTGTCGACAACACGATTCCGCTTGTTGGACACGCTCGATTTCAGAAACCACGTGTGCGACCCGCCGTTGGAGTCGTTCCGGCAGTTTGGCGATTCGATGTTCATCGGCGGAAACTAGTTGGCGCAGAGTGGCAACTTCCAATATTCGCGCTGCTTCCGCACAGTCCGCGCGGCGTTCCGCGTATTGGCCAGCAGCCAGCGAATGATGTACGCCGGAGTGGATCAGTATCAGTTGGTACTCTTCCAACTCCAAGGGGATTGCCGTCGTTGTATCCGCTTGGAAATCGATTTTCAACGCATGTCCGCGGCGGCCCTGTAAAATCGCCAAAGGATCCATCAAACCGCAGGGAACTCCGGCAAACTCGTGTTCGGCGGCTTGGCACCATCGCGCTGCCTCCCAAGGGACAAGCGTAATCTCTGCCAACTGTGCCACCGCCAGAGTAATCGCCGTCGTGAGAGACGCACTGCTCGATAAACCGGCACCGATCGGCAGATTGGTCTCGATGATCAACTCGAGGCCCTGCCGCAAGAGGCCGCGACGTGCGAACTGGGCGACGGCTCCGGACACGTAACGCGCCCAACCTGACTGCACTGTTCGTGGTGTTAGTTCGTCAATAACCAGACCGTTGCACGATTCACCTGCCCAATCGGACCAAGCCCATAGTTGCCGATCCGAACGCCAGCGCACCGCGACGTGAGTTCCCATTTCGATGGCAAACGGCAAGACGACGCCGCCATTGTAATCGATATGTTCGCCGATCAAATTGACGCGACCGGGTGCAAACGCAATCACTTGCGGGGCAGCGCCGTACCGAGTCGCAAAGTTCGCCGAGAGATTTGCGATACGCGACAGCGGTTCTTCATTCATGGGCGGACTTGATTCCATTCACATTGGCCCGGCCGCGACCGATCACCGCACAGCAGCCAACGTCAGGTCGTTTCCGCGCGCACCGGTTTCCGAGAGAGCCACAATTCAGCTTTAACGCGTTCAGCCTGGCAATGGCGTGCCGGTGGCCTCGTCCTGCAAATCGGCGGAAACAAACTCACCTTGCGATGGCAGAGCACTGCGCACCAGCGAACGTTCATAGCCCCGTTTGTTCAGGCGCACTTCGGAACTGCCACTCAATTGGTTCGGTACATCGGATGTCTGCAACTGGTTGACGTTCAATGGACTGTCCGTGATTAGATGAACAGCAAACGGATTGTGGGCCAAGCCGACGCTGGCCAACTCTCCCACGTTCAATCCCTCCATCCAGTCGCCTAAGCAACTAGGGCAGCAACACGCGCCGGTCTGGTCATCAAGGCAATGCAATGGCAGCGCGTCTTCTCCCCAACTTTGTTGGATTCGCAGTGCTTCGGCCAAGGTCACCGGGTCATCCGACACTTGTAGCAAGACACTCGCACCCGATTGGGTGATCGCTTGCGGAGGCTGCCCAGTAGTAACCGACTCGATAGCCAAATAGGCGACCACTTCGGTGCCGTGGCGAATTTCCGTGTCAAACGAACGTTCCTCCTCGATGTACACCGTGGCCCGTCGTTCGTTTAGTTGGCGATAACGGACAAACGCGGTGTCGCCCCCATTGAAAGTTTGCATCTGCGCGAAGAAATGCGGTTTCGCATGGAACTCCCGCTGGAACTCGAACACATGATCCAAATGCGTGACTTCGTCGGCGCTGATCCCTGTTTCAAAGGGATTTGTCGCTCCGCCATTGCCTGGTTGAATCGCGATCCAACCCACAGTTTCGATGCCGTGAACGCGATCGGCGGCCTCTTCCTCTTGCAACCGAAGGCGGAAACCCGTGGACGAAATCACGTCGTGGCGTGTCACTACGGCCGCCGGATCAACGACCGACATGGTTTGCGAAAAAACAATGGGTGTGTCCGAAAATGGCGCTAATGAAGAAAAACTTACATCTGACCAGCGATGGCTCACTTGCGCCTTCCCGGCCTGAATCAACGTGCCGTCCGACAACTCGGTAATGCCTTGCTCCACCACGAGGTAACTGACATTCTCGAATCCATGGACGCCGTCCAAATAATCCCATTCCTGAACCCGCATCTCGAAACTACTGGTTTGGACATTGCGCACGCGAATCGTAATGGGCTCGCCGCCCAAGCGCGACGGCGCACCCACAATCACCACGGGATTGATAAAACTGCGACCGAGGTTGATCGTTTTCCATACGTGGTTGATTTGCGTCGTACCCGATTCCCCGATAATAGAAACTGGCTGCGGCACGACCCCTTCGATCGTGTAGAAACCCATGCTGCCATAGCTGGTGTAGCGACCCGGCCGGCCGGTTCCTTCCACAGACACAAAATAGGTTCCAGACGGTAGATTCAAATTGAAGGACGCGGTGACGTCGCCTAGTGGGTTGCTGGTGGCGATCACATTTCCTTGTCCGTCATACAAATTGGCCAAGATATCCAAGTTGGGGTTTTCGCGAAATGGTCGCAAATTGAGCTGCAGATTCCCGGCCCCCATTTCAAAGCGAAATACATCGACGTCCGTATTCGTGCCGACGATTCCCCACTGAAAGACCACGCCGTTGGCGTCCACCGCCAGATTCGCCGCCGTGGCAATCGTGTCCCCGTAGTCATCCGGACGGAAGCCAAATCCATTGCGCGTTGACGTAATGATGACCAAATCGTCTTCCGTGTTGTTGGCGCCGGCATATTCGCCTTTGCTCCAATGCACGACGTTTTTTCCAAATGGCGCTCCCATGATTGGCCCCCAACTCGTGGGATCGTCATTGGCACCCGTCCCAGGATGGTAACTTTGGGTGTTGAGCCCGTCGTGCCGCAAACCTAAAGTATGGCCGATTTCGTGGGACTGCGTCATCGCACCATTGTTGACTCCTTTGTTGAAGTTGAAACAGGGATCATCATTTGCCGAGTCGAAACTGTTCAGAAATGCAACACCACCGATACCGTTCCCAAACCCGTCTTTGGGCTGAGTATGGACCGAACGAATTCCATAGGTTTGGTCCGATGGCCCCGATTTGGTCAACGCGGCCAGGCCGGGGTCCTTGGTGGTGACGTTGACGTCGAACGGCAGAAAGTCTTCCACGACGTTTTGGTACAGCCGCTGAAGCTCGATCAACTCCGCAACCGAGAACGTAAACGGATCGCCGTCTCGATCGTAGGGTTCAAACATGATGTTATGATTCCAGGCATTGTTGACCGAATGATGACCGTCGAAATCCAAATAGATCGTCTTCGTCGCCCCAGGCCGGGATTCTAAGAAAAACGTATCAGCCAAGTTATAGGGGGCCGCGGCATTCGGATCGCCCAGTGTAAAGACACCATTGATATAGGTGGGGATCAACGCGGCCAATAACTGACGTTTCTCCATCTCGACGTAGGTTGTCAACAATTGACGTGACGTCGGTCGAGCCGAGAGGTTGTCGCCCGCAAACTGGTTGATCGATCGGTACTTTGGTTTCCGTTTGGCTTTCTTGCTACGCATTGTGGACGACGCCCCCTTTAGAAAAACTTGCCTGAACTGTCCCGCTTGAACCAGCTACGGTGAGGTAGCGGCCTTCCTCCTCTTTCGATAAACAACGTCTGAATCGAGGCACTCCCATCCCAGCCCAAATCGGATGCCGCCCTTACGCGGTCAGCCACTTGCCGATTTAATAACCCTCCGCGAGAGCAAGGAATAACATGCTTCCGTTTTGCTCATGGGGCGGGTTACCATTCAATTCCATATCGCTCTTAGTCGATCAAATCCGCGAATCGCTAGTCCTCGGGAACCCAATTTTTCGATTTTAATAAGTCACCAACGTATATCAAGAATTAGATGGGCGCAATCGGTTGGCTCATTTGCGTCGCGATAAAACCGGATCCGCAGGATTTTGTGCATCGACGCGCCAAAATTGCGACGTTTTCGGGTCTCTTGGCATTGGTACCGCGTCCTCACGCGCCGATAATGACATCCTTGGATTCCCAAAAAAATCTGATAAAATCTCTCGATTCTCCCCAATGGCCTGCGATCTTCGGAAGTTCGCGGTCGGGGTGGTCCGATCGCGACAACCGGCGCCACTTGCCGCCGTACATCGCCCCGATAGCTCAATCGGTAGAGCAACTGACTCTTAATCAGTAGGTTCTTGGTTCGAGTCCAAGTCGGGGCACTGTTTTCGGGAACGAGGGAAGTTCCGGGCACTTCCCCTGACGGGAATCAGCGGCCCGCATTGGACCAAGTCCATTTAGGGTTGTGCGAACTATCAGCGCGCGTCTTCGCCCCAGCGCCGGATGATTTCAATCCCTACCTCGCAAGCGGCAACCATCTCGTCGAGCGAAGCCCACTCAAGTGGAGAATGGATGTTGTGCTGACCTGATGACAGGTTTGGCGTCGGGAGCCCCATCTCGGTCAACTGACTCCCGTCGGTTCCACCTCGGACAATGGTTAACTCGGCTTCGCGTCCCAAACGGCGGTGGGCGTCGATCGCGTATTGGACGGCGCGCGGTTCGCGCCGAAGTCCCTCTGCCATGTTTCGATATTGCTTGCGCACTTGAACGTCGATTTTTACACCGGGAAAAGCACTTTCCACTTCAATCGCAAGACGGCGCACAAGTTCCGCTTGTCCCTGTAGATTCTCCGATTGAAAGTCCCGCAAGAGTACTTGGATTTCCACTTGCGCGACTCCGCCGGTTATCGTGTACGGATGTAGAAATCCCTCGCAGCCGCTAGTTAGTTCTGGGGACAACGCGCGCGGCAAACGGCGAATCCATTCGGCGGCCGCGCGCACAGCGTTCACCATGCGCCCTTTGGCAATCGAGGGGTGAATGTTCACGCCTTGGACTGTAACAACCGCCAAGTCCGCGGAAAATGTCTCATTATCAATTTGATTTTGGCCGCCGCCGTCAAAGGTATAGCAGACGTCGGCGCCCAGTCGCTGCAAATCGACATACCGCGTGCCGCGACCGATCTCTTCATCGCAGGTAAAAAGGATACGGACCGGGCCATGCGGAATCGCGGGATTCTCCATCAGGCAATGGGCCAGTTCCATGATGATGGCTACGCCCGCTTTGTCGTCGGCGCCCAACAAGGTAGTGCCATCCGTAGTTATTATCGTGTGCCCCTTGGCGGCGGGCAGTTCCGAACAGGTTGCAGCAGAAATCACCTTACTGTTATCGCCCGTCAGCGTTACGTCGCACCCGTCAAAATTCTCAATCACCTGAGGGCGCACGTTGTGCCCACTCGTTTCAGGAGACGTGTCCAAATGGGCATTCAACGCGACTACGGGCGCAGGCCGCTGAAGATTACTGGGAAGGGTACCCCACACGAGTCCATTCGCATCCTGCACTGCGTCTGCAATGCCGATCGATTGCAGTTCTGTGGCAAGGATCTTTCCGAGCTCCAATTGTCCCGAAGAGCTGGGATAGGCATCGGTTTTCTCGCAGGCGGTCGTTCCGACGCGGACATAGCTCAAAAAACGATTCAACATTCGTTGGCGATTAATCATGAAAGCCTGACTCGCATTTCGGTGAAACCAAGGAAATCACGATCAGTTTAGTTCAAATCCGGGCAAAACTCGATACGATAGGGTGCCGTTTCGATTGCTTGTTACCGGGATCGCAGCCATGTCCAAGACCAATGTGCGCTATTTGATTTTCGATGCAGAAAGCGTGGCCGACGGAGAACTGGTGGCGCGCATTAAATACCCGGCCGACGGGCTGACTGCCGACGAAGCGGTGAGTCGCTACCGCGCCGAACTCATGGAGCGCTTCGAGTCGGATTTCATTCCCTATACCTACCATTTCCCGGTCTCGGTTGTGGTAGCAAAAGTCGCTCCCACGTTTGAGTTGTTGGAGCTGGTGGCGCTGGATGAACCACACTTTCGCCCTCACTGCATCACCGATTACTTTTGGCGCGGTTGGTCGGGATACGGCAGGCCGACGCTGGTCAGTTTTAATGGCCGTGCGTTTGATGTGCCACTTTTGGAGCTCGCCGCCTACCGATATGGAGTCTCCATCCCCGATTGGCTGGGTTTTGGCGAGAAGCCCTATGAGCAGCGCCGAAATCGCTACAACCAATCGGCACATTTGGATCTGCAAGAGTTCCTAACGAACTTTGGAGCATCGCGTTTCGCGGGTGGGCTGAACCTGGTCGCCAATATCCTTGGCAAACCCGGCAAAATGTCTATCGTCGGCCAAATGGTCCAAGACATGTATCGCGAAGGCCGTTTAAGTGAAATTAACGATTATTGCCGCTGCGACGTCTTGGACACGTATTTTGTATTCTTGCGCACGGCTGTGATGTTAGGTCAGTTGAACCTGAGTCAAGAGCAAGAACTCGTTGCCAAGACCCGCGAATGGTTAGAAAAACAAGCAGACGAGCGAACAATCTACGCCGATTACCTCTCCCACTGGGGCCAATGGCCCAACCCCTGGCAATAAAACTGAAAAACTCAAAAGAACATTAAAAATAAAAGAAAATAAAAGGACAGGCATTATTACATTGACATTCTGCCGGAGGTTTTCTATACTCGTAGTTGGAATCGCCAAATTGGACGGTACCAATTGTGAGCCTGAGGTGGATCGACCATTGGCGGGGAGGCCCAGGGTATTCCCTGCTCTTGGCGACGTTTTGCGTGGTGACGAGGAACAAAAAAATGTTTTGCACCATTTGAGCGGCAATTCTTTCTGCGTTCCCTTTTTCGGAGATTCGTTCCCACTGCGTTTCCCGCTGTGTCCGGCAAGCGATGCTCTGTGGGCCAGGCTTTGAACACCGCAAACAGTGGATCGAAGAACGCTTGGAGCTCCTTTCCCATCAGTTCGCCATCGCGGTCTGCGGATTCGCGGTGATGGACAACCATTTGCACGTGTTAGTGCGGCTCGATCCGGGGTTGAGCAAAGGCTGGTTGGCCGAAGAGGTTGTCCGACGCTGGATCGCCGTTTATCCGCCGAAAACCCTCGATCTGGATGACTCAGCAGTCGTCGATAAATGGGTCAAACACCAGGCTAAAGATAAGGCGAAGATCGAAACCCTTCGTGAGCGGTTACAGAACCTGGGTTGGTTCATGAAAGCGCTGAAAGAGCCGCTGGCGCGCATGGCGAATGGCGAAGACGAGTGCACGGGGACTTTCTGGGAGGGCCGCTACAAATCGATTGCTATTCTGGATGAAGAGTCCTTGTTGGCGACCTGTGTCTATATTGACTTGAACCCTGTGGCCGCGGGGATCAGCAAAGTGCCGGAAACAAGCCCGCATACAAGTTTGCGTCAGCGAGTGATTCATGCGAAGGTGAAAGGCAAGCTCGATTCGCATCCGGCCAGTTTGAGGACTCGCATTGGTTGTGTCCGTTGGACGATAGGCGCCGGAAAGGCTCGAATCGCGAAGGGAGGTTGGAGAGTTTTTCATTGGGTAGTTATCTCTTGCTGGTGGACTACACGAGTCGTTTGTGGCGTGAGGGAAAAGCCCAAATCCCCTCAACGGTCGCCGGCATTTTTGAGCGATTGGACACCAGCGCCGAGATTTGGGGATTTCGGCTAAAGAAATTGCTCGGTGCGAAAAAGCTATGCGGGAGTTTCTTCTCCTCAACTCGCGACCGTCTGAGCGAACTGGCCCAACGAAAGGGCCGACACCAT
>JACTND010000285.1 GCA_014584305.1 Planctomycetota bacterium | reverse complement strand
GGCAAGCGTATTCGGGGAAGACGATTGCGCTCGCGGAAGCGAATTCCGTGGGCGCCCCCCCCGACTTGCCTCCTTTGACGATCCCAAGTCCATCGACCGTTTCCTCAACCCATTCGTAACAGTTCGATACCATGTCGAACAGGCCGAATCGATTGGGCATAAACAGCCCGCTGCGCGCGGGCCGAGTATGTTTCCCAAATCCGACGACCGTAGCAAGGAATAGGTCGGAATTTCCAAAAAAGTATTTTTCCTTCGACCGCGCGCGGAGGGCCCACTCGAATTCATCGAACGTCGGCAGCCGAAAGCAGTCAAATTCGTGTTGTCGCACGTAACTTCCTTGTTCATTTAACATATAGGGTTCCGGGTAACCCATTCTCTTGTTCAACCAATTCAAAAACGCGCAAGCCAATTGACGTGTCACTCCTTCCGCCGGGAAATGGATCCGGTCCCCTTGGGCCGTATTCATGGCCAAGAGGCGCTCCTTTAAACCGGAATCGTCGTCGAATTCTGGATGATCCTCGAAAAACGCGCGCACCAAGATCGCTGGGCACTCAAAGCACGCTATGAAATAGTCGTGCTCAACTATGCCCCGGGCAACTGACCGGACGAACTCCGGTTGAAATTGCCAGCGCACATCCCCGCCTCCCAATTCAAACTTGCCTGCTGAAACGAGGGCCATCGGGATTTCTACATACGTTCCTCGCGCCTCATCCAGCGGCACTTGAACGATGCGCCAACTCCGATCACTCTCTGCTATGTTGCTGACCAGCGGCATCGTCAGTCCCCATTTATCCAGCGCATGGTAGGCCGCGTAGTGGGCGCCGCTGCTGGCATGGCGGCTGTACGCTTGTTCCAAGAACGTGACACAACTCGAGCGATCGTTCGAGGAAACCGCGCTCAACTCCATAAGACTCAACGCACAGCACAAACCGCTCACCAAGTCGCCATCCAAGGCGGCGATATCCAAGGCCAAGGGGGTCAATAATTTTCCCAATTCGCCGTGCCACCTTGGCAACTCGTGGATCAGAACCGTCCGCCATTCGGGATGCTCGTCGGATCCGCACAATGTCTGCAGCATTCGATAGTCACCCAGATGTCCAGCTAAGATCGCAATGCGCGAACGGAGCACCAGGTCGGAAGTTGTCCGCCACTCCTCGGAAACGACCGTCAGCATGGTTTCTGGATGACGTTGCAGTGGTCGCCAGATGGTAGCGAATTCCTCCTGATCGACTAACGACACATCGCGCAGCAAGGCCGTCCAGTTTTCCGTTGGCAGGGGATCGGCATACGCCAGGATGGAATTCGCGCGGACGCGAAAGGTCGGGTTTTCCGATCGAGCCAATTCGCGCAACCGTGCCAGGTTCTCACTGCTGACCCGCTGTACATTCTCGCGTTCGCGATCGAAAGTCTCGGCATCCCCGACCAACGTTCGTTCCCATGCCGCACGTTCCGCCAGATTGCGAAATTGCGATTGGAGCCCCCACAGAACGGCCGACAATGCGATCGCCAGCAGGACACCGACCGCCAACCATTTTTGAAACCGCCACTTGGCGGCGCGCCAGTACGCCGGCGCGTCTCGTTTGGCTTCCTGGCCGGCAAACCAGCCAATGCGAGCGAAATCCCAAATGGATGGCAAGAACCGGCTATCCCCCGTCATCGTCCATTGGTCGTTGAGTTGTCGTAACAGACTCTCCGCGCGACCGCGTCGCGATTCGTTGCTCTTGGCCGCGCCCCAGGCCCGAATGGGCGCCACGAGAAAATCGTGCGTCAGGCCGTATAACGTCTGGTCGGAGTCTCGCGATGAGGGCGAATCCTCCCCGTTTTCTAGCGCATCCTCATCCTCCATAGGCGACAGCAGACGCGCATCGAATTCCAGGAAGTGCATCAACTGATCAAATCGTTCGCGGTGTTTCTCTAAGCCCGCACGTTGCCGCAACTCGATGCGTCGTACGAGCCGTCCCTTGAGATAGGGAGCGGATTCGGGGAGCAACGCTTGCAAAATCAACCACGCTTCATCCGCATGCCGTTTGATGTACGTCGGCGTCTGCAAGTCGTTGAAAACGCCCACGATGTACTCGCGGCCGATTCCCTCCCATCCACCAGCGGCTCGATAATCGAGCTGTCCCCAATCGCGCCCCTTGATCGTTTCCGCCAACACCGCCAAATGGACACAGATGACTTTGCCACGCTGGGTCAGGGCGCGAACCGCCTGACGAATAAACCGCAATTGCGATGGCGACAACGACTTTCCATCGGCAGGGAGCGCTCCATAGGCGCGGCCCAATGCCTCCAGCACGCGACGCGCGTGCCGCTCGTCAAACAAAGGTAACGCCAGCGCATTCTTGCCGTCCTCGATCTTCCGCTCCAGACAGCGCAACAACTGCGTAGCGCTCATCCAAAAATCGTCGCGAATCAACAGCAACGCTTGGACCCGCTCGCCGTCGCATTGCCGCAATGCTGCCGTCAGGGGATGCAGGTGATAGTCATCACAGCGATGGAGCCATTGTTCGAATTGATCCAAGACCAACAACAATTTATCCCCCGACCGGATCATCTCACCCTGACGCACACGGCGCAACAGTTCTGCCAGCGACACATTGGGAGGCACGTCATGGATGGCGCGCCGCACGCGTTCGACTGAAAATTCGGCCAAGTGCTCCGCCGTACAGTCCACATAAACGGGCAACACGCGATCCGGCAAACGCGGCAGCAGCCCGGCCCGCACGAACGAGCTTTTCCCGCAGCCCGACGGACCATAGATCAATCCGATAGGAACCTCCTCAACCTGATCGACCACCCCCAAACGCGACAACCAAAATCGAATCGAATCGGGAATGCCTTGACGATCCACCGGCCCCGGCAAGAGCCGCAAAAAGAACTCGCGATCGTTCTGGTCAAATTGCCGCAATCCTTTGGGAATAATGGCGAAAGGGCCGGACGACCCGCTGGCTCCGTCGCTCATCGACGAGGATTTGCTGGCAGCCGATAGGCGCGCCGATTCGCGATTCGATTGCCCGTCTAGGGCGTCGTTCGGTGATACGATCGTTTCTAGAAGTCGGATGGATGGCCGCCCTGACAAATCCACGTCCGCGGCCCTGCCCGCCGTGTCTGATTCGGTGATAAACGCCCGCAATTCACGCACCAAGTCCGCCATCGATTGGTAGCGCTCGTCCATGAGTTTTTGCAGACAACGCAAACAAATCCGCTCCAGTTCCCGGGGAAGGTTCTCGTCGATCTGCCGCAGAGGCCGCGGCGCTTTGTAACAGATCGCGCGCAGCAATTCGGCATAACTGTGGCCGCGAAAGGGCAGAGCCCCCACGAGCAACACGTACATGGTGACACCCAAGGCCCACACATCCGTCCGGCCATCGATGAGATGGTTCTCACCGCGCACTTGTTCGGGCGCCATGTATGATGGCGTTCCCAAAACGCCGACCTGCTCGTCGTCGCCAATCGCAAGGTCGTCGTGCAGCGCCAATCCAAAATCGACCAGCCGCACGCGCTGCTGCGCGTCGATGATCACATTCGCTGGTTTGACGTCGCGGTGGGTGATCCCTTGTTGATGGGCATGTTGCAGGGCTTCGGCGATCTGCACTAACGTTTCGAGTTTTTGCTCCAAAGACATTTGCCGCGACCGAATGCACTCGCTCAGCGAACGTCCTTCGATATATTGCATGACGACGAAGGGGACACCGTCTTCCGTAACATTGACATCGTGCACGGTCGCCACGGCCGCATGTTCCACTTGCGCCAACAACTGACCTTCATTGAGAAACCGTTCCAAGGCCGAAACGCTCAGCGGCTTATCCCAACGTGGCACCTTGATCGCCACGTGCCGCAACAACTTGGGATCCCAAGCGAGATAGACGAACCCGAAACCGCCCTTGCCCAATTGCCGTTCGACTTCGTAGCGACCAATCGTCCGCAGTGGCACCTGAGCCGCATTCTCGGTTGAATCACTGGGTTCTCGCGCCGCGTGACCTTCGCCACTATCTCGCGAACTATCGAGCGATTTGGGATCAGACATCGAATTAGCGCCCTGAGGGGTTCCCTTGGGGTAACATGCGGCATCCGAAGGAGTTGCTGGGAACCAACCAACATCGGCACTCCATTCCCGAGAGAAGTCAGGCCCGGTGACATGCGGATTATATCCGACCGCCACTGACAATGCACCCCGCGTCTATCAGCGTGGTTTACAACCGCGCCCGGTTGAAAATCAACTCCCCGCCTGGATGGGCCCTCGCGTTGGTTCGCGAAGCGTTCCAAGACATTGTTGCTGACCGTTCCATCGGGTCAAAGGAATTAGTCAATCCTTCAACCGGAACGAAACGGGAAAGATTGCCCTAGATTTACACGGCCGTTCCGAGCGACGCGAATACCTGGTCGTTTACGTCTGATTTCGCGGCATTTGAGGCTGTCATTCGCGCAACCATGCGGCGCCAGCCGTTGCGCTCCAGTTGAACAACGGTCCCCGTCTCTCCAAACGCTGGAAGCGAAATTGTCTCAGCGGTGACGACTGCGAACCGTTCCCCACCAAACCCCGCTAACTGATTGTGAGCAGGCAAATTGCTCGAAGCCATAACCCGGTTATTATGGAGAGCATCAACACGCGCAAACGGAACTCCTGCCACAGTGATGCCGACCTCCGGACCGCCAGCCCCCGATTCCGTCCACGCCACGGGCGCCTGAAAACTGCCGGTCGGCGCGGCCGCTAAATAGCCCACGGCCTCGGCTTGATGCATCGTCTCCGGGTCCCAAGTCGTTTCTTCTTGCAAGAAAATCGTGGCCGATAAAGCGCTGCCGGATACCTGCCGAATCGCCACGGGGTCCGCATCGTGATAGGTCATCACCTGAGCACCCAAGAACGGAGTCGTCGGCAGGGCCTGCTGATAATTAATCACATGCGGCGCATGGGTTACAGCCACTGGCGTCACCCCGGCTTCGAGCACCCAGCCATCCAATTCATAGCGTCCGGGATCGACGGCAATGTAATGGACTCTAGTGAAATCATCCGCAATTCCGTCCAAGGCTTCCGCGAACTGTGTCCGCACTTGAAATCCTCCGGCGGACACATTTTGCATGCGAATCGCTTTCGGCCAGGCACTATCGTTCTGCACCACCGTCGCCACAATGGCGGGTGTTGTCGAGAAGGATCCGGAAAATCCGACCGTTGAAAATACATCAAACACGTCGGCGTGATCGGCCACGATCCGCTTGCCGCCCGGCAACTGCGTGACACCACGTTCCACGACTAAATAACGAACCGACTCCATGAAACTCGGGTCGGACGCAATGTTCCAAGAAGTTACTTGCAATTGGAAACTCGTTGCCGTAATGTTGGACACGCGGGCAATCATCGGCTCCGCATCCGTCGCCGATGGGGGACCGAGAATTACAATCGGATCGACGAACGTCTGGGACAAAGTCACCGTAATCGGCGAATCGGCAGAGGCCATCACCAGTCCGGTTTCGATCGTCAGGGAGACCTGATCCAAACGGCGCGTGACGACGTATTCACCGCTGCCGGCATTGGCCCACACGCGCAAGTGGTAATTGCCACTGGTCGTCGCGACATGCTCCAGTGCACTAATCCCGCTGGCAACCACCGCGCCGCTCGGCGCGATTAATTGCATCCGCAACTGGCTCGTTCCCGCATCCAGGCCGTTCACGAACAGGTACGGCCCTTGCCCCGGCAACGTCGCGTCGAAGGCAATGGTCTGACCTGCCTGCGCTGTCAATCGGAAATAGTCCGATGCGCTCGTCGCGAAGCCCAACACGGATTGGGCGCCTTCGATTAACTGCGCCGTCCCCGTAGTGTCGTTCGGCTCAGCATCGAATTGGCCGTTGCGTGTGACCACCAAACTGTAGGCTCCACTGCCGCCGGTCACGCGCACATAATAACGATCGGGAGTCCCATTCGAGGTGGCGTCTTGGAACCGATCGATGAAACTCGAAATGTTGTTCTTGGCGCTTCCGGTTTGCAGCAAGGCGCCGGCGCCGTTGTACAACTCGACGGTCGCGCCACCGGCGGCCGCCGTGGCCGCAATCGAAGCGTATTGGCCGTCGCCCAAAGTGAACGAATACCAATCGGCGTTGCCACTGCCACCGGAACCCGCAATCGAGATCTCGTCATAACCGCGGCCATCCGTGGTGATTGGGTAATTGTCATACTGCTGGAAGCGAATGCGGAAGTTATTGCCGAGTGCGATGCCCGCCGAGTTGGCGGCGGCCACAAGATCGACATTGACTTGTTGCCATTGCCCCACCGGCATGGATCCAGGCGTGAAAATCCGGAACCAATTGGTTCCGTTCGCACTGATCGCGACACCGTCCGTATTCGACGACGTCGTAAACGACGCCGGCATAGCGTGAATTTCGTCATTCCAGCTGGCGTGCCAGAACGTCAGGACAGCATTGGTGGCACCCGCCAAGTTGACCGTCCACGTCGCTTCATTGCGACTGTAAACGTCGTTCGTATTGACATCCATCAACATGGCGAAATTGCCCCCCGCCGTGCCGTGTTGCCCAATGATGCGGATCCGGCCCGCCGAACTGGAGGTGGTCGTCGTCCACTGGGCTCCCAGACTCCCCGATTCAAAATTCTCGCTGTACCACGATGCGGGCTGCATCGAACCGCGGACGGCCAAGCGGCTGGATTGGTTCCCCAGCGCGAGCGCTGTGCCATCGATGTCTTCAGCCGTGGCCAGAGTGTTATTGGTGGGGCCGCCCATCTCCTCCGCTTCCCAACCGCTGTTTAGAAGCACTTGCGTTTGGTAAGTGCCGGTCGTATTCGCGGCACCCGACAGGGCGATTTCGTATCGGCCTGCCAACGTAACGGGCAACACTGCCGTCTTGGCGATTGACCCTGCGCCCCCTCCACTGCCAATCAAAACGTTGTTCGGATCACGTATTTGAATGGACGGAACCAATGCACCGCTCCCCTGCATGGTGACCATCAGCGTTTGTCCCGCATCGAGGTCGATGAAATAGCGATCGACTTCCTGCGCCGCGGCAATGGCTCCGGGAAACTGTTGTTCATAGATCATCGAACCGGCGGGCAGGACCTGGACAGTCGCCGGTTCCAATTTGAAATCGTAAACGAGGCTGTCTCCACCCGAGCCGTCGCCATTGCCGTCCAACGGCGTACCGAATGGGTTGCGCAAGCCACCGGAAACCAAGGTCAATCGGTAATTGCCCGGCCCCAAGTTTCCGCCGCCAAACGTGTAATTGATGCCATTGGTTCCCACGCGGTACGTCCGGTCGGCGGAAACGGAAAATATTCGGTCGTCGGCCGTGCCCAACACGCCGTCGCGGCCACTTTCGCGCAATACGAAATTCGAGAGATTGTTAACGGAAGCCGGGTCCATGACTTGATTGAACGTCAGGGAAAATCCCGTGACAGTAAAATTGCTCGTGGTCGAACCGGCCGCGGGGAGCCCAGTCAGGCTTTTGATTTTCGGCGCTGGAATCGAAGCGGAATTAAGCGCCGCCCCCGTGTTGACCATCCCGGCTCCCAGCAAGCCGACAAAACTCGGATTTTGCGTGTCGATATTGGTCGTGGTGGCAAGTAGATGGGCCGCCACTTGGTACCGGTTCCAAGTCGGATGTGCACCCCACAACAAAGCCGCCGCTCCGGCGGCGTTAGGCGTGGACATGCTGGTTCCCGATTTCGTTCCGTAATTGTTGTTCAACACCGTCGCGTAGATACTGGAACCGTGGGCCGCGATATCGATGCCAGTCCCGTAATTGGAAAAACTGCTTTTCACGTTGTTTTGATCCAAACTGGAAACGAACAACGATTGCTCGAATGCTTGGCGGGGAGGGTTGAGTTGATTGTTGTTGCCGGCTGAATTGAAATGCAACACCCCGGCGTTGTACATGAATTGCAAACCGGCCGTAAACACCGGATCGCCAACCCAACCATCCACGTTGTAGCTGGTGGTGACAATTTGCGCACCATTGTTGGCGGCGTAGGTGTACGTTTCGTTGATGATGGCCGCCGTCCAGGAACTGGTTCCGGCGTAGAATTGCAGCGGCAGGATGGTCGCGCGTCCGGCCACACCCGCGATGCCAATGCCGTTATCTGTCCGAGCCGCCGCGATCCCCGCGACGTGCGTCCCATGGTCGTTGCTGGACCCGTTGGGGTTGGGATTGTTGTTGCCGGAGCTGAAGTCCCAACCGTTCACATCATCGATATAGCCATTGCCGTCGTCGTCGATGCCATTCCCGGGGATCTCGCCAGGATTCACCCAAATGTTGGGCTGCAAATCGGGATGCGTCAGCAGGACCCCATCGTCGGTCACGCCGATGAGAATGTTCGGGTTGCCGAGAGAAACGTTCCACGCCGCCGGATTGTTCATGTTGTTGTGATGGTATTGATTGCTATAGAGCGGATCGTTGGGAATGTAGTCGCGGGGGTCGGGACCCGAGTGATAGAAATTGGGCGAACTCCACAAGACCGAAGGCTGGTCGTCGAGGAACCGCATAGCCGTCACCACGCTGGCCCGCGGACCCAGATCGAGGTGGACCAGCGCCACACTGGTGGTTCCCTGCTCGACCACTTGCATCACACGGCGCAGCGCGGCATCCCCGTGCCCCGTCCACTGACGCCAGGAAATAGCGCGCAATGCGTCTCCGGCGGCACTTCGTTCCACCGGCAGATGAACGGCGACGATAACCTCATTGGGAACAAAGCGATGGTACTTGGCGCGCGTTTCCATCTGTTCGACGGTGACGGCGCGGTGGGCAAAGGCATCGGGTATATCCGAGGGGATATAAACCACCGGTCCAATAAAATCTCCAACCAGCAACTGCCTTGGTTCGAAGGCCTGAAAGGTCAAGGTTCCGAAATCATTATTTGCAGCGCGCCGCTTGTTTTTTTGACCTCGCATGTTTGATCCCCCACGTCGATACCTCTGTCTTGCGCACGTTCCCCAATGGGCAAGCTTGTTGCCACTATAGCTGCCGGCATATCCTGGGGAAACCTACCAAATGTTTCGCCCGTCAAAAACGGTCAGGTTCCATGGAAAAGGCTAGTATGCGCTGCCTTTGAAGTCGAGTTGCCGGGAATCATGACAACCCAGCGGCTGTGTACGAACCACTTACCCGCCCTGGTTGCATCGTCGAGCGAAATTGCCAATCGCCGCGCGACTTAGCACACATCGAATTGAGTCCCCCCATTGTCGGGGGTTATTTCCAAGGAGTTTGATGAGTTACCGTCGAACCAGTTCTCATAATTTTTTTGAATTCCGCCATTATGCTAGTTGAATCGGTAACGTCGCGCAGTTAGTTTGGATTAGTTGAAACAGAGATTCCGGGCATCGTATTTGTTGGTTTGTGTAGTTTTAATTGGCGGAGTTACGTGGAGAGACAGCATGGGTAGAAAGTGGATTAGTAGATTGATGGTATTTGTAGCCGCGGCATTTGTGTGTGCCGGATCGCTGCAAGCGCAATTATGGCACAACGAGGTCGATAACGGTCTTGGCGGTGTGCTAGTCACGCATCCGGGTGGTATGACCGGTGCTGCCGCAGGTTCAGACCGGAGTGCCATCGCGGTTGGAGGAACGTTGTTTGGTTTTGGTGCACAAGGGACAATCGCCTCTCCGAATTTCATGGCCGATAACTTCACCGTTGGCGGCAATGGATGGATCATCAACAGCGTTCGATTTTATTTGTACCAAACGGGAGCAACCGCAGCATCGGTGAACGACATTCGCATGCAGATTTGGAGCGGTGGCGCGCCCGGTGGTGGTGGATCGGTGACGTGGGGCGATTTAGTGACGAACGTTTGGTCGTCAACGGTAATGTCCGATGTTTACCGAACAACCAATACTGGCACGACGGATACCACTCGCCGTATTCAGATTGTCGATGTTGCTGGGTTGAACATCGCTTTGGGCCCCGGAACCTATTGGTTGCAATGGGGTGCTGGCGGCACGTTGGCATCTGGTCCTTGGCAAGCTCCATTGACCTTGCCTGGCGCAACCGGCTATCCGGCAGGTGGTGACGCCCTGCAGTTCTTGACGAGCACAGGAATGTGGAATCCGGCGCTGGACAATGGCGTTCAAACCGATTTGCCCTTCACGATTTTCGGTACGTTGCAACCGCCTATTCCGGAGCCGACGGTTGGCGTTTTGATGATCGGTGTGATTGGGATGTTGGCCTCCAGGAGACGGAAGTAATCTGACGTTTCGTTGAATCGGTGATCTCAAAACGTCGTTTTCAGCGGGCAGCCTGAACAAGGCTGCCCGTTGTTTTTATGTCGAACACCACCTCCACCCTGTAATGACCTGGAACTGCACCCATCCAACGTGGTAGCCCCCCCAAAAAGGGGGGATCGGTGAAAACAATAGCCCGACGCCTTGGTGACGGAACCTTGGCAACTGCTCGCTGCCGTTTCATTTATCGAACGACACATGATGCCACCCCCTTTTGGCGATTTTCAATAGCCAAACACAGCAGGTATTTTTTTGACGGAAAAGTCTCCATTGTTGCGTCTCGATTCAATCAATATGGCAGTTGGGCGGATACGAACCACCAAGCGGGGTTTGTAAAGGCCGACCTGGCTTTGCCTAATTTTTAAAAAATCCAGATTTTGAACGTCTGGGGTAGTTGACGTAAAGTTTTCCGAGATTATCGTTAAATTCGTCACGATCCACGCGGAAAATCGTGGACCTGTCCGGCAAAAAATTGACGGATCGACACTGTGTATTTGCTGCTTCGTTTGCGTGGGATGTTTGGAAACTTGGAGAACTGTATGAAAAGACTTCTGTTGTTTGTGTTTGCTACGTTTGCGTCGATCAGTTCGGCGCAGGCGGACGTGTTGCAAGCGACTCCCTATCAGGGAACGATTGGCAACCTCGGCACGTATCACGTGCGCAGTGGCAAGTGGACGAAGCCCAGCGATGTGCAAGCGTTTGCCTCGCCGCAAGTCGTGTACGACAAGACCGTCGGCAATGGGTTCTTTTGGAATTTGTCAGCTTTTGGCTCGCCACAGCGGGAGTCGGTTGACGAGGGAATAGGAATCAATCCCTTTGTCAGTCAAGGCTATGAGCCGCGGATCCGCGATGTTTTCATCGGAGTATTTAATAACTCGGGAGCTAATCGAGATATTGAGTTGCGATTCTATGATGGCATCGATGTAACAGGTGGTACGCAACAGCCCCAAGTGGGTCCAACGATTCAGCTCTTAGGGATTCCTAACGGCGGTTGGTTTATTGGCATCAACTTGGGGACTGGGTTCAAGTTTTCGGACCTTGCAGGCGCCGGGTTTGAATTCGGTTTGCGTGATATCAGTGCTACGCCGGGTGGGATTGGCCCACTGTTGGTTGGTGCTAATCCGGTGGCATTTGCATCCGATTTGGGAACTGCCGGTCCGGTTGGCGACACGTTTAATATCTTTCACGCGTGGGGTCCTAACCAGGCAACTGGGGGCGCAACCCATTCCGGACCATTTTGGTTCGGCGGAACTCCATTTGCCAGCTTTGCTTTGGGAATGGTTGCCGTTCCGGAACCGAGCAGCGCGATTCTGTTGCTGGGTGCAGCAATGGGCCTGATGGGAATCCGACGTCGCAAGTAGTTTCTGCTTGTCGAAGTTGTGTTTTCACAACGAATTATACCCGGTAGGGCTTCGGTCCTACCGGGTTTTTTTGTTGCTTCGCCGGATTGTATGTTTTGGTCCCCTTTCGCGACAACGAATCACCCGCGTCCGGTTGAATGCAATGGACCATCCCAGTAAATTCCCCCGGATCAAGACGGAAATCCCTACAATCAAACCCACTCTCGCTTCCAATAGAGTCTCGACGATGTTCGGATCGATTGTCGGGGCTCCAATAGTTGAACTGAGGTTGGCTCTTAACCATAATGAAGCTGGACAGAGGTTTGCCACCTGTCGTGCGGGAACCATGGCCACAAACAGGCGCGTTTGGCTAGGTCAGGTGGGGAACAATCGGAAACAGGGCCCTTATTGAGAGGAATGATCATGCGCTCCCAACTACCGCGCAGTTGGTCTCGGTTGGCATTGGCATTCGTGGTCATTGTGCTGTTCGGATTGAAGTCGGCCCAGGCCCAATCGTGCCGATGCGGATATTGCGGTGGGGGGCTCATCCCCGCGGACCCGCGGCCGGACCCCAACGGGCCACAGTTCTTTCAGCTATCCGGAAATCGCTGGACGCAAACGGCAACCAATGGCGCGGGTATCCAACGGGGCGATCCCATCACGTTGACCTGGGGCTTTGCCCGCGAGTTGACGGGGACAACCTTAATCCCGAATTTCGGTGCGGGTACGGGCGCGGCTGCGAACAGCAACCTTATCGCGCGGATGGATCAGATCTATGGCAGTGGACCAGGGGGAACGGATTTGACCTTGCGCCCCTGGTTTCAGCATTATCAATCGGTGTTCAATCGCTGGAGCGAACTGAGCGGCTTGACCTACGTGTACGAACCGAACGATGACGGCTTTGCTTTCAACAATCTCAATCAATCGCAAGGCATACTTGGGGTCCGCGCCGATGTGCGGATCGGCGGTCGGCCGATCGACGGGAATAACGGCGTTTTGGCGTTCAACTTCTACCCGCTCAACGGTGAGATGGTGATCGATACGGCCGACAATTTTTTCAACAATACCAATAACAACTCGCGCCGATTGCGGAACGTGGTGGCCCATGAGCATGGACACGGCTTGGGATTCGCCCACGTGATTCCCAACAACGGCACAAAGCTCATGGAACCGGCCTATTCCGGAGCGTTCGACGGTCCCCAACTCGATGACATTCTGGCCCTGCATCGCTACTATGGCGACCGCTTGGAAAAGACCAACGGCGGCTTGGGAAATGATTCGGCCGCTCCGGCAATAAATGCAGGGGATAAGTCCATGCTGAGTTGTTCGATCTGCTCCGGTGTCAGGTTGTGCTGAAGCACGCC
>JACTND010000213.1 GCA_014584305.1 Planctomycetota bacterium | reverse complement strand
GACCCAATGCGCCGGCCGCGGCGCGCACCGCGTATTCGGCATTGGAACCGCGCGACTTGTTGGCGGGGAATGTTCAGGCGTTTATTGCCAATGACCTGCTCTGGATCGTCGGGGATAATCAGAGCAATCAAGTCGTCTTCGGCCGCTCGGGGGAAGAAGTCCGCGTGATGGGCCAACATGGGACAACGGTCAACGGTGGCAGCCACTTCACTCTGCAAACCGGTTCGCGACAGGTGACGCGCGACGTGTTCATCATGCTGCAAGGTGGTGACGACTCGATCAATGTGCAAGATGGATTGCGATTAACCGGTTCCTTGACGATTTTCGCGGGGCAGGGGAGTGACCGCGTATCGTTGGAGGATGTCCACGTCTTTAACAATCTCTCGATCGTCACCGGCGACGGCAACAACTACGTGGCCATGCAAGATGTCCGCGTCGGCAGCCGTCTGTGGTTGGAGGGTGGATCCGGCGCCGACACGTTTTATCTCAATCGACTAGATGTGCGCGGTGGGACACATCTCAAATCCGGCGATGGCGCCGACTCGCTGGAAATCATTGATTCCTTGTTTGCTCACTTTGTCAGCATGGAAATGAATGGCGGTGATGATACAGCGATTGTCGAGGGCTCGCAGTTTTCCGGTGGTTGGCATACGTCGCTAGGTTCGGGACGCGATGTGCTGGTGTTGCGCGGCGAGAACCAGGTGACGGGCGAGGCCGCTGTGGGCGGCCAACGCGGCAATGATGTCGTTCACGTAGCCGCGGGTGGCACGGTACCCACGCGACTGACGTTGCGCGGCGGCCCCGGCAACAATGCGACTAATGTGTTGCCGTTCACGGTCGGCAACATTCGACGTACTGTAACTGGGTTTGGCACCGCCTCCAGCGATGATTCGGTCAATGGCCTCTTGGCAGATCCGTCGCGCGGCTTGGCCGATCGCCAGGCGGCTGTGCGAACGTTGGTCAGCGACGCGCCACCAATTCCACCCATGGTGCTGCGCGCCGAGTTGCTGAGTGGTCAAACCATCGAATCCGGCGGCCTCCAACTGACCGGGCGCTCGTCGATCACGATTTCCGGGACGACGCGACCGGGCGCTTTGGTCGAGGTCTCCCAAGACGGCGACAATGTGTTTAACGACGGACAAACTCAGGCCGACGAGCACGGCGGGTTCACGATTGTTGTTACCGGACTGGCCGGATCCTTAGAACACGGTGTCAATGCGATCGTGGTCCGCGCGACCGACGATTTGAATCGGCAATTGACGGAAACGTTCCAGGTCTATCGCGCCGTGGGAACGGTGGTCCGATTCGATAGTTCCTTGGGAGCGATCGACTTTGAGCTGATGGACGATGCGGCGCCGTTGACTGTGGCGAATTTCCTCAACTATCAAGAACGATACATCGATTCGATCGTGCATCGATCGGCCAAAAGCGGATCCACCGACTTCGTGATTCAGGGCGGCGGCTTCCGGTTGACGTCGAATACGGACCTGGCGGTGATCGCCACGGATCCGCCTGTTCCGAGCGAAGCCAGCTTGAGTCGCTCGAATGTGCGGGGCACGCTGGCAATGGCGCTGCAAGGCGGCAATCCCGACAGCGGGACCAGCCAATGGTTCATCAACATGAACGACAACGCGTTTTTGGATGCCCAATCGTTCACGGTCTTTGGAAACGTAATCGGCAACGGCATGCAAGTTGCCGACCAGATCCACGCGTTGAATCGTTTCCAACTGGCCGATCTGCTCGAGCAAGCCGCGTTGACCGATGTGCCGCTGCGCAACTACGTTCCATTCACGGGAGTCATCCCCGGTGCGGTTTCGAGCAACGTCGGATCGACTACGGTAACGGGTATCGGGACCTCGTTCACCACGGAGATTCCGGCCGACCGCCTCATTCGTATTGGCGCCGACACCTATTTTGTGGCCACAATTGTCTCGGACACGGAATTGGAGTTTGCCACGCCGGCGACAATCACCGCGACGAATGTTTCCGCATTTATCAACCGCGTTCCCAATCGCTCGCAGTACATCGTGATGAATACGATTGCGGAATTGCAGATACCGCAATGACCGACGGGCTAATCGGAGAACAGTGGAACTTCGGTGGATATTGATCCCGCAACGCTGACGGTTGGTCGAGTTTACCAAGTGATGATTTCGATCATCACACCCCGACCAATCGCTTGGGTATCGACGATTTCTCCCGCGGGCGTCTGCAACGTGGCACCGTTCAGCTATTTTACAGGTGTCGGATCCCAGCCGCCATCGTTGATGATCTCGGTGGTCAACAAGCCCGATGGCACGCCCAAGGACACGTTGCGGAACATCCAGGCCAACGGCGAGTTCGTTGTTAACATCGTCTCGCATTCCTTGTCGCAAGCCATGATCGAGACGTCGCGCGAGTATCCCTACGAGGTCAATGAAATGGACCTGGCCGGATTGCATCCCCAGCCCAGTCGTTGTGTGCAGCCGCCGGGGATCGCGGAGTCGCCCGTCCAACTAGAATGCCGCGTGATGCAGATCGTCCGCATCGGTGATGGATTGCTGGCGACCCACGCGGTCTTCGGTCAGATCGTATGGATGCGCATCGCCGACCGGGTGTTGAATGAGGCGGGCGAAGTCGATCCCCAATTGCTGGACACGATTGGCCGGCTGGGTGGCAAGACCTATACGCGCACGCGCGATCGTTTTGAATTGTGGTAACCGTAGCAGTCAACCGCCGCCGTACGTCTGCCGACTCGCTGAATCTCGGCAACATGGTACACTGTCTCGCCGACGAGAGTTAGGAATCCATGTTGGCGAACGAAGTAGCTCAAAACTGGCAACGCTCTGTGGATGAATTGCGGCAACGACAAGCCGCGCCCGCTGAGATCGCCGCCCGCTGGCGAGAGATTTTTGAAACCTGGCCCAGTCTGGAGTTGGGACCTCCGCCGATTTGGTTCCCCGATGACGACGCGGTTGCCAACAGCAATTTGGCGCATTGGATGGCGGCGTTGGGATTTCGCGATTATGCCGAGTTTCACCGCTGGTCGATCACCCATCGCGCGGAGTTCTGGCAAAGGGCTATTGATCGTCTTGGAATCGCCTTTTCGCAACCGCCGACGGACAGCCTCGACGTTTCGGAGGGCGACCAACGGGCACACTGGCTGCCGGGCGCGCACTTGAATATTGCCGCCAGTTGTTTTCGAGAGCCCCGCCAGCGCGAGGCTATTCTTTTTGGCCGCGCAGATGGAACAATCGAGCGCTGGTCGTTGGAACGCCTCGAACAGCGCGTGAAACAAGTCGCCGCCGCGGTCCGCGCGTCCGGTTATCATCCGGGAGACGCGCTCGCCGTAGTTTTGCCGATGACGGCCGAAGCAGTCGCCATTTATTTGGGAGTGATCTGGGCCGGTTGCGCCGTTGTGTCGATAGCGGATAGCTTTGCATCTGCCGAAATCGGCAACCGCCTGCGGATCGCTCAGGCGCGCGGCGTCTTTACCTACGATGTCACCGTGCGTGGCGGAAAACGATTGGAATTGTACCCGCGGGTACGTGCGGCGACGGACCTGCCGATAATCGTCCTACCGCACAGCGAACCGTATGGAGTCGAACTCGCGGGCGCCGACATCGCTTGGGAAGATTTTCTCGGTCGTGGTCGCGGCGGCGACGCGCTGCATATCGGCGCTGGTGACGAGGCTATTAATATCCTGTTTTCGTCGGGTACCACGGGCGATCCGAAAGCCATTCCTTGGACCCATACCACGCCGATTCGCTGCGCGATCGACGGGTATTGCCACCAAGACATCCGCCCGGGCCACGTGTGTTGCTGGCCGACCAACTTGGGATGGATGATGGGACCATGGTTGATCTTCGCCAGCCTCATCAATCGGGGGACCATCGCGCTGTATGACGATGCGCCGATGCAATCGGGTTTTGGCCAATTCGTCCAGGATGCCCAAGTCAATATGTTGGGTGTCGTGCCGACAATCGTCAAAGCCTGGCGCGCGTCGCGCGCTATGGAAGCATTCGATTGGTCATCGATTCATGTGTTCAGTTCCACCGGCGAGTCCTCGCAACGAGACGACATGGTCTATTTGTCCAGCCTGGCAGGTGTCCGGCCGATCATTGAATACTGTGGCGGTACGGAGATTGGCGGGGGTTACATCACTTCGACGGTGGTGCAACCGAATGTTCCTAGCGCCTTTTCGACACCAGCCGTGGGCTTGGATTTTGTGATACTCGACGAGGACCAACAGCCTGCCGACGAGGGGGAACTGTGGATTGTGCCACCGTCCATTGGTCTGTCGTCGCGTCTGCTGAATCGCGATCACTTCGAAACCTATTATGCGGGCGTACCTTGCGGCAGCGGACTTCCGCCGCTGCGCCGGCACGGCGACTATGTTCGGCGATTGCCTGGTCCGTACTACGTGGCGGGGGGTCGAGTCGATGACACAATGAACTTGGGTGGGATCAAAATCAGTTCCGCGGAACTGGAGCGCGCTTTGAATCGCGTGCCGGGCGTCCGGGAGACCGCAGCGGTCGCGATCAGCCACGATGGACCAGAGACGTTGGTTGTCTTCGCCGTCTTGGACCGGCCGACCGGTTCGCAAGAATTGCTGGATGCCATGAATCGCTCATTGAAAGAAGAGCTTAATCCTCTCTTTCGCGTGAATCAGGTGGTCGTGGTCGAGGCACTCCCGCGCACGGCAAGCAACAAGGTCATGCGGCGGGTGTTGCGGGATACGTTGATTGGCGAACGAACCTGACGCTCAGTTGAACGAAGTTGGCGTTGTCCAATTCGATTGGACGGGCCATTTCGATAACATCGACCGGGGGCACGCAACGTTTCGGCTATGAGCGCCCGATTATACGAGGTGTCCCCTTTCTCTCTCTCGGTTTATCCACGAAATGTGTGCGTCTTTGGCTACTCCTTCGAGAAACCGAACGATCCGCCGGACAAGGAGATCGTCCGGCTTAATGCACCAGACTTGCTCAGGTGATCGTTACGTTTCTCGCTACATCCCGCAGGCGGCAACCGACCTAATGCCGCCGGTTTACCCGGCGGATATTTACGCTTCCTGCTTTTCTCCGAAAGTGGTGCAATCAATGAAGCCGGACGATCTCCAAGCCAGCGAGATTAAATGCCGTGTTGGCAGCCAAAGCTCCCGGCTTGGCCGGGAGATATTGACGTTTCTCGCTACACCACCTCACCGGGGAACGGCGATATTTTAGGTGGGTGGCACTTATTGCATTAGGTGGCCGGCACTTATTGCATCACCGGGGAACGGCGATATTTTAGGTGGCCGGCACTTAATGCATTAGGTGGGTGGCACTTAATGCACTTAATGCAGATTCAACGTACTTTCCACGATTTGCCGCTTCGAACCGCCCCCACCAGCTCGCCTGGTGGGACGGAAAGTTTGTTAGCTAAAGGCGATTGGCGACGCCGAGCAGGGGCCCCCATCAGCTTGCCTGATGGGAGCCAAAGTTTGAAGGCTACGAAGCCCAGACAGCATTTTTTCCCATTTTAGGTTTTAGGGTTTTAGGACAGGCATAATGGTTTTAGGACAGGCATAATTATTTTGTGGGTTTGGGGGCGATGGAGAATATAGTGAAATCGTGTAGACTGGGAAAGTTATAATAATGCCTGTCCTTTTTGTTCGCGGACACGCGTTAACTTGGTTGGCGTCCGTTCTCGCCCAGCCACCAATGGGGTGTGCGCTTTCCGGTCTTCAGTTTGAACTGCGCCATGGCGACGGCGCGGATCCGCTGGGCAATGTCTTGGGGCGAGTCGGACAAGATGAAACGATCGACATCCGCTTGATCGATCGTTTTACCGGTCACCATTTTCTCCTGTAAGAAGTCCAACATCGGTTGCCAAAACTCAGTGCCTGCCAAAACGATTGGGAACTCCTCGATTTTCCCAGTTTGCACCAACGTAGCGATTTCGAACAACTCGTCCATCGTCCCAAACCCGCCGGGGAGGGCCACAAACGCATACGAGTACTTGGCCAACATCAGTTTGCGGACGAAGAAATACTTGAACTCGACGAACGTGTCTAAATAAGGATTGGGTTGTTGTTCTTTGGGCAACACGATATTGCAGCCGATGCTGCGCCCGCCAGCCTCTTGCGCGCCGCGATTGGCGGCCTCCATCGCGCCCGGCCCGCCACCAGTCATTACCGCGAAACCCGCCCGGGCCAAGGCCGCACCGACCTCGCGGCTGAGTTGGTAATACGGATGATCTTCGGCATAGCGGGCCGATCCGAAAACGGTCACGCACGGTCCGACGAAATGCAATTTACGAAAACCGCGGATGACCTCCCAAAAAATCCGCAGCGCACGTCGAAACTCCGTCCAGCGTGAATTCGGGCCTTCCAAAAACAGGCGTTCGTCCTCGGCGGCAGCACTGGCGTAAGGATGGGGCATGGCGTTGGCAATTCTCGATGTTTGTTGAATCATGTTGCTATCATTTCAAAAATCGGCCAAAAGACAAAGGTCAATTGTCAGTGGCTAGCATGGCGGTTGAACGCCAGTTTGCGGCGCAGTTCGTCTTTCAAGTGGCCGATCACTGAGTCCTTATCCGTATCCGCCAAGATTTGCTTCACCACGGATTTAGCGTTCGACATGCCCCACGAGCCGCCGTGTTCGAAATAGTGCTGGGCAGCGCGGCCGATGATATAGGAGCTGAATCCGGCGGCCGCGCCTTGGGGCAGCATCGTCAGCACCGTCCCAAAGGACAACGTCACGGCTTTGAAGAAACTGGCGCCCCAACTGGTCAGTTCGCCGAGAGCAAAAATTCCGGCAGCGCCGGCAATGGCCTTGACCAATTGGCGAGATTGGGCAAACGAGAAATTCAAACCGTATATTTTCGACAACGACACGATCATCGTGGCATCAATCGCCACTCCGCCCAACACGTCGAACAGGGCCACCGGATTGGCGGCGACGGCAATAGCCTTCGTCAGCGCCATCCCGCCAATCACGCGATCGGCTAAACGTTTGCGAAGTTGCACGCGGACGGTGGCAATCCGATCGCTTTTGTCCGCGGCATACAGCGCGGCATTGAGGACGATCAACTGCAATCCTTCTTGATCCAACACATCCAGGATCTGGGACTTGAGTTCGTCTACGTCCGGTTCGGGACGGCGCCATTGCACTTCCGTACGCCCTCCGGGGAGTTCCAGAACATACTCGATGGGCCGGGGATGAGCGGCCGTTACCACTACGTGGTTTGGCGGAATCATCCCCTCGGTTCGTTGCCGCAATCGTTGCAAGAGGGCATCCAAATCGGCGGGCGAATAGAGGTCCCGTTTATTGAGCACCAAAATCGTGGGCTTATTCACGGCGGCCAATTCCAGCAGCGCGGCGTACTCGACATCGTTGATGTCGGAATCGACGACAAACACAATCAAGTCCGCTTGCCGCGCGGTCACTTCGGCGAGCTGTTTGCGGTCGGCGCCGCCGACCTCGTTAATGCCGGGCGTATCGACCAGGACGACTTCCGATTGATCCAAACCGCGAATCCGATGCCCGCACCCCTCCCAAGATGTTCCCCAGACTTGCTTCGTCCAGCCACCTTGAACATCGACGGAAGCCACTTCGCGACCGATCAAGGCGTTGATCAACGCCGACTTACCCGTGCTGATTTCTCCGAAGACAACGATTTCGACACGCCCTTGAGTGATTTTGCGGTGCATGTCCTCGAGGTGCTGCAAATCGGCGGCTAATGCTTCGCGTTCCGCCGCGGAGCAACCGCGAATCTTGTCCAACGTTTGGTGGATGGCGCGGACGGCTTCCTGAAAGGGCGCATCCCGATCGGCGGCCATGGCGCCCGTGCGCTGGGACTCGGTCATGATGCAAATCTCTCGCGTGCAGCTTGGACCAGTTTCCCCAATTCCGAAAGTGTGGTCAACTTTTCCCATTCGCGCCGCGCCAATCCTGCTAACCCCCCTTCAGGCGCTTGCATTTGATTGCGGAAGTACTCAATAAACACGGCCCCAATCCATTTGGTCAACAAAGCCTGCACGGTACCTTGCAGCGCGTTACCCGCCAGCGTGCCGATGAAGGGCGCGCTTTTCAACAACGAAGCGACCACCGCGGCCACGGCGATCGAGGCGCCCGTGTAACCGAGGACACCGATCAGTATTTTTCCCATTTGACCGATCCATTTCGAGGCCATTTCCAAATCGACTTTTTGTTGATAGACCTCGGCCAGATCCATGATCATCTTCGTCGAAATGCCGACTCCCGCCGCCAGATCGACCACTGGGAATGGGTTGACGGCCGCCACGCCGGCAGAGGTCCACATATACTTGTCCACAATCCGCCGCGCCCGATCGTCAATCGCGTCTTGCACCTTTTCCTTGGCCTTTTCCACCAAGCCGCGCGACTGCAACAGCAAATTGGCCAGCAACAGATCCTTTCCCTCCCGCGCGACGATCCGCAACAAGCAATCGGCCAATGGCTCGATATCCGGCTCGACCGCTACCTCTTCGTCGATTTGCCGACCATCAGCCAACACGCGGCGTCGCAACCGCCGCCCCGCCTGCGCTTGGACCGCCACAATCTCATGGGGATCGACCCAATCGCGCGTCTGACGGCGGATTTGATCGAGCAACTTGTTGCGATCCTCCGGTTGGTACCAATCGGATTTGTTAAGGCAGACCGCGACTCGTTTCTCCATGCCAGCCAACTTCTCCAACAATTTGTATTCGCTGTCGCGCAGCGGGCCATCGACGACCAACACGATCAAGTCGGCGTCCATGGCGGAATCCGCGGCGATCCAGACATGTTGTTCGCCGTCGATTTCGCCCAAACCAGGTGTATCGACCAACACGACGCGATCCATTCCTGGCCAATCGATGGCATGTCGCGCGGTGGTTGTACCTCCGCGAACATCGGTGGCGAATACCTCGCGCCCGGCCAACAAGTTGAGCACCGACGATTTGCCGCTGCTGATGGTCCCGAACGCGACAATCTCCAATGTCTGTGATTCCCGCTTCTCCAACATTTCGCGGACCAGCGGATCGATGGCAACACCCATATCACCAGCGCTCCCGGATTGCGACTTTAGAGACTCCGCCAGCGCCACATTCTCGTCGAACTCGGTCGCTTTCTGGTGCGCGGTCATCTGGCTAGGATTGCGGTTCCGCCGTTCGGCGCGGAGCCGTTTGGCAAGACTGTTGCCCCACAGTTTCCATACCAGCCAGGCGGAGCTGCCAACGAGCAACAAGGTGCCGATGCCGACGACAGTCAAATAGAGGATGCCCCACACGGCGCCCAACGATGAAATGTGATGGTATTGCTCGACAATCCAACTGGGAAAATAGATCAACGCCGCACCCAGGACGGCCAGTGCCGCAAACAACATCAGCTGGGAAAATGTCTTGCTGAAATTCATACTTTATTTCGGCAACCGTCTCTGAATAGAAGAGAATTTGGTCCCTATCTCTGCGATGGCGAATTGTTCAACTGGCACCCTGCGGCGCTCGCGAATTTGGTTCTTTGTGTCATTCGAGCACGTGCGATCGACAATCAAACATTTTTTATTGGTTCCGGTTGCCCATCGCGACGATCATTTTCCGGGATTCGCTGTGAAAACCGGTGTTCCCCACACCACATCCAAACTGTGGTGGGACCTGGAACGTAATTCTAAGTTATGGGATAATATTTGGCCGTGCGGGGAGGGGGGAACTGCCCATTTGCCGGTACCTTCGAGTCCGGTTGTGGCTGCTATGTGTCCCGTCTATATGGATTTGACAAGCAGATCAGGCAGTAGCTGGCAAGACTATGCAAACGCATTGGCAACTCGTTTCACGGGCGATTGTCGCCGGAATCGTGACTTTGTGGATGGGCGCCACGGGTTGTCCGCGGGCACATGCTGATGAACCTGTCGATTGGTATCATTGGCGCGGCCCCGAGCAAAACGGGGTTTCGCGCGAGAAGAATCTCCCCGATCGCTGGTCGCCGCGCGGCGAGAATCTGGTGTGGCGCAAGGCCGGTTACGAAACGCGTTGCACGCCGATTGGAATGAACGGGCGGTTGTATTTTGTCGCGCGGGCCTATCCGGAGACCACTCAAGAGGGCGAACGGACCGTCTGTGTGGACGCCGATACCGGCGAGTTGATCTGGGAAAGCGTCCACAATATTTTCTTGTCTGATGCCCCGGCGGAGCGAGTGGGTTGGGCGTCGGTGATCGGCGATCCGGAAACGGGCAACGTCTATGTACTAGGACTGGGATGTTTGTTGCAGTGCCTTGACGGAGCAACGGGGGTGACGATTTGGGAACGCCCCATGAACGAAGAATACGGCATGCTTAGTACCTACGGAGGGCGGACTAACTTTCCGGTCATTTTTGAGAACTTGCTCATTGTGAGCGGTGTGATGACCCAATGGGGAGAGCACGCCGTTCCGGCCCATCGCTTTGTCGCCTTTGACAAGCGGACAGGAGAAGCGCTGTGGCTCATGAGCACACGGCTGCGTCCGGAAGACACCACATACAGCACACCTGTATTTACGGTGTTTCGTGGCGAAGCAGCGATGGTGGTCGGCGCCGCCGACGGCTCGCTCTACGCCATTCAACCGCGTACTGGCAAAGTCATCTGGCAATATCACGTGTCGTTGCGCGGGTTCAATACGACGCCAATTATTGTCGGCGACACGGTCTATTGTGGCCACGCCGAAAAGAACTTGGCCGATACGACGGTGTTGGGGGCGATGTTTGCTTTACCGGGGACGCTGCGCGGTGACATCGCCGAATCCCAATTATTGTGGAAATCTCCGGCCAAAACCGTGGGCCGGAGCGCGCCGCTGATGGTCAATGGACGGTTGTATGCCGTCGAAGATGGGGGGACGTTGCTGGGTTTTGATCCCGTCAACGGCGAAGTCCTTGAGCAAAAAAAAGTGGGCCGAATTATGTTTGGCTCGTTGCTGTATGCTGATGGCAAAATCTACTGCGCGGAGTCCACAGGCAACTTTTGGGTGTTTCGACCGGGTCCCAACGGCTTGGAAGAGCTGAGCCGTACGCGCGTGAACAACGAAGAGATTCTTTCATCGCCGATCGCCTATCGGGGGCGGATTTATTTGACTACAACCGAAGCCCTTTATTGCATTGGGTTACCGGACGTGGTTCCTGATGCCGATCCGATCCCGGCGCCGCCGGTCGAGGCCTCAGTCAATACCGATACGGAGGTCGCCCATATTCAGATCGTTCCGGTCGAGGCGCTTATTCATCCAGGCGAATCAGTGCGTTATCGCGTTTTGGCGTTTAACGCCCGCGGTCAAACCTTGGGTACGCTACCGGCAAAATTGTCGATGAAAGGGGCCGGGGAATTGCGGGGGGCGGAACTCGTCGCCAACTCCGGGACTGACCATTCCATCATCGAAGTCACCGCGCAGGCCGGTGAGTTGACTTCGAAGGCGCGAGTGCGCGTCGTCCCGCCACTTCCCTGGAAATTCGATTTCAATGACGGTGCCGTACCGCCGACCTGGATCGGCGCTGCCTATCGCCATCAGCCCAAAGAGTTCGACGGCGAACGGATGTTGGTCAAGGTGAGCACCATTCCCAAAGGGACGCGCAGTCAATTGTGGATGGGACACAGCCATTGGCACGATTACACGGTCGAAGCCGATTTCTATGCGACCGGCAGTGCCGATCAAAAACCAGATATGGGAATCGTGAACCAGCGGTACACACTGGACATGATGGGAAAGAATCAATTGCAGATTCGTTCCTGGACCCCGCGGTTGGAGTTGCGTTTCGCCAAAACGATTCCGTTCGAGTGGCAACCGCAAACGTGGTACCGCATGAAATTCCAAAGTCACAATGAAAACGACCGCGTGGTGTTGCGCGGCAAGGTCTGGCCCCGATCGGAACCAGAACCGTCGGAGTGGATGATCGAAGCAGCGGATGGGACCCCCAACCGGTTCGGCAGTCCCGGACTGTTTGGCAATTCGACGGCGGGCGAGTTTTACATCGACAACGTCGCGGTGTATGCCAACCATTGAGAACACATCAGGGAGTGTGGGTGTCATTTTTCACGTAATTCATCGATCGACTGCGACGTGAAAAGCGTACTGGGTGGACAGGGCCAAGACCCCGTCCAATGAACAGGGAAATCGCAAACTTTTGGGAGCTGAGTTTTGTCTATGCGTTCTGTGTTTGTGTTGTGGAGTGTGGGATTGTGGCTTGTGACCGGGCACGTTTGGAGCCAAACTGCGTACGACCCGACCGACGAAGTCCGTCATGCGATCTCCAATTTGAACGTCGGACCGCGCGATTGCCCGCAGTGGCAGTTATCGCCACTGCGCAATAACGTGGTCCGCGCGGAAAAAATCCCTCTCGAATGGGACATTCAAACCGGAAAAAACGTCGTCTGGTCCATGACCCTCGGCTCGGAAACCTACGGCAATCCGGTCGTCGCCAACGGGAAAGTCTATGTGGGCACAAACAACGGGGCCGGGTACTTGCAGCGATATCCCAGCACGGTGGATTTGGGCGTTTTGCTGTGCTTCGAAGAGGCCACTGGCCAGTTCCTTTGGCAACACTCGAGTGAGAAGCTACCGACCGGGCGCGTTCACGATTGGCCCGATCAAGGTATTTGCTCGGCACCTTTGATCGACGGCCAGCGACTATGGTATGTCACTAGCCGAGGCGAAGTCGTCTGTTTGGATACAGAGGGCTTTCACGACGGTGTCAATAACGGACCCTATCAGGACGAACCCAATAACAACATCGATGAAGCCGACGTGATCTGGAAATTGAACATGATGAAACAGTTGGGAGTTTCGCAGCATAACATGTGTAGTTGTTCGATCACGTCCGCCGGCGACTTTCTGTTCGTCAATACCTCGAACGGCGTGGACGAAGGGCATGTGAATTTGCCGGCCGAGAATGCGCCCAGTTTCATTTGCGTTCACCGGGACACTGGCGAAGTTTTGTGGACAGATAACTCGCCGGGGGCGAATGTGTTGCACGGTCAGTGGTCCTCACCCACCTACGCCGTTATCAACGGTGTCGAACAGGCGATCTTCGGTGCCGGCGATGGCTGGGTATATTCCTTCGACGCCCGTGGGGAAAACGGCAACAGCAAACTGCTGTGGAAGTTCGATTGCAATCC
>JACTND010000033.1 GCA_014584305.1 Planctomycetota bacterium | reverse complement strand
ACCATCGCCGGTAAACAGCACACTCCACGGGCCGTGTCCCGTGGAGTGTGCGTTTGCCAGCGGAGCCGAAGTGGATCAGACCTGGTCTTACGACCGACCGGGGATGGGCGGTTTCGATCGCCACCCCGGACCGATCATTGGACTGCAGCTTGAAAAACAAACGCATTGGAGTCTTTGTCCCACGAGACATCGGTACGTGCGGGCCGGTCGTTAGCGTTGAAAGAGTTCAACCAGGCGGCAGCCTGGCTGAGCAGATGATTCTCCAACACGCGGCGGATCTCTCGAGCGCCAAACCGCTCGTAGTCGCACAACTCCAACAATTTGCGTTCCGCCGTCGGCGTTAGCGAAAGTTGGCAACCAAACCGAGTTTGCAATGAGTCGTTGAGCGCCGCCAAGGCATGTTCCCGAAGGATTTTCTGAATGTCCGATCGATTCAACGCGCGAAACTGGACGATCTCATCGAAGCGATTGATAAACTCCGTACTGAAGTGCGCGACGAGTTGGTCGATCGGGATCGGTTCTGCTCCCGCGGGATTGTCGCGCGTGGGAAATCCAATGTTGCTCGGCGCCGCCACGCCTAGATTGGATGTCGCCACAATCGTGATATTCGACAAGGAGTGCTCGCGGCCCTGGGCATCGATCAATCGCCCGTCATCAAACGCGCGCAAAAAGATCTTCAGTACTTCCGGATGCCCCTTCTCGATTTCATCCAGGAGCAACACGCCGGCCGGTGCGCGCCGCAGGCCGCGAATCAATATTGGTTCGTCCTGATAGCCGACGTATCCGGGGGGAGAGCCGACCAGTCCCGACACGCTGTGGGGCTCGGAAAAATCACCCAGATCAATGCGAATCAATGCGTCGCGACGACCGGTTATCGCTTCGGCGATGGCTTCGGCCAAAGCCGTCTTGCCGACGCCGCTGGGCCCGATGAAGAGAAACACGCCATCGGGCCGTTCGGGCTTCAAATCCAGGTGGTTCTTGCAGAGCCGCACGACATTCACCACGCTGCGAATGGCATCCTCTTGGCCAACGATCCGTTCCAACAGGAAGCGATCCAGACTATTCAGTCGTTCCCGGAATTGGTCGGAATCGTCGGCGAATGCGATGCCGGCCAAATCTGCCACCACGTCGCGCGCGTGCCGGATGTTCAACGCCTTATCGCCCGAGAGGACGGCGGCGGAACAGGCGCGATCGAGGACTTCGATTGCCTTGTCGGGGAATCGGCGGAAGGGCAAATGTCGCGCACAAAGGGCAACGATCGGCGCCAACAAATCGGGCGCGATGGTCAGACCGTAATGGGTTTCCAGTCGTCCCCGCAGGTCCGCCAAGATCGGTACGACTTCTTCGTCTGTCGGCTCATCGACGCGAATCACAGTGAAACGCCGCGACAAGGCCGCATCACGTTCGATATGTTGCCGATACTCCGCCAGGGTCGTCGCACCGATCACGCGAATGGAACCACGGGCGAGTGCCGGCTTCAGGATATTGGCCGCGTCGCCGGCGCCGCCGCTGACATCGCCGGCCCCCATGACGGTGTGGAACTCGTCAATAAACAGGACGATCGAAGGGTCGGATTCGGCTTCTTGGATCAACGCTTTGAGGCGTTCCTCGAACTGGCCGCGGAAGGCGGTGCCGGCCACCAATCCACCCATCGACAGCTCGATGATCCGTTTGCCTTGGAGCGGAGTGGGGACTTGACCGGTGCGAATTCGCTGTGCAAGCCCCTCGACCACGGCCGTCTTTCCCACTCCAGGTTCTCCGACCAACAGGGCGTTGGGTTTGAAGTACTTGGTCAGCACCGTGGCGAGGCTGTGAATTTCCTGATCGCGACCGACGACGCGATGCCCGCTGTCGCATGCCGTCAAATTGCGTCCAAATTGGGCCAACTGGCCCGACGTTGTTCGTGGACCAGGCGCCGAACTGGTTTGGCGTGGGGGGGCTGGATCGGGCGCTGGTTGGTCGGGTGCGGGGAGCTTCACCGCCGTCCAATCCACGTCGGCACCGTCCGCGCGGCGAATATACGGTTGGAAATACGGTGCCAATTGGCTCCACGCCGCTGTCAGTACGTGCCCATCGCCAACGGGCTGGCCATCGCCCGCGAGTTTCTCCGCCGCATCCAACACACTGCGGATGTCGGCGCTCAGAGAAATCTTTTTGTCGGCGAGTTCTGTGCTGGGGGTGGCGTCGAGACTCGGCTTGGCGGCTTCCCGCAGTTCGTTGGTTTGCAGCAGTAGCTTCCACCAAGGACCAGGCGCATGCAGAACGGCGAAGGCCAAGTCTTCCAATGACAATTGGCTGTCGGGCCGCGCGGCGGCCCGCGCCCGCGCGGCTTTCAATAATTCCAGCGCGGCGCTGTTGTAACGCGAATAGCGCGACACGGCCGCTAGTCCTCCAGGCCGATATTGCCGCCGCGCTCGCGAATCTCGGCCAGCCGCAATTCGTACTCATTGCGCAGGAACGATTCCTCGTTGGCTTTTTCACCGCGATCGATGGCTGCGCGGATGATCGCATAATACTGGTCGGCGAAGCTAGCCAGCGCGCCGATGCAACGCGCCACTTGGCGCTGCGTCAACGTCGAGTCCTCGACAGGAAACTCAATCATCGCGCGAACTTCCCCGTCCTTGGGGTCGTATTCAAATTGCAACATCTTGGTGATGTAGCAGATGTTCAACAGCGTTTGCATCAACGCTCCGGAATGGGGACCCTGCGGGTACACAAATATCCCTGGGGCGTAGAATTTGACGAACTCGCCGTTTTCTTCCACGGTGACTACCAACAGAATTCCTTTATTGCCGCGGCCATCGACATATTGTTTCGTTTGAAACCCGGTAAGAATGCTAACGCCGTCCTGGTGTTTGTCGTATTTGAGTCCCAACGCGTCCAAATATCCGGCAATTTGATCGATCGAGGTAGCCATAAGGTCTAGGTTCTCCTGAGGATAGTTTCTGGTCCAAGTTTGCCGCATCAACGATTGGCCGAACCTCGTGTGCGGTTTCTCGCGGCGTTTCGCACAGTCCTGAAGCGACCGAATGGTAGTTTACGCCTAACAGGCACCCAAGGGAAGCATCTGCCGTCCGTTTGGTCCATTATTCTGGGGGGGTAAGGAAGTTGAATAAAACGGAAGGCAGGCGGTGGCGACGTCCCACTCGTGTCGCAAATTGAAAGTCCGTTTGCTCACCGCGGACCTGAACCGCAAGGCCGCTATCCGCCGGCCATTGCGGAGCGTCTGTTATGTGTAACGGGACGTTTACATTGCGGCACCAGTGACACGAATCGGAATACCCATCTAACAAGTGTTCATCAATGGGAGAAGACCCGCGCCAATCAACAATGTCGGCAACCATTCAACCCATGGTGACGAGCCCACGACTAGCGCCTTTCGGTTCACGTTTTAGGTCAAGTCCCTTAAACGTCTTGAGGGAAACATCGACATACTGCAAACCCGAGACAACTTCGAGTAATCAAGGGATGCATCGGCAACGGAACGTACCCTTCGCGAAACTAACCGTGGCCCACGCGCCGCGGCGGCAAGAACCGCAGGTCGAGGATTTCGCTGCGCCCGGCGCGGATGACTTCTATCAAGTGGCGCTGATCGTCGTCTTGATCCTCCCACGTAGCCTCCGATTTGGAAAGGTGATAACGCCAGGCAGCCGTTTGTAGATCCAGACAGACGATGCCGTCGCGACGCGCATAAAAGCGATCGCCAATGTAGAACCACAACCCGGTTTCCCATACGCCCAGCCATTGAGTCGAAAGATCGCCAATCAACTGCCGGCGCACCAGATGGTGCCCGGGCAGCGCGTAGATCGAAACCCGATACGTTTCTTGAGTGGAGCCCGCGTGCACCAGCGCTTTTTCCACGATCGTCACCATGGCAGTGCCGTTGGTATGTTGCCAGGGAATCCGCGCTACCTGTTTCACAATCGGTGCCCAGTACGGATGCCACCGCGCTGTGCCGTAGACGACTGCCACAATGATAGCCATCAGCGCGGCGAACATCACGTAGGGGGACCATTTCCAATAAATCGTGACCAGAATGACGAGTGCACACAGAGCGGCGGTGGCGCCTACCAGCAGCAGAGTGCGAATGATATGTTGGATGACATCGCGAACAACGGTCATGATGGCTTGCTACCTACGCGCGTACCGATAACGTTTTGCCGGGAGTTCGAGGAGTGTCCAAGTGCGGCGTCCGGTGACTGCCGACCGCATTTCCTGCTGCTAACATCCAGTCGCTCACTCGACTATAGCCAACCATTACGGTGACCATTCCAGCGCCAAACACCCTCGGCAGGACTCGAACCTGCGACCGACGGATTAGAAATCCGTTGCTCTATCCATCTGAGCTACGAGGGCCTAGCCAACCGCGAATGCCAGGCGCGGGGTAGTGACGTTAGCCTTTAGACCTGCGACTCGGTCATCGGGCTCGCCGCTCCTATTCTAGCCGGAAGATGGAAAAATGCGGAAGGCGAACGAGAACGCAAGACCGAGGTCGTTCGATGGCCCAGTGCCATCACGCAGTGAAAATCAAGACGCTCCGCCGGGAATAAAAAAGGCGGAGCAATCCACGACAATGTCGCAGATGGCTCCGCTGGTCAGATCCCCGCTCGTCCACTCATGCTCGCGCGCTTGGCGGAAGGACGTGCGAACGACGGTCGGTTAGCGTCTTCCTTCTCGGCGGCCGCTGATGCTGCCGTAAATCACGTCATATTGGGCCCGCGCGCGGACAATGTCCTCGACCAGCAACCGCTGCGGCGTCGTCTCGTCGAAACGGAGCACATTCCGCTCGTTCCATTGAATGTGCTTCAACTCCGGAATCCGCAAAGGATTCTCCGGTGGCCGTTTGCTGCCAAAAAGTTCCTCTAAGTACTTGTCGCAATCTTCATCGACGCAGACGAAAGCAAAGGTGTGGATATTGAGAATGTCGTCCGGGTCGCCAAAGGAGGCCAATCCCAGCCGCAGGGATTCGGCGAATCCCGGAGTCAAACCCGCGGTCACACGCCGTTCAATATCGTTTTTTGCTGCCTCCACGTTGCCGATGGTCTCGATCCAGCGGCGGCCTACCGCGGTGTTCAACTCGCGCACGATCCGCGGACGAATCTCGCGATGGATCATGTCCCGTACCTCCTCGAAGGGCATCGCGTCACTTTCCATCGCGACGACCACCCAACCAATCACTTCCGGTAACTGGCCAGCATCGAACTCGTCGCGCGTCATCCGCCGGACACCCGTGATCGTCAGACGCCCTATGGCGTCGCTGATGCCGGTTTCACTGCCGGCGCGGAGGTCTGACCCCTGTTCGCGCAGCGAGCCGTTCCAAAAAGTCTCGGCCGAATCGTGCGTATTGAGGCGGGCGCGGAACCCAATCACGATGAAGTACGGCTCGTCTCCACCGCCGTCGTCGGTTCGGTTCAGGCGAATCCGATCGATGTCCAGCGTCCAGGATTCGGGTTGCGAAATCGCGTTGGCACGGGCGGGCGGTGCCTCGCGACGGATGCCATTCAAGGCCAACGGCACGGTTACCAGTTGACGATTGGAGGAATTGTTGAGTTCATTGCGTTCGCGAATGCGACCTGTGTGCTCGGCGAATTCTTCGCCATGCACGCTATCGGCGAAAGCGTAGATTTCAATCTGTTGGCCGCGGAATTTCTCGGGGATCAAGACCACTGCGTCGAACCTGGCGGACTCGTTGGGGCCCAGGCCAGCCAAGTTCGCATACCCAGGCGCACTGCCAGGCGCCGTGAGACTCAACCACTCGATGCCGGTATTGTGCTTGCCGTTCATGGAAACTTTGAATGCCCCGGCCGAACCGGGTCCTCGGTTCCGTACTTCGATTTCCACGGGGACGAACAACTGTTGGTGTTCATTCAATGCGGCGGTTGCATTGAGAACGTGCAACGTGCAAGTCAGATCCGGAGATTGCGCCTCTTCGCGCAGGCCTTCGCGCGCGGCCGCACCCAAGCCCCGTTGACGAAGCGTTTCTGATCCGCGCACCGTGCCTTGCGGGTCCTGTCGGTCGGTTTGGCCAGCAACGGATCCCAAGGGCAAGCGGATGGCGGGTCGCGACAAACGCGATCCGGTGCCATCTTGTGCGAAGCCGTTGGTCAACAGCGTGATGCAGAAAACCAGGCAGCTAAACGGAACCATCAAAACTCGTTGTGCCATGGCACACCTCCCATTGAAGCTACAAGCAATCGGTTGCCGCCAGGACGGCGGAACCACCTGGATGCACTATCTGCGAACCCGGGCCAGGGGGGGACCGCGTCCATGAGTTTTCCGCAAATTGCACGGCACAACGCAGCTGCTGGTAGGAAAAGAAAAAGCGCTGACTGAGGGGTTTTCTATCACTTTTTTGGCGCCCCAACTACTTCACCTACGAGATTGACTGGTGGGGATCGTTGGCCATTTGAAATTAGAACGATGGAAACGTACTTCATGTTGTCCAACTGCGAAAGCTCGCGAACAGTTACCAATAGGAGCCGCTCATCACATCGAAACAGTCACTGACGAGAGGCGGCGCGATCGTTGGTGCCCCAGTCCGCGAAACCCGATCGCTCGCAAGTTGTCGCGACAGCGTTGGCCGACGTGCAACGCTTGCTGATGCAAAACGGTTGTCAGCTTGCCAAAACCATCATGCTGACGTGTAGGCACCAAATTGTGGAAGTAACGAGGAATTCCTGGATTGTTGACTTGCGATTCGGCTATATTCTTGAGAGGTTTGACTGATGAGGCTAACCCAATTCCGCCGAACCTTTATTCCACCCTCACTCAGATCAAGGCCAAATACGATGATGACCTTGATGTGTATTCACAGGATGCAGCCCAACACGCAGGAGCGTCAGGGTATCCGATCGCGCGAATCAAGCAGTGAACGATCCGATGGCCCAGAGCGCCGAAGTCGAGCCACTTGGAGGCGGAGCGTCGATCGTCGCCACACCGTGATCAATAAAGTCCCTCAATGCAGCCGACACAGCATCCAATGCCGCTAACTCAAATGCAGATCATTCGAGTACTTGATGACACGATTTCGTGGTTGGATCGCGAACGTGGATGGGGTGTTCCGCCAACAGAATTACGGCACCCCGGTCACAGCAATTGCTGCGGCTGTATTTGAAGCAGGTCATCCGCCAGGAGCTAAACAGCAGCCGACGGCACGTCAGCGACGATGATTCGGATCTCGTGCAACAGGCGTTGGTGCGGGCAGTCGAAAACCTGAGTGGCTTTCGCGGCAACAGCCTCGATGAATGGAAAGCCTGGTTGGCCGCGATCGTCCGCAATCAGGCCCGCGCGTCGCGTCGATTCTGGCAGGCTGACCGACGATCCGCCGCCCGCCAAGTCGATGCGCCCGACGCTATCGATGGCAAAGCCGCCGAGCATTCTACGCCCTCGGCTGCGCTGATTCGAGGCGAGCACGCGGCGCAACTTCAAACTGCATTGGCCGCTTTGTCTGAATCTCAACGCCAACTCATACGATGGCGGCAGGATGACGGACTGTCGTATGCCGAGATCGCCGAGCGGCTGATGATTGGCGTCGACGCGGCTCGCCAGCGATGCAAAGCGGCCATGGACGCGCTGCGGCAAGCCTGGAAAACGAACGAGCCACGGAGCTGACCCCACGCCCCCATCTTCGTTTAACGCCCAGCCGCAGGCGCCGGCTCTAACTGCCGCAGGGGCCGGCTATGTCTGCCGTAGGCGGCGGCGGTACTTGCCGCGGGCGACGCATTTGTCGCTCGCTAGTCCCGCAGCCACGACAGTATCTTGCGGCTGACGCGCTCCGAGGCGTCTTGTTGCACGAAATGGCCGGCGCCGGGAATCGTCACGATTGTCAACTCGGCGTCAACCCAATCCCAGGTGTCATTCAGCCCCGCCGCCAACAGGGCTGGATCGTTCAAGCCGTGAATGATCAGCACTGGGCATTCGACGTCGGGCATCCTCTGCTGGGGCGGGGCCGCCGACGGCGTGGCATTGTCACCCGCGGGCACCCGAAGTTAATTGGCGTTGTAGTAGTTCAACATCCCTTCAAACGACGATCGCCGCAAGGCTTCCACGTACAGCTTGCGCGCTTCCGGATCGGCAACCCAATTCGGCAAAGCCCTCCGCAGGGAGCCGGCTGGCGGCGTCCGGCTTTTGAAACTCGGCCGCGTATTGGCTGCTGGCGCGTTGCTGAGGGTTGTTAGCCAGCTCCCCGCATTAAACCGCGCGGATGGGGCAGGTTTAGAATAACCAGTTTTTCCAAGCGGTCCGGATGTTGCATCGCGAACGACCAGGCGACGGCCCCGCCCCAATCATGTCCCACAACGATCGCTTTCTTGCCTTTGCCGTAGTGGTCGATCACGGCCAGCTAGTCGCTGACGAGCCATTGCATCGTATCGTTTTCCACACCAACGGGTTGGTCGCTGAGGTTGTAGCCGCGCTGGTCGTACGCCACGACTTGAAAGTGCGGCGCCAAAGCCGACATCTGATCGCGCCAGCTGTACCAGAAGTCAGGAAAGCCGTGAATCATGACCACCAGCTGCCCCGAACCTTGCGAAACGCAATGCAATTTGCCACCTTGATTGTCGACAAACGACTCGTTTCGCGCGGCGTGCGGCTCTCCGGTTTGGGCTGCCGCTGCATTTGCCAACAGCGAAAGCGCGACAACGTCGGCAACACAGTTCCGTTTGAGTTGCATGGTGCCCGCTAGTTTTTCTTTTCGTAGTTTCGCATGCCTTCGACTTTCAGGGCTTCGGGAGCGAATCGTCCGCCCAGGTAAAGGCCTCCGTTAACGGGTGCATACAGTTCACTAGCGATTTGCGAAATCGGCAGCCCCGTGTCGTGAAATTGGGGACGATCGCTTAAGGTGATGGAGGCGATTGCCATGATCGGACCCGAAGTTCATCGCCGTTTGCAAAGCCGCCCGCCGAGCTCCGATCGGGATGTCGTCGGGCGTCTCACCGACAGACATGGCTGCATCCAATCGGCGAAAGCCATCGTCGAGTTCGTCGCCGCTGCTCTTGATGAACGGCGGTCCTGCCAGAAAGGCTTAATCGGTTTCACAATATTCGAACGGATCGACCGTCCGCGTAGGGCCGGAGGTCGCGTTCTCTGCCTTCCACTGCTACTCGAATCCCTGGCGCGACACGCGCAAACGCAATGGTGCACAGCACATCTGGTGCGCGTTGTCGTATTCCTCATTGAGCAGCGCCGCCACAAACGCGTGGCCGAAGCGGCAATACTTTTCTGCTTCGGGCGACGCATCCTCGATATCGCCGACAGCCGTGCGGGCTCGATTTGGCGATTGCTGACATCCGGCGACGAGCGGCAGCAACGCAACCAACGCGACTCCGTATCGCAGCTAAGCCTCAAGCCAAGACGCTTGAGCGAGCACCGAATCCGTCAAGGAAATGCCGTCGCTCAGCAAGGAACTGTCAGCATCAGTTTTCACTGAGCCTCTCGATTCAGCGGCTTTCGGCATCGAGTCACTCCAGGCCAGCGCTGGAGCAAGGCGGCTGGCGTCTTCGTCTGACTCGACGATCGCGTAGCGGTCGCCGTTCACTGCAACCACAGCATCGAGCCTGGCGGCAACGTCAACCTGAAGCCGGTCCATGGATTCGAACCCCCAGGACGCATTGGCCAGCCGATCGGCCAGCAACTGCGAGTCGCGCGCGGTGGCCCGCTCCGCCGACTGCCACCCGCCATTCAGCGATGACTTGTTGGACGACTGGCAACCACAATTGTCCTTGGGTTGCGGGCTGCTGAAGCGGGCATCGGGGGCGCGCATTCCGCGACCGCCACCCGACTGGGCGAAGAGGTACTGGCCCGAGAAGGCCAGATAGCCCACCAGTTCGTTGCCGTGATTCATCTCGCTGTCCGCCGACTGTTCCTCCTGCATGAACATCGTCAGTTTATTCGATTTCACATCGGTCAGACGGACGGTCACCGTGTCGGGATCGTTGAACGTTTGGACTCCGGCCAGCACATGGGGTAAGTCGCGGAAGGTCCCATTAAAGAAGACAGAAACAGGGTCTTGATTCCTCACGCGCGCAATACCGCTTTGATACTGCCAGTTTCCTTGATAGTCCTGACCAGGCGTCACGGCGATCCAGGCAACCGATTGTTTGCGAACCGCCATCCGCGATTCCTGTTCTTGGATCCGCATTTGGAAGCCATGCGGATTGACGCTTTGCAGTCGCGGCACCGCGGTCCAGCCGTTTTCCGCAGACGTCACTTGCGCCAAAACCAACGGCTGCGTCGTGAACGATGAGCCAAACGAGACGGGTTTCCAATTGGCTTGGACGTTGCTCACCGTCCCGGCGTGCAACAGACTCCCATCGGCCAAGGTATGGGTACCGGCTTCGACAACCAGGAAGCCGAGCCGTTCCGGTTGGAAAGTTCCGCCTTGGTAGTGCCAGCGGCTGACGCGAACTTCAAAACCGGTCGCATCGACGTTGCGCACAATGACAGTGGCCGGGCGAATATCTTGGTACGATGCGGGGCTGACGATCACCACGGGATTCTGATAAACCCGCGCGAAATCCACGCGTTGCCAGGCGTTGGTAACCCCCTCCAAGGAGCCGGTTTCGCCGATGACCGGTGCGACATCTACGGTTAACGTGTAGGCATTGGTGGCGCCTTGCACACCAAAGATTTCGATATAGTAGGTTTCGTTTGCTGTGACCACCAGATCGAGGATCTCATTATCCGTGTGTGAATCACCGCGGGCGACTTCAGCCAACGAAGAGTCATAAACGATCACGTCCAAGTTCCCTTGATTGTGGGTAAACTCGACGCGAATCTGGGCCGGAGCAGCCACTCCTGCTTGGAAACGGAAGAAATCGCGATCGACCGAATTGTGAATCGTTACATCTTTCACCGAGACGATACCCAGCGTTCCCAAATCCACGGCTTGCGGGAAGAAATTATTTGGTTCGAATCGATCTCCCGGATTCAAATCTTCGCCGATAAACATGATTGACCAGGCGTGCAACGTTCCAGCATCAGCCGAGTGCCAATCGCGGATGCGCAGCGTCCAGGTCCCTTCGGCGATTTCGCCGTTAAAAATAGATAGTGGATTGGCGCCAGTGCTTGCATGGTTGATGCGGAACCAACCGCTGTACGGGGCCGAACCTTGAGCAAGGTTCAATGCCGCCTGATCGTCCATCACCGTGTTGCGGAAATTGTCCTGACTCCCCAGTAATCCGCCGCCCGATTGAAACTGGGACGTCAAAATCTTGGCGACGGTCCCCAGCGGCGACACGAGTTGAATTTCCAAATCCCCTAACCAGGTGTGATCGAGACGCTCGAAGATCAAATTCAAATCATTAATCCGGACTTGCGGGCCCGCCAGGATGCTAGTGACCCATGGCCCCGGATTGCTCGCTCCGATCCCGTCGGGAATCGCTATCGGGACGTTGGTGCTGGAAACGACAGTCTTAATCACATCGCCCGGGCCGTCGATATCGAGTTCATAGCCATTGGTCGCCCCGCCGACCCCGCGCACTACGAGGTAGTAGGAATCATTCTGGTGAACGTGAAAATGTATTTCCTCGTTGTCGGTGGTCGAGGTCGAACTGGCGATGAGATTCTGGTTGTGATCGTAGATAAACAGATCGAGGTTCCCCAGAGAATGCGTGAAGTTGAGATGCACGTCGAACTCGCCGTCCGCGACGGCCGTGAAGCGATAGTAATCCTGGTCCGCGGTGTTATGAATGGATAAACCCGGCTCGTGCCAATGACTGATCGTACCCAAATTGGTGGCCTGGGCGAACGTATTGTTCGGTTCCCAGCGATCCCCTTGCGTCGGGCCGCCACGATTGATGTTGACCATGATCCGAGCGGTGTTGTTGTCGGGATCGGCTTCCAACAGCAAGTTATCCGGGTCGATGGTGACTTCCAACCAATACTGTCCATCCGGGACGGTGGCGATATTGATCCACTGATCGGCCAGATTGCGGCTGTACACATCCGACCAACCGGCCGAAACGCCCTGGATTTGCCCGCAACTGTTGTAGCGCGATGGTCCGGCGTTGGGATTGTATTTCGTGATATCAATTAAACAAAAACTGATTTTTCCGCCAGTCGCCACGACATCGCCGACGCCGTTGCCCGCAGTGACTTGTCGAAGTTTGTGGATCGCGTAGCCGTCGAAGTGGATGTGTCCGTGGCCGGCGTGATAGGTGAAGTGTCCCGCCAATCGATCTTGATGCGTTCCGTCCGAGTAGAAGATGCGCTGCCAGACTTCTTGCTGGCCGCCGACAATCGCCCCTCCGCGCAATTCCAAGTGCCCTTCACCCTGATTGGCAAACGCGGTGGTGAATCGCAACAAGTCGCCTTGCACGATCCAGTCGTATAAATAGCCGCGCGACTGATCGGCCCAAGGGAATACATCGGGCAGCAGCGGCACGGCATCCAGCATGGCGCGCGGCTCCAAGGCTTCAAAACCTAAACGTACTTTACCCTGTGCCGATGGTCGTCTGCGAAGTGCCACGGTTGTCTCTCCTGTACATTTGTCCTGGTTTCGCCCAACGCACTCAACCACCGAGTCGATGCCATTGTAACCAAAATTATGGCCAACTTGAACACACGTGATGACCTACGGGCTCTATGAAAAGCACCACGTATTCGGCGGGTCCCACGGGCCGCAATCGCTAGAAACGAGCGATCTGACCGAAATATCCGCCGTGTCGGTCACACTCAGCGACCCCGAAGCCGGTCGCAAACGGAAGCTTGGCCGTCCGGCCTGGCCGAAATACAATCGAGGAGGAATCGCGGGAGACCGTTCACGGACTTCGTGCGTATTGGCGTTTGGGGACTACTCACCGACGGCGCAGTCAGCAACGTGGTCGTGGATCGCTCCACGATCCAACGACATTGCGAATCAAGCCGGCGGTTGAAAATCAAGAGATGGTTATCATATCCCTGGTCGATTCAAGGAACGCTTGACGATGAAAAGCGCTCGGTTCAAGGAAAGAATTCGCGGCAGTATGCGCTGCACGATTGGTTTTATGATTGTATTGACTGTCAACCAACAGCTCGCGGCACAAAACAACCCGCCTGCGGCGCAAGGGATACACGGAGCGATCGCCACGGGCAGCCACCAGTATGTTGGTGCAGTCAGTTGTCGAGTCGAGCCTGTTTTGTTTTGGCAGTGAAGTGCCAATCATAGTGTATGATGCCGAACGGAAATCGGTGGAAGTGATCGCCGGCCTCGGCGCCGCGCCGCGGCTGGCGACACCGGAGTGGTTTCGGAGCAACCGCGACGGACGGATCCAAGGGCGAGGCGATATTGCCAACGCAGTCGTCCCCGGTTTTCTCGACGCTTGTTTGACCGCACTCGATCGCTATGGAACGCGGACGTTTGGCGAGTGCGCCCAGCCGATGCTCGGCATTTTGCGGCAACGCGCGGAGATGAGCGAAGAGTCCCTTCAACAACGCGCGCGTCAACGCGGCGGCGTCGACATGACTCCCGAACGCTGGGTCCGCCATCACCAAAACTTTCTGAAGATGATCGAAGGACTGGTCTCGGCGGAGCAGGCCGCCAGCGGCGATCGGCGGCGCGGTTTGCGCCTGGTCGCCGACCATTTTTATCGCGGCTCAGTGGCCCGCGACATCGACGCCTGGTCCCGCGCCAACGGCGGCCTGTTGCGCTTTGTCGATTTTGCACAACATGCAACGCGGATTGAGGACCCGCTGTCGATCGATTTCCACGGCTTCACCGTTTACAAGTGCGGCGTATGGACGCAAGGACCTTATTTGCTGCAAACGCTGCGGTTGTTGGAAGATCGCAACTTGGCTGCGCTCGGACACAACTCGGCTGACTATGTTCACGTGGTGACCGAAGCGATGAAGCTGGCCTTGGCCGACCGCGACGCCTACTTCGGCGATCCCCATTTCGTCGATGTACCCATTCGTCGTCTGTTGTCCGATGAGTACCTGGCCCTCCGCCGCCCGCTGATCGACATGGCGTTGGCCTCGCGCGAACAGCGCCCCGGTGATCCAGGGAAGATGCGACCGCTGTTGGGGATTCCACCCCAAGATTATCAAGTGACCGATGGTTATTCGAGTGACACCACGAGTTGCCTGGTCGCCGATCAATGGGGGAACGTAGTATCGGCCACACCCAGTGGTTGGGGGGGCGTAATCGCGGGAGACACCGGCGTGGAATTGGGGAGTCGGCTCATCGGGCTCAATGCCTGGGAAGGACACCCCAGCATCGTTGCGCCGGGAAAGCGACCGCGCATAACCTTGACACCGACCCTGGTGCTGCGCGACGGTAACCCAGTGATGGCCATCAGCGTGGCTGGAGGCGACCAGCAAGATCAAGCGTCATTGCAAGTGCTGCTCAATCGCCTGATCTTCAACATGGAAGCGCCGGACGCCGTCCGCACAGCCCGCTTCGGCACGGACCATCACATCAACTGGTTTGGGCACGAACCAGCCAAGTTGGGATCGTTGACTGCTCCGCGAGAATTGTCTGCAGAGGTGATTGAAAACTTGCGCGCTCGCGGCCACCAAGTCACGGTCGGCCGTCCGGCGGCTTCCGCAGTGATTCTCACGATCGACCCGCAATCGGGCGCGAAACATTCGGCCGGCGACACCGGTCGTGCGGCGGCTGGGTATTGATCTGGCCATAGTGAAGTCTGCTTCGTCCGGTGCGCGCGGAGCGCACCTGGAGCCAAAATGAGCTGTGTCCCAATTACGTCGTCGAGACTAAATGCCGATTCTGTTGGCGGATGGCGGCGGCCGCGTCGTCGTAGAGGAAGGGGAGAAAAGCATAACGGCGGCCCATGAGGACGGGCGTCGCTTCGTGCAACAGTGAACAGGAGAAAACCACAGCGCCCCCCGCCGGAGCCTGGTAATGCTGGGTCCCGAACTCCGGAAAGCGCAACAACCCGCCCGTGTACTCGCCGGTGTTCAGGTTCAACGATACGGCAAACCGCCGATGCGCCGTCCCCGTTGTGGTGTTGTCGCGGTGCGCACGAAAGTGCCCGGCATCCGCGCTGTCGTAACGGCAGACGACGTAGCGTTCGATACGTGTGGCCAGGAACTGGAACGCTTTGTGAATCTCAGGCACTACCCGATCGTGGATACGGACCATACACGCTTCGCGCAATGGCGAATCGACAATCTCGCGATCGCGACGGCGCTTGTGCCGTGGATCATGAGCCAAAACAGTCTTCGCGCCGACTTGACGCATAAATCCGGATTCCTGACCGCCGTCTTCTTCAAAATAGTCGATCAGCGCGCGACACAGTGCCGGTTCGAAGACACGCGGCAGAATGAGAATCGGCGCGGGGATTTCGGAAATCACCGCGGGCCTGTGGGGTGGCAAGCGGCCCAGTGAATCGAGTACGTTGCGCACATGCTGCTCGGCGTCTTCTTCGAAAGGATGGATCGACACTAGCCGCAGGCGTTCGTCCAACACCCACGTCTGCGCAGGATAGTCTGCCAGCGATTGGTCATCGGCTATGCGCAACATCCGGGAAATCTGGCGGTCGAAGTCCCAGAACAAGTGCAGCCCGGGCGGATGTTCACGGACGCGCTCCTCTTGCTCATCCAAAGGATCGACGCCGACGGCAAAGAAGACTTGACGGACACCATCGAAGGCTTCTCCATGCGCCAAGAACGTATTGAGAACGCGGCGGCTATCCGGTCGCTCCGAAGTCCCAAAAAAGCACAGGACCACGCGCTGACCACCGAGTGTGTCAACGTTGAACTGCGGATTGAGTGGCGAACGAATCGTGAACCAGGGTAATGGGTCGCCGCTGGCGAATGGGCGTTCGATCATTGATGGCCTCCGGAGTCTTCACTAGATTTTAGGACACGTGAACTGCGAATCCATTTTCTTTACGCTCCCAATGGACTGTCGGTTGAGAAAAATGCTCGTTCGAAAGGTAACCGAGACACGCGCGGGCCGCCGTAAATTTGGCGAACGTGTTTGATTTAGATGGAACAATTAATAGCGCCAAATCTACTTTGGCCACACGGTTAAACGACGAAATCGACTCAAAGCGTGAACGGTTACTTCGAGAGCGCCCCCAGGGGTGGAGAGTAGGGCCGAGAATCGTGCCAGTGAAAACGGGGAGTGCCGAGTCTTTCTTGATTCCTGGTTTTGGATAACAGCTAACCGTCACCGTCCTCGTGGCAGCGCACGTCGCTAGGCAAAGTCCGCATCCAATACAATTCGGTACCTCGCCCGGCCGGCGCGAAGATGGTCAAAGGCCGCATTGATTTGGCTCATCGGAAAATGCTCCACTCGTGGCGCAACATGATGTCGCGCTGCGAATCGCAACATGGCGTCAATATCGCTCCGCGATCCGGTTGGCGATCCAGAAACATGTTTTTGACCGCCGATCAAACTGAAGGCCGAGATCGCCATCGGCTCCAACACAGCGCCGACCATGTGCAAGCGACCTTGCGGCGCCAAGGCAGCCAGCATCAAATTCCAATCGAGCGTCACATTGGCGGTGACGATAATCATGTCCAGCGCGCCGCGCAGCGATTTCCAATCCGCCGCGCGCTGGCTGGAAAGGACACGGTGTGCGCCCATCTGCTGAATGTCATCATGTTTGGAATCATTGGATGTCAGTGCGATGACTTCGCAACCCCAGGCCCGCGCAAACAGGACAGCCATGTGCCCCAATCCGCCGATCCCGACCACGCCGATCCGCTGCGTGGGACTGGCCCCCATTTTGAGCAACGGATCGAACACGGTGATCCCGCCGCAGAGCAGCGGGCCGACCGAGCCGGAATCTAAGCCTACCGGAATCGGTACTGCCCAAAGCCAATGCGTGCGCACCCGCTCGGCGAAACCGCCGTGCCGCCCGACAATCGTCCCCACGGCCTGCGCGCACAACTGCTGTTCACCGCGCAAACAGGAATCGCAGCAGAGACAACTGGCCGCATTCCAACCAACCCCCACGCGGTCACCGACCTGCACGCCGCGCACTTGCGGGCCGACCGCCACCACGCGTCCAATGACCTCATGCCCGCCGACAAAGGGATAATGGGTCAGACCCCAAGCGTTTTCAAGCATCGATAAGTCGGAATGACAAATGCCACAGTTCTCGACGGCGATCTCGACGTCTTCGGGGCCGAGCGCGCCCCATTGATACGCGAAGGGCTCAAAGCTCCCCCCTTTGGCCTGCGCAGCCCATCCGCGGATTGAACTCATCAGACAACCTCCATTCTCATTCATCCGTCAGTTGTTGTTGGCCGACGCAATAGACTCGACGGCCAATTGTTTGATCCGTTTGACCATGGCATATAATCCGTTGCGCCGCTGCGGACTCAAGTGTTGATGCAAACCGAGTTCCTTGAACACGGCCTCTGGATCAACCGTCACAATCTCCTCGGGTGCGCGATGATTGAACAGTGCGAGCAAAACCACAATCAACCCTTTGACAATCAATGAATCGGAGTCGGCGCGAATTTCCAACATGGGGGGCGTCCCCGGCACGATCCCCGAGACGAGCCATACCGTGCTCATGCACCCGTGCACCAAATTGCACTCCAGGCGGTGCGCATCGTCCAATGGTTGAAGCTGGCGCCCAAGGTCGATGAGATAATCATACCGCTCGTCCCAGTCGGCCAGTTCGGACAACTCGCTGCGCAATTCCGCCAATGTCGGAGGAAAATGTGGGGGGTTCATTTCATTTGGTTAGAATCAACTTGCCTTGCCGCGTGCGCCGCAATCGATAAATCTGCCCCGCGTGTTCGATCCACACCTCGTCACCGCAGCGGACGAGCGATTCAAACCGAATAATCTTGGGAAGTTTTACGCGCTGCGCAGCGCCGTTGTTATCAACTTCGGATGAGATGTTGGTCGTCTCACTCCTCTCGTTCCACTGCTCGTGCACCATGCCCCCGGGCCTGTCGATTATTTGTCCAAAACGGAAAACAATGTAGTGGCGAGGTTACCCCTTTCCCAAATCCAAGATGCCAAATGAGCACCGCGTAATCGAAAAACGCGGGCCATCCCCCCCTTGTTGATCCCGCAAAAGAGCATATACTCGCAATTGTTGAGACTAAATCTCAACAACGGTCGCGACTCTATTGTACGCGACATCGAGGTTTCAGCAAGCCAACGGAGATTGGGGCATCAGTCCCAGTTCATCCTAGCCAGCCAAACTCGACACGCATCGCGTGGAGGTTCGGTCAGCGCGTTTCGAAGACGGCAGGAAAACCATCGCCCAGTCGTGGCGACTACCTGCCGAAATCGGGCGCAGCAACGAACGATCTGCGGGTGTATTTGCGGTT
>JACTND010000109.1 GCA_014584305.1 Planctomycetota bacterium | reverse complement strand
GTCTGCACCGATCGATTCGGATCGCGTGTCCGCACAACGCGCCTTTTTCTTTCGAAAGGAAACGGCCGCTCTCCCCGCGTTGAGTCATGTGCCTGATACCGTGGGTCAAGCCTATGTGCATCGCGACTTGTGCCGCTGGTGGCAGTCCAAAGAAGAACTCTTTGACGAAAATGTCATCGCCCAGTTGCTGCAAACGGATAGCCAATTGTCGATCTTGTTCGCCGGCCTGGATTTCGGCAACGATATTCTGGGAGCGCTCCAGCCAGATATGCAGATCATCGTGGCCCGACAAGAATACGACGCGCAATACCCTCCTGAGCTGAAGTTGCCTTCGTTCGCGTTGGTTGGCACACTTCGGGAACCGGGTGAGATCAAACGCCGTTTGCGGATCGCTTACCAAAGCGTTATCGGCTTCGCCAACATTCAACTGGCTATGGAGGGTTATCCGCAATTGGATCTGGTCACCGAATCTCGCGACGGCGTGGAAATGAGCGCCGCGACGTATGTGTTGGACGCCCGGTCGCAGCGCGGATTGGTGCACTACAATTTCTCACCGACATTGGCTTTCCACGGTGACCGCGTCATTCTGTCCAGCACACGCAGTCTGGCCGAAACGCTAACCCATGCCGCAGAATCGAGCAAACCGATGGCGCCGGAAACGAATTCTTGGCTGCGCATCGAGGGCCCCGCTCTGGCGGAACTGTTGCAGGTCAACCGTCAATTGTTGGTCGTCCAGAATATGATGGAACAGGGGAGTAATCCAGCAACAGCCGAACAAAACGTTGATCTGCTGTTGAACGTCTTTCGATGGATCAGCGCCTTGGAAACCCGATTGGATATTCAATCGGACTGTATGCGCTGGTCCACGGAAATTCGGTTTGAGAACTAGCAATGAGAGCATGGAACTTCGTCGTCTTGGTATTGTTCATTTGCGGTATTGCAACGACAGGCTTTGAGCCAATGACGGTGGCCCAAAACCGATCCCAACCGACTGCGCCGGCAACCTATGACCCGTTGGCCGTCACTAACGACAAACTGGAAACGCTGCTGATTGACTGCCGTGATGAACGGCGCGATCGTGACCTGCCGCTGAAATTTTATTTGCCGAAAATGCAGGCCCCCGCGCCGGTGATTGTGTTCAGTCACGGCTTGGGCGGCAACCGTGAGGGGAGCAAGTTCTTAGGTGAACATTGGGCCGCGCGCGGCTATGTGTGCGTCTTCGTGCAACATCCAGGAAGCGACGAGTCCGTATGGCGGGACGCGCCACTTGCCGATCGTCTGGCGGTGCTGCGCCGCGCGGCCGACGGTGAGAATTTTACTTTGCGCGTGCAAGACATTCCGGCTGTCCTCGACCAATTGGAGAAGTGGAATGGCGACCCCCAGCACACGCTGCATGGGCGCCTAGACTTGCAACACGTCGGCATGGCGGGCCATTCCTTCGGGGCAGTGACGACTCAAGCGGTAAGTGGGCAGTCGTTTTTGGGAACGGCACGCTATACGGACGCGCGGATCAAAGCGGCCATGCCGCTCAGCCCGAGCGTCCCTGCCGTCGGTCGTCCCAACATTGCTTTCCGCACGGTGAAAATTCCCTGGATGTTGATGACCGGTACCCATGACGACGCGCCGATCGGCCACTCGACCCCCGAATCGCGGCGCGAAGTCTATCCTGCCCTCCCCGCCGGAAACAAATACGAGTTGGTCCTCGATCAGGCGGAGCATTCGATTTTCACCGACCGGCCGTTGTTCAACGATCGGCTGCGGCGCAACCCACAGCATCACCGATCGATCCTGGCGATTTCGACCGCCTTTTGGGACGCATATCTGCGCGACGACGCGGCTGCCCGGCAGTGGCTGGACGGCGACGGCCCCCGGTCCGTGTTGAACGACGCCGATCTGTGGCAACACAAGTAGCAGCGCGCATTGGACAGCGCCAGCTTCGTTTGATCGATAACCGACGGCGCAGGCGCGACGCACGCAGTCCGTGAGCATCTTCTGACGCACCCGATTTCCGCCAGCGCGAACGTTGGACTACAATGCTATCGACCAACATCGGCAACCTATATTCGTTGCGGTGGCAGGGGACGATCGATACCCAACAGAAAGGCAACCATGAAATCGTCACGCATTTCATTGATCGAAGTTTATCGAAACTTGCATTGGTATTGGCAGGTGATCGGCGTCGCGTTGCTGGCCGTTTTCAGTAATACCGTTGGCGCGCAGCAGGATCCTCCTCCGGCCGCCGCCCCGACGGTGCCGGTATTTGTCGATGGCGAAGCGCAGATCGTGCCGGGGTTTCGCAATCGCAATGAGTGGATCCGCCATGATCTGTTCGTCGAAACCGAGTTCGACTCCGATGGCGACGGGAAACTCGATCGCGTGCATGTAGCCGTGACGCGACCAAAACAGACGGATACCGAGGGTCTGAAGGTGGCCGTGATCTACAACACGAGCCCGTACTTTGCGGGGACGGGCTCGACTGCCAAGGAGCACTTCTGGAACCCGCGGCAGGAACTCGGCGATCCCCCCCCGCCGCGCGAAGATCCTCCAGCGATCGGGCATCGCAGTTTGCGCCCCGTGATCTCGAACGCCTATGTCGATGAATGGGTGCCCCGTGGTTTCGCCGTGGTTCACTCGGAATCACCGGGCACCGGTTTGTCTCAAGGCTGCCCGACCGTGGGGGGACCGAACGAGTCGCTCGCTCCCAAAGCCGTCATCGATTGGCTCAACGGTCGGGCTAAGGGTTACAAAGAACTCGACACCGATGAAGAAGTGATCGCTTACTGGTGTACGGGCAAGGTCGGCATGATTGGCACATCGTACGAAGGGACCCTCCCCTTGGCCGCGGCGACGACCGGCGTTGAAGGTCTCGAGTGCATTATCCCGATCGCGCCCAACACCTCGTATTACCATTACTATCGTTCCTACGGTCTGATCCGCCATCCTGGCGGTTGGATGGGCGAAGATATTGACGTCTTGTTCGACTTCATCAACAGCGGTCATCCCGACCGGCGCGATCACTGCATTTGTGCGGTCCGCGACAAGGAATTGCGCGGCAATTTTGATCGTGTCAGCGGCAACTATAACGATTTTTGGGCTGGCCGCGATTATCTCAACCAACTCGACAAGCTGACCGCCGCAACGTTGATGTGCCACGCCTTCAACGACTGGAACGTGATGCCCGAACACAGCTATCGCATTTATCAGGCGCTCAAAGAAAAAGGCGTCCCCGCGCAGATTTATTACCACCAAGGAGGGCATGGCGGCGATCCGCCCCTCACGATGAAAAACCGCTGGTTTTCGCGCTATCTATACGGCATCCAGAATGGCGTCGAAAATGACTCCCGCGCCTGGATCGTCCGCGAAACCGCACGGCGCAGCGAACCGACGTCCTATCCGGATTATCCGCATCCCGATGCGGCGCCAGTTACTTTCTTCCTGCATCCCGGTGGCAACCAATCGGGTGGATTGCGTTTGGTTCCCCATGATGACACCTGTCAAGAAAAGCTCGTCGATGACTTTACTATCGCTGGAGCGGATTTGGCGCAAGCCGCGACGTCGGATCATCGACTGCTGTATGTCACTGAGCCACTGACCGACGACCTGCACCTTTCGGGAGTGCCGCAGTTGACCATTCGCCTGGCCTGCGATCGCCCGGCGTGCAATTTGTCCGTGTGGTTGGTTTCGCTACCCTGGACCCAGAGTCGTCGCATTACCGACAACATCATCACCCGCGGTTGGGCCAATCCGCAGAATTATCGATCGCTGCGCGAAAGCGAACTGCTCGAGCCAGGTCGTTTCTATGAATTGACGTTCGACCTCCAACCGGACGATCAAGTGATCCCGGCCGGTCAGCAAATTGGGTTGATGATTTTCTCCAGCGATTACGATTTCACGCTGTGGCCGGAACCGGGAACGGCGTTGACTGTTGACTTGTCGGGAACCCGTTTGGAGCTTCCTATCGTCGGCGGGGCCGCGTCGTTGAGTCGGCCGACCGGCAAATGATTCTCTTGAGGGGACCATGTCGAAGTTGCCGCTGGGATGTGCAATTGTCTGGATGTTAAGTTGGTTGGCCGATAGCCCTGTGTCGGCCGATGATCCGGCGCGGGCAACCTCCGATCGCTGGTGGAAGGGGAATTTGCACACGCATTCCCTTTGGAGCGATGGAGACGATTTTCCAGAAATGATCGCGGCTTGGTATCTCGATCGCGGTTACCATTTTCTGGCCCTCTCCGACCATAACATTCTCAGCGTCGGCCAGCGGTGGATGAAGCGCGCGGAGATCGAACGCCGCGGTGGCCAATCCGTGATTGAAAAATATCTAACTCGCTTCGGGACGGATTGGGTCGAGTTTCGTCATTCCGGCACGGAGGACGAAGAACTGCGACTGAAACCCCTCGACGAATTCCGCACGCTGGTCGAAGCCCAGGGTCGGTTTCTGATGATACCTGGTGAAGAAATCACCGATGCCGTGGGCCGGTTGCCGGTGCACCTCAATGCCACGAACGTCCCGGAACTGATCCGACCGGCCGGTGGAGCGACGGTTCGAGAAGCGATCGCCAATAACCTCCGCGCGGTGGACGAGGTGGCTCAACGGACTGGACGCAAAGTGCTGGTCCACCTGAATCACCCCAACTTCGGTTGGGCCGTAACTCCCGAAGATTTGGCCTACGTCGTTCAGGAACGTTTCTTTGAGATTTACAACGGCCACCCGGCGGTCAATCCACTGGGGGATGAATATCGCCCCGGCTTGGAATTGATGTGGGACATCGCCAACACGTTGCGGATCGATCGATTCAAATCGGCCCCGCTGTATGGATTGGCTACGGACGACAGCCACAATTATCACGGCATCACCGGTGCCCGGCCCGGTCGCGGCTGGATTCAAGTTCGCGCGGCGGAGTTGAGCCCGGAGCGAATCTTGTCGGCGATCGACCGCGGCAATTTTTATAGTTCCAGCGGTGTGACCCTGCGCGAGGTGACCTTCGATCGAGAAACTCAGACGTTGCGACTCGCCCTTGAATCGCAACCCGATGTGACGTATTCCACTCGATTCGTCGGCACTCCGATCGACTATGACGCCACTTGGCCGGTGGGAGTGGACGCCGATGGAAATCTATTGAAAGTCGCCGATCGCTACTGTCCCCAGATCGGTACCGTCTTTGCCGAGGTTTCCGGCGAGAACCCGTCCTATCAGTTAACCGGTCGAGAGTTGTACGTGCGCGCGATCGTCACCAGCAGTCGCCGGCACCCCGACCCTTCTTTCGAGAACCAGTTCGAGCAAGCCTGGACGCAACCCGTGGGTTGGGAAGCTCGAATTCGTTAAGCGTTAAACAGGGGATGCAGATCGAAAACGCTTTAGGGCACGACCAGTCGAGCCTGCTGTTCCGCGAGGCGAATGCGGGCAGTCGCGCCGCTGTTGAATTCGAGGAAATCGTCTTCGATTCCGTCGGAAAAGATCGCCCCCCCTTCGGGCATCAGACTCTCCAACACCAGTTCCTCACCGTGCTCCAATAGCCCGGCGACCAGTTCGGCCTGCGAGAAGCGGCTGGCAAACGGCTCGCGCACCACCCAGGCCAAAGCCCGTTCATCCCAGTTCAATCGCACCGTCTTGCCCGGCGCTCCGCCGGTCCAGGTGCTGACACCGCGCGTCATGTTGAAAATGCTGGATAGCCAACCGGTCGAGCCCGCTCCGGTAGCGACAATCACGCCACTCGATGATTGCGACTCACTAAACCGGCGCCAGGTCACATTGTATCGGGCCGAAACGTGCGTCCGTCGTCCGATGAATAAATCATTAAATGCCAACAGACTTTGGCCGTCATTCAAAAGGGCTTCCGCCATGGTCACACGTTTTTCTACCGCTGATTGCTGTACGACGCGTTCCACTGCCAAACGGACCTGCGAAACGCGAAAGGGCAAAAGGACTCCGTCGATGCGTTGCGGATCAGGATTGACGCCGATGATCGGCAAGTCCCCAACGTACTTCGCCGTGTTGGCCACCAATCCGTCGGGGCCGATGACGACGACCACCATCGCATTGCGAAATTCGTACGTCGGCAGGTAACGCCGTTCGACTACCGTCAGCGGATAGCCCAGATCGAGGGACTTTCGCGCCTGCTCCACCGTCGCTTGATACGTATCATTCTCGGCTTCATAGCGCTGAAAGTCGGCTTCGGCCGCCGCCGCTGATTGCGCTGTGCCGGCGTCGGTCCGCATCTGTAAGACTTGATGCGCAGCCGCGCGTTGCAACCGAAACTTTGCTTGCCCCTTGGTCCCCCATCGCGCGACCAACCCTTGATAGCGCGTGGGCGCGGTGACGATCACGATCGACGGCAACCGCTGCATGGCCTAGTCCCCGCGATCGTCCAGCAGCGATTGCAGCAAATCGGGACTGATGTCCAGTCGGCCGATCTTTTGGGCATTCTCGGCGATTTGTTGGAAGGCCATGGCGATCATTCCCCGGGCATCCCCCTGCCCTCCGGCGGCCACGAGTGTCTTCCAATCGACGCGCTTTAGGGCTTCTAAAGTCCCCTTCAACGACTCCAATTGTGCGTCGGCTAATTTCCGCTGGTTGGCAACTTGTTGATCGACCAATTCGGACCGCTGCTGCTCGATTGCCACGTCGGCTTGCATTTGCGCTTGCCGCACTTCGCGCCGCTTCTCCTCGATCGCCCGCTCGGTGTTCAGCTCGTTTTCCTTGATTTGCCGCTCCAACTCGATGGCCGTATTGCGGCGGGCAAATACCGCCTGGTCGGCTTTCAACAACAATTGTTCGCGGGCTTCCGCTTGCATGGCTTTGGCCATTTCCGGTGTCGCCTTGATGTTCAAGATCGAGAGCGTGAGGATCTCCAGTCCATGCGTCGCGACGACGTCGGACGCGCGCAGCGATTCGAGCAGCTCACCAGACAGACGCTCGCTCAGCAATAACAGCGATTGCAATGGTTCCGCTTGAGTGAAGGCGTGGGCTCGTTTCTGAACTTGCTGGATCAACCGCTCGTTGAGTTTGTCCGGATCGTCGCTGGCGTAGCGGCCTTGCGCGTCCACCGCGTAGTTCAACAGGCGCACCAATTTCTGTGGATCGGCCACACGATAGGTAAGCTGGCCTTGCAGCGTGACATCCTGAAAATCGGCCGAGACTTCTTCGAAGACAAACGGCACATCGACGCTGCCCAACTCGACGGAAACAATCGACGACGTTGGTGCGAAATACCAGAAGGACGCTCCGGCGCCTTGCCGCACCACCTGTCCATTTTTGTATAGAAACACATGCCGCGTCGGCGGCGATTTGAGATACCGAATCCCCAACATAGCTCCCCCGGATGCCCATCGACGATGCTTTCGTTCGTTGCGAACACAGAGTTCTCATTGTAGTTGAAAATCCAGCCAAGTAACCCTCCGGCATGAACTCCATCACGCCGGTAACTGGCAAGTAACCACCTGTAGCACAATCTTTTGACTCAGTGCGATTGGGCTGGGTTTTCGGTTAAGATAGCGCTAGACGTTTCGTAGCGAGTGGGCATTGGGCATCGTAAGGGTTTGGGCATGCAACGGCGATCGAGGGAACCGTATTGGGCAGATTCGGCGTTGGTTGGACTGTTGAGTTTTGTGCTCTGTGGCAGCCTGACGCTGCCGGTCGCCAGCGCGGCTGCGTGGCAAGAATCGAACAGCGGTCAAGCCGCAGCGCAAGACGACTTTGATTGGTCGCAGGCGCGGCGATTGCAACGCAAACGGCAGTTGGGTGAAACACTCACTGACGACGAGTTGGCCATTCTGCGGCGCGCCCAAGAACTGCGCCGCGAACAGGCCCAACGCTTGGACGCCGCAGGCGCGCGCCAACCGCGATCGTCGATTGGCTTGACTCCATTGGTCGATATGGGCGCCGACGACCAGTATTTGGGAGAAGACGGTGGCTTGTACGGCGGCGGCCAGAACGAGCCGCCGGAATCCTTGAGAATGGCGGCCGAGCGCGAATGGACACGGATCGTTCCACGCGAAGAAAACGGACAGCCCAACCCGCGAGGGACCATCGGTTTGATCTCGATCGGTATGTCGAATGCTACGCAAGAGTTCTCCCATTTCAAAAAGATGGCGGACGCCGATCCGGCCAAATCGCCGCGAGTCAAAATCGTGGATTGCGCGCAAGGCGGTCAAGCAATGGCCGAATGGGTCGATCCGCAGGGACGAGCCTGGCTGGAAGCCGATCGGAGGTTACGCGCGTCGCGACTCAGCCCGCAGCAAGTGCAGGTCGCCTGGGTCAAACTGGCCAACAAGAACCCGATCGGCGACTTGAATGAACACGGCCAGCAGTTGGCGGAGGATACAACGGCAGTTGTGCAGAATGCGCGGGCGCGGTTTCCCAACTTGCGCATTGTCTATCTCAGCAGCCGCACCTATGGCGGCTATTCGGTTGGGTCGCTCAATCCGGAACCCTTTGCCTATGAAGGGGGATTCGTCGTTCGCCGACTGATTCAGTCGCAACAGGCCGGCCAGGCGGCGCTCAACTGGGACTCGAATCGCGGCGAGATTCGCGCGCCGCTGTTGGTGTGGGGGCCGTACTTGTGGGCCGATGGCGTGCGGCCTCGCAAAGCCGACGGGCTGACCTGGCAAGCCGACGATTTTTCCGATGCGATCCATCCCAACGAGCGCGGACGACAAAAAGTCGGCGATTTGATGATCGACTTTTTCAAAAACAACGCACTGGCCAGTCCTTGGTTTACCGGCCACCGTTAGCCTGCGCTCACTATTATTCTGTGTCTTTCGGTATCGGATGCGCGTTTGGCTGGTATGTGGAACTGACCATCAGGCCCGGCGAAAGCACCAATCCGCCATGGAATCCTGCTGGCTTGCCCGGCGGATCTTTAGGCTTCTTGCTATCGGTGGCTGCCCAACACCATCATCAAACAAATCCCGCCGCGTGTCCGGCGGATTGTTAGGCTTCTCGCCGAGAAGTCCGCGATCAGCAAACGCAAGAACCTCGCGCGCAGGCCGGCAGCGTGCAGCAGCATTCCGTTGTATGGATGAATGTCGCGTTGCCTGTGGATGCACAACATATTGGGCCGCGGTCGAAGCCCGTTTTAGGTGGGTGGCACCTATCGCGATTTGTGTAACCTGTCATTGCACGGCGAATAGTACAAGCCGCCATTTAGCTGCCATCAGTTGAAAGTTGGAGGTCTCGTTGGGTGCGGCGACGGCAATACATTAGGTGGGTGGCACCTAATTGTTTTTAGACTTGTTCTTAGCGGCGGCGCTTTTTGCTGCCCGCGCCCCTTTTTCTCTTGGCGAACACCGCGAACGTTGTGCGGGACAAATAGTCGTCGATCTTTTGTCGCAGCGCAATCATCGAATCGTGTAAAGGACAAGGATCTCCATGTCCGCACCAACTCGGACCATAAGGGCAAGCGGTCGGGGATTCGCGCTCGAACAAATCGACCACGTCGCGGAGCGAAACTTCGGCCGGCGGTCGCGCCAAGCGGTAACCACCACCGGGACCTGGTGAGCCGACGATCAGGCCGCCCCGAGAAAGTTCTGTCAGAATCTTGGCGACAATGGGAATCGGTAAACTCCGACTCTCGGCGATATCGCGCGACGAGACCAAGCATTCCGAGTCTGCAAACGTCTCCGCCAATCGGCTGACGGCCGCGATCGCGTTTTGCGTAGTTTTTTGGTACATCATGACAGCGTTCCGCGCAATGACATGGTTTCGATTGTGCCGTTCGTTGGCGGCTTTGCCAAGGACGCAAGCAGCCGGTCCCGGCGTGAACTGCGACAAATTTGCCGCCTGGCGTTTTCTTGATCCCGCGGGCTTGACCCAGCCGACCACTTCATAATACCATCAAACAACGAATTCCATATCCGTAATTCGTTGTTTTGGGTTCCAACGATAGAAAGGGGTTTCCGATGGCGGGGAAACGCATCACGGCGGCCATGGCCGAGAACACGGCTGTCCTCTCGGAAGCGGTCGAGCAGACACCGCCCCCCTCGCGGCGCACGTTCCTCTACCAATTGGCCTTGGCCGGCGCCGGCGCAGCCACGTGCGGGCAATGGGCGGTCGGTACCGTCCAAGACCTGGTTCCGCTGGCGGTGGACAATCCGCTGAGCGGTTATCCCAACCGCGATTGGGAAAAGCACTATCGCAATCTGTATGCGTCGGACAGTACGTTCACTTTTCTCTGCGCGCCGAACGATACTCACAATTGTCTCCTAAATGCGCACGTCAAGAACGGCGTCGTGACGCGGATTAGCCCGACCTACGGTTTTTCAAAGGCCACCGATTTGGAAGGCAATCGCGCCAGTGCGCGTTGGGAACCGCGGGTCTGCCAAAAGGGCCTGGCGTTGGTGCGTCGCTTCTACGGTGATCGCCGCTGCAAGCGCCCATTATTGCGAAAAGGGTTTAAGCAATGGGTGGACGATGGTTTTCCGCGCGACCCAGAAACCGGGACGGTGGATTACGACAAGTACTTACAACGCGGCAAAGACGCTTGGGTCGCCGTCACCTGGGACGAGGCTTTCGAGTATTCGGCGCGCGCTTTGAAGAATATCGCCGAGACCTATAACGGTCGCGAAGGGCAGCAAAGGCTGATCGCCCAAGGGTTTGATCCGCTGATGGCGGCGGCGACTGAAGGGGCGGGAGTGCAAGTCCTCAAGTTTCGCGGCGGCATGCAAGCCTTGGGGGCCACGCGGATCATGGCGCAATACCGTTTGGCCAACTCTATGGCTCTGCTGGACAGCCACCTGCGCGGCGTCGGCCCCGAGGCAGCGATCGGCGCGCGAGGCTGGGACAATTACACCTGGCACACCGACTTACCTCCCGGGCATCCGATGGTGACCGGCCAACAGACGAGCGACTTCGATCTGTGCAACGTCGAACATTCCGACTTGATTCTCTGTTGGGGTATCAATTGGATCTGCACGAAAATGCCCGACTCGCATTGGCTGACCGAAGCCCGCATGAAGGGCTCGACCGTGGTGGTCATCGCCTGCGAGTATTCGGCCACCACCAGTAAAGCCGATCAAGCGTTTATTGTTCGACCGGGGACGACGCCGGCGTTGGCGCTGGGGTTGGCGCAAGTGATCATCGCCGAAAAGTTGTACGATCGACGGTTTGTCCTAGCACACACGGACTTGCCGCTGCTCGTGCGGATGGACACCGGCAAAATGTTGCAAGCCAGCGACGTGTTTGCCGATTATCAATTGGCGGCGTTGAGCAATGGGCTAGTCATATTGCCCGACGGCCAGCGCCCGCCGCCGCCCTACCAACAACCGCACGCCCTCGTTTCGGAAAAGCGCCGCAGTGCTTGGGGTGACTATGTTTGCTGGGATCAGGCGCGGAATGGACTGGCCGTTGTCACGCGCGATCAGGTCGGAAAATTTTTCTTCGCGTCTGGAATCGAACCGGCACTGGAAGGAACTTTTCAGGTCACCTTGGCCAATGGGCAGACCGTCGCTTGTCGGACGGTGTTCGACGTCACCCGCGAGATGCTGGATGGCTCCTATACGCCAGAACAGGTGGAGAAACTGACCTGGGCGCCCGCCGATGCGATTCGTAAGTTGGCGCGCCAGATTGCAGCCCATCCGGAGAAGACGTCGTTCGTGATGGGCATGGGGCCCAACCAATTCTTCAATAACGATCTCAAGGACCGCACGGTCTTTCTCGTCGCCGCCTTGACGCGCAATGTGGGCTTCATCGGTGGCAATGTCGGCTCGTATGCCGGCAACTACCGCGTGGGGTTCTTTAGCGGAGCCACGCAATACAACACGGAAAACCCGTTCGATTTGGAGTTGGACCCCACGAAACCAGCCCGGCCGAGGCGCTATTTCCGTCCCGAATCAGTCCATTACTTCAATCACGGCGACACGATTCTGCGCTATGGCGAGGCCGTGCTGACCGGCAAGACACACATTCCCACGCCGACGAAAGCCATCCACGTCTCCAACTCCAATTCCTTGATCGGCAACGCCAAAGGCCACTATGAAACGGTCGTCAACACGTTGCGGCGCGTGGAATTCGTGGCCATCAACGAATGGTGGTGGACGGCAAGTTGCGAGTACTGCGATGTGGTCTTTCCCGTCGATAGTTGGGCCGAATTCAAATACCCAGATTTGACCATTAGCGTCACCAATCCTTTTCTTTATGTATTTCCCGAGACGCCGCTGCCGCGAATTCACGACACGCGCAGCGACGTCGAGGTGGCAGCCGGCTTGGGGCGTGCGCTGGCTCAGTTGACTGGCGACCGGCGCTTGGCTGACATGTGGCATTTCGTCAACCAGGGGACCGTGCGCCCGTACCTGCAACGGATCCTCGATTTTTCCAACACGATGCGCGGCTACACGATTGAAGATTTGGAAGCCAAAGCGAATCAGGGAATCCCCGCCTTGTTGCAAACACGGACCTATCCCAAATACGTCGGTTTTGAGCAATCGAACGAGGACCGCCCTTGGTACACCCGCACCGGACGTTTGGAATTTTATCGAGATGAGCCGGAGTTTATCGACGCGGGAGAAAACCTGGTTTTGCATCGGGAACCGATCGACTCGACGTTTTATGAGCCGAATGTCATCGTCGCGCGACCGCATCCGTTGCTGCGTCCCAAGTCGCCGGAAGATTACGGCGCTGCGCGGCGCGACCTGTCCGGCGATGCGCGCCAAGCCCGCAATGTGATCCTGACCGTGGACGAACTGTTGCGAACGCAGCATCCGCTCATGAAGTATGGATACAACCTGATCTTCCACACGCCCAAGTATCGACATGGGGCCCACACGACGCCGACCGACGTCGATATCATTGCCGTCTGGTTCGGTCCGTTCGGCGACATGAACCGCGCCGATCGGCGGATGCCGATGGTGTCCGAAATGTATGTCGATATCCATCCGCTTGACGCCAAGGGACTAGGAATCGAAGACGGGGATTACGTCTGGATCGACGCCGACCCCAAAGACCGGCCCTTCCACGGCTGGGAAAACAACCCGGAATGGTACCAGGTCGCCCGCCTGATGTGTCGCGCGCGCTATTATCCTGGAACGCCGCGCGGCGTGACGCGGATGTGGCACAATGCGCACGGCGCCACCTACGGGACGGTATACGGTGCGTCCGTGCACCCGACAGGCCTGGCGGAATCTCCACTATCCAAATACAAGGCCATGTTCCGCTCCGGAAGTCATCAAAGTTGCACGCGCGGTTTCATCAAGCCGACGCACATGACCGACACGCTGTTTGTCAAAGAACAGTTTACGCAAGAGATGGCACAGGGCTTTGTCCCCGACGTACACTGCCCCACGGGAGCACCACGGGAGTCGATCGTGCGCATCACGCGCGCCGAACCGGGAGGGATCAACGGCCGCGGTTTGTGGCGTCCGGCCGCATTGGGGTTGAGGCCGACTTACGAAAGCCCGGTAATGAAACGCTATCTGGCGGCCGGTTACTTCGAATGGGTCTGAGAGGGTGACAACGATGGCTAAACGATTCAACTGGCAAATCGGCCGCGAGCAAGCGTATCCTTACGACGCACCGCCTCCCAAACGGCAGGTCGCTTATATCTTCGACACCAACAAATGCATCGAGTGTCAAACATGCACCGTCGCCTGCAAGACGTGCTGGACCAGCGGCAAGGGTCAAGAGAACATCTTCTGGAACAATGTCGAGACGAAACCTTATGGCGGCTATCCGCAAGCGTGGGACAGCCGCTTGATGCAGCAGTGTGGCAGTTGCCAGTGGAATAACCAACGCCAGTTGGTCAGCCTGACCGTATTCGAGAAAAATGGCGAAGGGAAGCCGCCCCTCGGTTACCTGCCTACCGAACGCGACTACGCTTCCCCGAATCTAGGGGAAGATGATCTGTCGCAAATGATCGATCTGGGCGCGTATTTCGAGGGGACACACGAGGGTTGGCTCTTCTATTTGGCTCGCATCTGCAATCACTGCGACCACCCCGCCTGTCTGGCCGCCTGCCCGCGCAAGGCCATTTATAAGCGAGAAGAAGACGGGATTGTCCTGGTCGATCAAGAACGTTGCCGCGGTTACCAGCATTGCATCGAAGCCTGCCCCTACAAGAAGGTTTTCTTCAATGTGATCAATCGGGCCAGCGAGAAGTGCATCGGTTGCTTTCCCCGGGTGGAACAAGGCAACGTCGCCCTCTGTGTCGAATCGTGCATTGGCAAGATTCGCTTGCACGGATTTCTCACGACCGAAGGACCGCCGCGCGAGGACAATCCTTTGGACTATATCATCAAAATTCGCAAACTGGCGCTGCCCAGTTATCCCCAATTCGGCACCGGCCCCAATGTCTTTTATATTCCCCCCATCCACGTGCCGGACCCCTTCTTGGAAATGATCTTCGGGCCGGGGGTCGAGGAAGCCAAACAACTGTATCGCAATCTCAAAAATGATCGACAACTGCTCGGCGCGCTGCTGTTATTCGGCGCCAGCCCGCGCATCATCACGCGCTTCGAAGTACAGGGGGACGAAGCCGTCGGCTGGGATGTCGATGGAGTGGAATGCGCGCGCGTGCCCTTCACGGAGCCGACGTATTTTCGGAAACACTACGACGAACAATACGGCGCCTATCGTCAGAACACAGTGTAACTACGAGCCTGGATGCGGGCCTGCGCCGCTTGATGCTGAGGATACCCATTATGAACACCCAACCAAACAACGACAACCGCAAGTTGCTCTTGGTGCTGATGACCGCCATGACTTTGATCGTTGTCACGATGGTCGCGTCCATCTTCATGGTCACGCGTCGCCCCGTGGTGGTGGTCATCCCCAGCGGCGGTGATTCCAACGCGCCGGCGGGCGAGAACTTGCCGCCCCCAGGGGAGTTGGCGGGTTCGACCCCCATCGAAGCCCCTCCGGAGATTACGGTGGTCCGACTGCCGCAAGCGCCCACTAGTGACGACCCGCTCGATGCGCTGTGGAGCCAAGTCGCGGAGGTGGACATTCCGCTGCAAGCCCAACAAGTCGCCGAACCGATGCTGCCGCACGGTACGGTTGCCACGATTCGCGTCCAAGCAGCCCGCGATTCGGCTCGCTTCGTATGGCGATTGAGTTGGGAGCAAGCCGAACCCACGGTCACCAGTGATTTCGGACAGTTTTCCGATGCGGTCGCCCTCCAGTTTCCTCTGGTCGATGGCGCACCCTACACCATGGGCGGACCCGATCTGCCAGTCACGATCTTGTACTGGAAAGCAATTTGGCAAAAAGACGTCGATGAAGGATTTCAAGATACGGTCGTTGTCAAACCGAACGCCCACAACGATTTCTACTGGTTTGCCTCGCACACGGGACCGTATGGGGCGGATCAATTGCTCCGCGATAACCCCTCCGCCCGGCAGTGGCTGATTGCCGCTTCAGCGGGAAATCCGATGACGAACTTTGAACGCAAATGTCCGCTGGAACAGATCACCGCGCACGGATTTGGGACCTCGACCCACGTTCCCGAAGCTGCGGGTCAAGCGCGCGGCCGATGGCACGAGGGACGCTGGTATGTTGTTTTTGAACGGCCCATAACCCCGGGTGATAAACTGCTGGATCGCTTCCAACAAAACCCGCAGCAACAACTCATCGCGCTCGCGGTCTGGGACGGACAAGCGCAAAACCGTGGTGGGCAAAAACATATTACGAACTGGCTCCCCATGAGGATCACACCATGAATCATTCGATACAACTAGCCGCTCAAGCGGACTTGGTGGCTTTGACCGCGGACATGCTGCGGCCGCCAGAGCGTGGTCCACAGAAACCGTCGTGGACGTCGTTGACGGGCCACGAACAGAGCGAACTGCTCCACGCAACCGCACTGTCGGAGTTGTTAACTCCAAACGAATACACATTGCACCATCTACTTGACGACGTGATTCAACACGCGCGGGGCACCTCATTAGAAGAATGGTCGGACGAGTATTGGCGACTATTTGACGGCGCCACCCTCTGCCCGATCCACCAAGCGTCGTACATTCGGCGCGACAAAGGCGCCATCCTGGGCGACGTCGCCGGCTTTTATCGGGCCTTCGGTTGGCGCTACAACGCGGCCAGCGGCGATCGCCCGGATCATTTAATTTGCCAACTGGAATTTGTGACGATTGCGCTGGCCATGGCCGCGCACGCGCCGGGGGACGACGAGCGACTCGTCACACTCGAAGGATTGAGCTCCTTCGCGCGCACACACGTGCACGATTGGCTTCCCTCCTTTTGTTGCCAGTTGTGCGAGACGACACGATTGCCGTTGTTCGGCGCCATTAGCAATTGGCTGATGCGGATGTGGCAAACGCTCTCGTGGGCAAATCATTGGCAGTTTGAAATGCAATCTGGCGAACGGGCCAGGCCGTTGATTGAGCAGGACAATCCCTATGAGTGCGCAGCACAGGGCATGGTGCAATTGGGATCTCATTAGGCCGTATGCCACTAGGCATGAGATTGATCCGTACGTCATCACCCATTGAATGGGCGCTGTTGAGTATGGGTCACGAACGTCGAGGGACACATGAACTGGGTGATCAAGGTCCATATTGTGTTCATTGGAATCGTGGGTCTGGCCGCGATATATAGCGTATGGCGCGCGGCATATCATACAAACCGACTCGTTAATAAGGAGAACAACATGACGACTACTGCGAAGAAATCCCGCGAACTGGCGGATACTACCGTGGGGGCAATTGTCGCCCGGCAACCGGCAACCGCGCGCGTTTTCGAGAAATACCGCATCGACTATTGCTGTCAAGGACAAAAAACTCTCCGCGCGGCCTGCGAAGAAAAAGGCCTGGACGTCGTGTCGCTCACGAACGAATTGGCGGTATCTCACCAGAGGGCCGACGATTCACCGCGATGGGAAGAACGCCCACTGTCGGAGTTGTGTGATCATATCGAACGCCGTCACCATGACTATCTGCGCGAGGAACTGCCGCGCTTGGCCGAACTGATCGACAAAGTCATTCGCGCCCATGGCCAAACGCAGCCAGATTTGCTGCTGCTGCGAAACCATTTTCGTGCGCTGCGCGACGAGCTGGAACCGCACATGCTGAAGGAGGAACACGTGCTCTTTCCGGCCATTCGCCAATTGGAGGCCAGCCGCACGCCACACCGTTTTCCCTTCGGCAGCGTCTCCAATCCGATCCGTTGTATGATCGACGAACACGAACACGCGGGAGAAGAATTGCGCCATTTGCATGAGTTGACCAATGGGTTCCAGCCGCCTCCCGGCGCTTGTCCCACCTGGCGCGTGATGTTGGAATCTTTGGCCCGGCTGGAACGGGACATGCACGAACATGTGCATAAAGAAAACTCGATTTTGTTTCCACGCGCCGTGGCGCTCGAAGGTGAGATCCGCGCTTCCGACCCGGGACACGCTGGGAGAGTCGTCAAGTAATTGCAGTGACGTATGGCCGTTGGCTGAGCGGATGACGATCGCCACCCGATACGTCAGCGCGGAATTAATGACTGCCCCTGGCCGACGTGTGTTGCGGTTGCCGAAATGAGCTGCGTCCCCTTGTTGTTAGCGGAGGGTGGTCAGATATTCGATCAGGTCGCGGATTTCGTCGGCGGTGAGGTTTTGGGTAAGGTCCGCAGGCATGGCAGATAGTCCGGGACGACGCGCTTCGATGTCGTCCACGGGGATCACATGCTCCACCCCCTCAGCGTCGATAAGGCGTATCTGCTGGGGTCCGTCCTCGCGGACTACGCCGAAAATCAGCGCACCGTCCCAAGTCTGCACGAGTAGGGAGGCATACCCTTCGGCAATCACCCGATTGGGCTCTAGCAGCGATTCCAGCAGATACGCCCGCGATTTTTCTGCACCGATCCGCGACAAGTCCGGTCCGACCTGGCCGCCGCGACCGTGGACGACGTGGCACTTCGAACACATAACCGAGGCGCGCTCAAAGAAAATGCGTTCCCCGTTGGCCGCATCACCAGGCGCATTCAGATCGACGACGGGGGGTGACGGCCGCTGCGTTGTGAAAATCTCTTCGGGAAGTGATTCGGGACCCGGTGATTGGAATCGCTGGGCAGCTTCCGACCCGCGCCACGTTTCGACTTCGTTCATGCGCCGCAGGCCGTCGCGGGCGGAGAGGACTGCGGTTAGCACGAGCAGCCCTGCCGTCCCAGCGATAGCCATCGGCAGTCGTATTTGTGCATTGCCCATTCGCGCGTGACACATTTTGTCGCAGCCCACCCCGCAACGGCGCGCCGCCGTTGCCAATTGACGAATTAAAGAGTAATATATCCGTGATTGTGCGTCAAGAGCGCGAGACGGCATCCGCGAGAGTGGCAATGATGACCTGCGAACAATACCCTTCGTCCGCTGCAATACCGCGCCCGGCGCCTGTTTCCGGCGGGGTGTTTGTGGGCACGGCCGTGTTGGCATTTCTGCTGCTGATCCTTGCGCAAAGCTGGGCGATCATCGCCGGAACGTACGGGCCGCGCGCGACCAGCGCGGGGAGTTGGGTCGGCGGTTGGGGTTGGGCCCTACTCACCGCAATAACGCTCTGCTGGGCCCTGATCAATCTGCACTGGAGCTGGTTGGCGATGCGCGACTTTCGCTGGTTTGCCGGCTGGAGTCATTTGGCGATTGTCATTTGCTGTGGCCTAGTCGCTCTCGGTTTGCAAGCGATCATGGCGGCGCGGTGGTTGAGCGCAACACCGATCGTGCTGGACTACACGCACATGGGGCGACCGGCGCCAGCAGCGCGTCCGAGTCCAGTGACCGTTGTCGGCGATGCCGCCGAAGGGAAAAAGTTGTTTGCGCTGTCGTGCCTGACCTGTCATGGCCCGACCGGTGATGGGCTAAACAACTTGGCGCCGTCGCTCCGGATGAGCGAGTTCGTGCGAACGGCAGATGAAAAGGCCATCCTGCGCGTCATTCAATTCGGCCGCTCGGTAACCGACCCGGCGAACACGACCGGCAAAGTAATGCCCGCGCGGGGAGGAAATCCGTTTCTAACCGATGAGCAGGCGGCGCATCTGGCGGCCTTTGTCAAGAGCATACCTGCCAGCGCCGCCCAGGAGTCGGCGCCGGGCGGCATCGACCCTGGCCCGCAGTTGGCGCGGTGGGTGGTCCCCCCGGCCGCAGTGCCTGTCGCTGGCATGATCCAATTGCGGCCAGACATGGACTTGATCGGCAGCGAGGGATTTCAACACCGGCGGCAACAGCGGCGCCAGGAGTTAAGTGAACAGTTTGGTGTTGCGGCGATGGCCGTTCACGGGCTGTTCCTGCTAGGAGTCCTGTTATCCACCAGTTACGAACTCTTCTATTGGCTATTGGAAGATCCGAAGAACGGTACGCCCGCGCGGTTGCGGATCTGGACCTGGGGGTGGTGGATCGTTGCCGTGAGCTGGGTCGCAATCGTTGTGGTGTTTAGTTTCCCGTGACGTGTCCGCGTTGTGAATGAACTTCCTGGTAGTATCGAGACTTCGGCCGTATGACAGAGAACAAAACAATCGCGATCATGGACAGCGCGGGGTCGTCGCCGGAACGATTCGCGTTTCCGCGATGGGCGAATTATTTGGTACCTGCCGGAGTTATTCTGGCCATCGGCATTCTGACCTACATCCCCGTCTTGCTCAGTATGAGCATGTCGCCGCTGACAACCGATGTCGGTTATCGACCGCTGCAGCCGTTACCGTTTTCGCATAAAGTTCATGCTGGCGACTTGCAGATCGATTGCCGTTACTGTCATAGCACCGTGGAGAAAACAGCATACGCCGCCATCCCCGCGACGCAAGTCTGCATGAACTGCCACGCCTCGATCAAATCGGAAAGTCCTTTATTAGAACAGATGCGGTCCAGCTATGGCGACGGCGGAGCCATCGCTTGGATCAAAGTTCATGACTTGCCTGACTTTGTCTATTTCAATCACGCCGCGCACGTCAGCCACGGCATCGGATGCGTGACCTGCCACGGACGCATCGACCAAATGGAGGAAGTCTATCAAAGCGAACCGATCTCGATGGGTTGGTGCCTCCGCTGTCATCGCCAACCGGAATTGCATCTCCGCCCGCGGGATCAGATTACCAATATGGAATGGAGCGCCGCGGCGATGGGCCAATCTCAAGCGACGCTCGGCGCCGAACTGAAGTCGCATTATGGAATTCTGTCCGAAACTTTTATGACGAGTTGCACGACATGTCACCGCTGAGTCACACGAGCGAGCACGCGCCCGAACGCCGGCCGCCAACAGCGGACGAGGTGCAAATCTACCTCGAACAGACGTTCCCGGACATCGCCGCCTTGCCGGCCGAGCATGTCGATCGGCGGCGGTTTATGCAATTGGCAGGCGCTTCCCTGATGTTGGCCGGCGCGACCTTGACTGGCTGTCGCCGCTGGCCAGTAGAAGAGATTCGGCCGCACGCGTCGCAACCACCAGGTACGAGTCCGGGCGTTCCCCAATACTATGCGACCTGTTTTGAATTGGATGGTACGGCCACCGGCATTTTGGCCAAAAGCTACGACGGCCGACCGATCAAAATCGAAGGGAACCCCGACCATCCTTATTCCGTAGGTGCAGCCGATGCGCTGATACAAGCCAGCATTCTGGAGCTCTATGATCCGGAACGACATCGACAAGTGATCGAGTACCGACATGCCGACGTTGGCGGCGCTTCGGGGACGTCTCCTCAGCGCTTTGAGCGGACCTGGGCCGATTTTCAACGATTTGCCCGCGCGCATTTTGGCAGTTTGCAAGCGCGGCGCGGACAAGGGTTAGCGCTGATCGTCGAATCGACATCCAGCCCTACCCTAGCTCGCTTGCAACGCGAAATGGAAACTTCGCTCCCCGCGGCGCGGTGGTTTACGTATCACACTGCACCGCGCGAAACCGAATGGATCGGAAGCCAGTTGGCTTTCGGTCGGGCCCTGCGCACCCATTGGGATCTGACCGAGGCGCGAACGATCGCCCTGTTCGATCTCGACTTGTTGGGAACGCATCCGGCGCGACTCCGTTGGGCGCGGGACTGGTCGGCCGGGCGGCATAGCGTGGCCCAAGGTTGGATGAACCGTCTCTACGTGGTGGAACCGGGCTTCTCCATCACCGGGTCGGTTGCCGATCGGCGGCTTGCCTTAAAACCCTCATTAATTGGACGTTGCGTGTCCTATCTCGCGACACGTTTGGGAGTGTTGTCGGCAGCGCTCGATGAACTCTCGTCAGACGTGCGGCAATGGCTCGATCATTTGCTGGACGACTTGCAGCGGACTCCGGGAGCATCGATTGTTGCAGTTGGACCGGGGCAAACTTCAGAAGTCCATCAATGGGCGCATGCCATCAATCACGTTCTGCAGAACGTCAACCGAACGGTGAGCTACACCGATGAGCCGCTCATGGATCCCTTGCGGCGAAAGGAACCGCTGGAGCAATTCGCTGACGCGTTGCAAGGAAATGCGATTCACACCGTGGTCATCTTGGGTGGCAATCCGGTGTATCACGCCCCCGGCGATATTCGATTCGCCTGGGACTCTACCCCCGCGCGCCCGTTGACAACAATCCATTTGACCTATTACGAGAATGAAACGTCGTCACATTGTCAGTGGGTGTTGCCCGCCGCGCATTTTTTGGAGTGCTGGGGAGACGGCCAGGCCTGGGATGGGACCTGGACGATGCAGCAACCGTTGATTCAACCGCTCTTTGGCGGGCGATCGCCTTTAGAGTTGCTGGCGCTGATTCGCGGTGACAGCGCCACGGGATTGGAGTTGGTGCGCGGCACGTTTGAACAACGCTTTCCAGAAGCGGGGGCTCGCGGGTGGGAGCACGCCTTGCATGATGGACTTGTGCGGGGGAGCGCTTGGCCTTGGGTGACGCCGCCGCACCCGCGGGTGGACAGGCCATCGTCGGCTGCGGGACTGAATACGGGCATCGAAGCGCGATTTGTCCTCGATTACAAAGTGCACGATGGAAGATTTGCCAACAACGCGTGGCTGCAAGAACTGCCCGACCCATTAACAAAGCTGACGTGGGACAATGCCGCCCTGATATCCAAAGTCGACGCGGATCGCTGGGGCATTCGCCACGGTGATGTGATTCGGCTCGAGGCGGACGAACCCCGGAGTGCCGTGGAAATCGCGGCCTTCATCATGCCGGGACATGCGGAGGGCTGTATCAGTCTACCGCTGGGATACGGGAGGCGCCAGGGCGGCCTGGTCGGCACTGGTGTGGGATTTGACGTGCACCCCTTGCGGTCGCGGACGACGGCCTTTGGCCCGCGTGGCGTCCGAATCGAGCGAACGGGACGGCGCTATACACTCGTAGTAACGCAATTACATCATCTGCAACCGTCGATCGCCGATGTGGCGCTTCGGAAACGGCTTGGGGAGAAAGGTCAGCCGGGTTTGATCGTCCATGAAGCGACTTTGGCCGAGTTCCTTCATGACCAGCATGCTGTCCATGCCGCGGCCCACCCGGTTCATCCCGCGCCACTGTTCGATCCGCCACATACCTTTGACTCACCGCATCGGTGGGGCATGACGATCGATCTCAATGCTTGCATTGGTTGCAGCGGATGCGTTATTGCCTGCCAAGCCGAGAACAACATTCCCGTGGTGGGCAAAACAGAAGTCGGCAACAACCGAGAGATGCACTGGCTGCG
>JACTND010000140.1 GCA_014584305.1 Planctomycetota bacterium | reverse complement strand
GGCCGTCGGCGAAGCGGCGAACAACCAGGCGTCAGCCAGGAACAGAGGTCTAGTGCAAGACGGACTTCATTTCCCCGCCAAAGCCAAACGGATTATCCATCTGTGCATGGCGGGCGGCCCGTCGCAATTTGAGAGTTTTGACTTTAAACCCGATTTGGCGGCGAGGAACGGTGAACCATTCCCCGCCTCGTTTACTGACGGTCAACAACTGGCTCAATTACAGAATACTCCTTTGAAAGCGCTGGGGCCGCAATTTGCTTTCGCGCATCACGGTCAATGCGGTGCGGAAGTGAGCGAATTGTTCCCCCATTGCGGTTCCATTGCGGACGATCTGTGCATCATTCGTTCGTTGCATACGGAACAAATCAATCACGATCCGGCGCATGCCTTTTTTAATAGCGGCTCGATCATCAAGGGACGCCCCAGCATGGGGAGTTGGCTGCTGTATGGCCTGGGGAGTGAGACGGAAGACTTGCCGGGCTTCGTCGTGTTGACATCCACTAGCAAATGCGGCGGTGCCCAACCAATATCCGCGCGGCAGTGGTCGGCGGGGTTCTTGCCTAGCCGATTTCAAGGGGTCGAATTCCAATCGACTGGCGATTTGGTGCATTATGTGGGGAACCCGCCGGGTGTTTGTCAAAGTGCCCAGCGGCAAGTCATCGAAGAGATCAACCGGCTCAACCGCCTTTCACCTGCAACGGAATTCGACTTCGAGTTGTCCACACGGATCGCGCAATACGAAATGGCAGCCCGGATGCAGACGTCAGTTCCTACCTTGACCGATTTCTCCGATGAGACTACCGAAACATTGGAATTGTACGGAATCGGCAAACCTGGTGACGGGAGCTTCGCGTCCAATTGCTTGATGGCGCGGCGCCTGGCTCAGCGCGGCGTGCGGATGATTCAGTTGTATCATCGCGCCTGGGACCACCACGATCAACTGAAAGTTAACATGACCATTGCGGCGCGTGATGTCGATCGCGCCAGTGCGGCGCTGGTTCAGGACCTGAAGAGATTGGGAATGCTTGACGAAACGCTTGTCGTTTGGTGCGGGGAGTTCGGCCGGACGCCGATGGGACAAGGTACTGGCCGCGATCATCATATTCTGGCGTTTTCCGGCTGGGTCGCGGGTGGGGGTATCCGAGCCGGGACGACATACGGCGCGACGGACGAGATGGGGTATCGCGCGGTGATCGATCCGGTGTCGGTTCACGATCTCCACGCGACATTGCTGCATCAGTTTGGCATCGACCACTTGCGATTGACGTTTCGCTACCAAGGTCGCGATTTTCGCCTTACCGATGTGTTCGGCAATGTCATTCGGGGGATTGTATAGAAGGACAGGGCAATCCAATGGCTGGCTTTGCTCGCAACCCAACACGCCCACATCCCACGACGTAACACTCTAGCGCGGATGTTCTCCGCGCGTTGTAAGGAAGGAAATGGAACCTGGTCTATTGGATTTCCTGTTCCGCGTTGCTGGAGGTGTGCGCCTTAACCGAACCGGCTCCTGCAATGTCTTGCTCGATGGTCGGCGAACCCTGATACACGACTTTGCCGCTGCCTGCGATGTTCACCTTCAGTTGATCCAGCGCATGCACTCGAACATCGCCACTGCCAGCAACATGGACTTGAACCGACTTGGCGACAACTTGCAAACAATCCACGTCACCGGCTCCGGCGATCTCCACCGCCAACTCGTCGCAGACCCCTTGGCTGCGAATTGTCCCAGCACCGGAGATGACCAACGTCAAACTCGTACCATCGACGCCTTGGATGTTGGCGACGCACGAACCGGCCACCACGAATCTTTCTAGGTGTTCGGTCGAAATATTAATGCGCAGTTCCTTCGTGGGCGCAATCATTTCCGAGGGTTGAATATGCAACGTCCCGTTTTGGACTTCCGTTTGGATCAGCGGGAGCAAGTTGTCATCACATTCCAATTCCAATGCGGACTTCTGGCCAACGTCGATGGACACAGTCCCCGCACCGGCAAACTCAATTTTGTCGAAGGACTCGATTTGTCGCGCCTCCCGAACGATCGTACCAGAACCCGCAACACCGCCCGACCAACGGAAGAAAAGGCCACAACCGGTGAAACACACCAGCGTAGCTATAGATGCTGACCGCATGATCCATTGAAAACTGCCCATCGAAACCTCCTCGACTGTATCTTCTTTTGAACGACGAATTATCCTCAAACGGTCTGTTGCGTTACTCAAAGCGTACCGGCACATGCCCTGCACAATGGCAAACGACCGATTGGGCTGAATTTGCTTGGAAAGGCTGTCATTCGTGGGACAACGGCGTTTATTGGCAGAATTCTCCGTGCGCAGAAGTGGATAGTTCCGGATATCTGCTGTTCGTGGCGTTGCGGCTCAACATGCCGGAATCCGGACAACGCGCGGCAAACGGAAACGGCAAATCATGTACGGGTGCATTGCCAAGGTAATCGATCCATTCATCTGTCGGTCCGGCCGAAGGACCGGCGAACATGCTAGGAGTCGGCTTTCATTAAGAACGCAAATGGTTCGATAGATTTTAAATAACCACGCGTGAGCGATTTCACTGAATATCGTAGGTGTCGTTGATTTGGTGGTAACGTCAAAAAGGCTGCTGACTTGCGTCAGCAGCCCTAGTGATTTCCAACAAGTCACCGCAAAGTGGAAGGCTTCAAACACTCGCCGCGAATGTTTGCTGGGTCGGGGCGCGTGAGATTCCCACTGGCCACACCTTACTGCAAACTTTGTCGGTGCGTTCTGCCGTCAAACTCCGGCGGTTGAGGCATGATCGCGAATGGGTAGTCCGTGATCGCTTCGATCCGCCAAGCGATCGGCCAGAAGCCAACTGCTGGAAATTGATTTGGGAAATGGACTAGTATCCGAACTTGACGCCGAAGGTAATGGCATGCCAGAAAATGGTGTTGGCAGTGACTACCGGTGCGTTCACGTCTGTGTTCAGCATTTGCGGAGGGGCGATGGCGACTCCGTCGATCCAGGTCGCTTCGTAACCGACCCACGATGCCACCCGACGAGGTACCATCTCAAAGTAGACGCGTCCCCCGGTTTGGCCGATGAAGGTCCCGGTCGCTTTCGTCAATTCGTTGGATGAACGAACATTGCTAAAGTTGTCAAACGATGTTTCGATCAATCGGGTTTGGTTCCCCATACCTGCCACTTTGATGAAACCTTGGAGGTAGATATCGCGGGCGATTGGCTGGTTTAATTCCAAGCCGACTTGTCCTCCGATCATCGAGTTTCGTGTATGGGACGCGATTTCGGTCTGTAACAAAAACGCAAATCCGTTATCCACGAACAACGTTTCGGTGTTGAACTGCATCTGTTCTTGGAGATTCATATACCGCGGGCCCGCCAACAACGTGACTCCCGGCAGAATGGAATTCCGCGCGTTCAGTTCCAAGTTGTAAAAGGTCGAGTTGTACTCCATACGAATGAAGTCTGGCTCGAACAGCGGGAACAGCGGCGAGAACATATTGGCTTCTTGCAGTTCGACGTCTTCACGCCATCGCGCCATATTGGTGACAAATTCCCATTCGCGACCAAATGCGCCGCGGCGGCCAAAACGAATATCGGGTCCGGCGGCCGCATTGAGATCGGTGGCCTTATCGGAATCCAGATAGGTCTCGTTGGTGACGCTGCTGATAATCAGCGGGAGCCCCAAATCAGAACCCAACCGGTCGTAAACGCGCCCGCCGACTTCTACCCACCACTCGTTCTGTTGGGGAGTCGTCGCGTATGGCCACTGCGCCTGGGCTTCCGCAGCCCCCAAGGCCAGTACTAGCAAACAAGCGAGTGAATACCAGACCCTCACGTCTATTCCCTCCTGACGGTAAACGAGCGCAGATACTACGGTCTGCGAAATAGGATCGACCGGAAAGTTCGATTCGATTAACACCTTCGGCATGCGCGACAGTGTTTCCCAAAAGCCCCCAAGTTTCCAGGCCTGCCACCCATGACGTCCAACCCCCGCCAAAATAAAAGGACAACCAAAAGGACAGGCATAATTAGCTGGAGGCGGATTGGCTGGTGAATCTGCGTGAAATCCCCAGGAAATGGCAGGTTTTCTCGATGAATGCCGCTCTTTCGCGCGGGAAGGTCCTCTTTTGAGTTTTAGGTTTGCCAGCACCGTACGAACCTGGCTGTCGTTGGGGGAGACACTATGTTCACTGAGAAGGGGGAGCCTCCCTAAGGGGGCGTGGTCGGCCTAAAATGTCCGCGATGAATAGAGACGAAGCGTGTATCGAACTGCCTGGCGCTGCCGTTGTGGCGCTGAGCGGTGGAATGGACTCGACGAGTTTGCTGTTGCACTTGCTAGCTCGCGGAACCCGTGTATTTGGACTCAGTTTTGACTACGGCCAGCGGCACCGCGTGGAAATCGAGCGATTGCAGGCCAATATACGACTGTTAACCGAACGCGGGCACCCGCTATCGTGGCAACTCATCGATTTAACAGATTTAGGTGGACTGCTGGATTCCGCGCTCACCAAGACGGAACAGCCGATGCCGCTGGGGCATTATGCAGAAGCCTCGATGCGGGTGACGGTCGTCCCCAATCGAAACGCGATTTTTGGTGCGATTTTATACGGCCATGCTTTGACTTTGGCAGAGCGTCGGCGGGAACGCATTTCGATTGGCTTGGGAGTTCACGCCGGCGATCACGCGATTTATCCCGACTGCCGCCCCGAATTCTATCAGCGATTATGGGCCGCATTTCAAGTCGGCAATTGGGGGAGTGAGCAGATCGAACTTTACTTACCTTATTTGAACAGCGATAAGTACGAAATCTTGCTCGATGCCCATGACAGTTGCCGACTATTGGGTCTGGATTTCACTACCGTTTTTCGCAATACGTGGACCAGCTATTTGCCCGATGATGGCGGTCGTGCGCATGGATTAACTGGTTCGGACGTCGAACGAATCTTGGCGTTCCACAAGTTGGGCGTCCCCGATCCAATCGACTATCAGGCGCCTTGGGACCAGGTCGTCAAGGCGGCTCAATCGTTGGCTCAGAATCAAAACAAGCCGATGGCGGAAGGATCATAGACATGCGGGCCGTTTGTTTCGAAGGCGTACAATCGGTCGGACTCCGCACGTTGCCTGAACCTCGAATCAGTGCCGCCACGGACGCCATTGTTCAAGTCGAAGTTGCCGGATTGTGCGGTTCCGACCTGCATCCCTATTTTGGTCGCGAAGTGGGGCTAGATGCGGGAACGGCGATGGGGCACGAGTTTGTTGGGCGGGTGGTCGAAGTCGGTGGAGCCGTGCAATCGACGAAACCAGGCGACCGAGTTTTCGCGCCGTTCACTACGAATTGCGGCGATTGTTATTATTGTCGGCGCGGGTTGACGTGCCGCTGCATCCACAGCCAACTGTTCGGCTGGCGGCAAGGTGGCCGGGGCCTGCATGGCGGGCAAGCCGAATTCGTCCTCGTGCCCTGGGCAGACGGCACTCTAAAACAGGTTTCGCCCGGATTATCCAATGAAGCGGCATTGCTGCTGGGTGACAACTTCAGCACCGGGTACTTTGCCGCCGAGTCTGCGGACGTTGGACCGGACGGAGTTTGGGTGGTGATTGGTTGTGGCACTGTCGGCTTGTTGACAATAGTCGCTGCGCGGATGCTGGGGGCCAGGACAATTTTCGGCATAGATCCCGTCGAACATCGCCGTACCATGGCCGCGGAATTGGGCGCAGTTCCTTTGGCTGCCGACCAGGAAGCCATCGCCGCGATTCGGGCGGCGACCGATGGCCGCGGTGCCGACGGCGTGATGGAATTGGTTGGCTTGCCTGACGCGCAACGTTTGGCATTGGCGACGATTCGGCCGGGAGGCGTCATAGCGGCGATTGGATGCCACTGTACCGAACATTTTGCTTTTTCGCCGGTTGAAGCTTATGACAAGAATGTGACGTATCGAACCGGGCGTTGCCCGGCGCGCTATTACATGGATCTTCTCACCGATCGCGTGGTGCGGGAACGGATCGATCTGTCGCGATTCATCACGCATCGTTTCGAGCTGGCGGATTGCAGTCGCGGGTACGCGGTTTTCTCACAGCGCGCGGACGGATGTTTGAAAGCTGTGTTCGACGTGTCCTAATCAAGGTTGCGGTTTGGTCATCGACAGAGGATCCAGCGCTGCGCGTAATTGATCCGCCGGAATGTCGCCCCGTTCCTCGCACAGTTCACGAATGGTTTTGCCACTGGCAAATGCTTCTTTCGCCAACTTCGCCGCTTGTTCATACCCGATCAGCGGATTGAGACTGGTGACCATCGATAAACTCTGTTCCACGAAGGACAAGCAGACTTCCGGGTTAGGCTGTAAGTCTTGCAAACAAAAATCGATAAAGGCGCGCGTTCCATTGGCCAAAAGGAGAATACTCTCCAAAACCGTGGCTCCCATGACGGGCATCATGATATTCAGTTGAAATTGCCCCCCGGACGCACCGCAAACGACGATCGTCTGATCGTTGCCCATCACGCGGGCTGTAAGCTGCATCATGCTCTCACACATCACGGGGTTGACTTTGCCAGGCATTATCGAGCTGCCCGGTTGGCGGTCGGGCAGAATTACCTCAAAGAACGCACACCGCGGTCCAGAACCCAACCAACGAATGTTGTTAGCCACGTTAAACAACGTCGTGGCTATCGTTCGCAGGTGTCCGTGGCAATCGACCAGACCGTCGCGCTGGGCGTTGGCCTCGAAATGGTTCATCGCCTCGACGAAAGGAATACTCAGCGCCTGGGCCAGCTCGGCGGCCACCCGCGCTCCAAACTCGGGGTGCGTGTTAATACCCGTCCCCACCGCGGTACCACCGACCGGCAGTTCCAAGACGGCATCGAGAGCTTTACGCGCCCGTTCCACCGACAAGGCGACCTGCCGCGCAAATCCGCTGAATTCTTGACCCAGAGTGATGGGGGTGGCGTCCATAAGGTGCGTGCGGCCGATTTTGATGATCGATTGCCATTGGCGCGCCTGGTTGTCCAATACTGCGTGCAGCCGCTGCAGCGAGGGAATTAGTTCCCCCTGGATTTCCCGGGCAACAGCGACATGTATCGCGGTGGGAAACGTGTCGTTCGTGCTTTGCCCCATGTTCACATGATCGTTGGGGTGGATTGGTTTGGATGCAGCGAACCGATCGCCGCCGGTGATCTCGATGGCCCGATTCGCGATCACTTCGTTGGCATTCATATTGCTCGACGTTCCCGATCCGGTCTGAAAGACATCGATTGGAAACTGGTTGTCGAATTGGCCTTCGGCGAGTTCGCGGGCGGCCTGCAATAGCGCCGCGACCTGGGCGTCGGTCAGGCGGTTCTTTCCCGTTGTGGTGAGTTTTCCCAAATCGCGATTGGCGACACCGCAAGCATATTTGACCCAACCCATCGCGCGGATCAACGAAACCGGTAACGTCTGTCCAGAAACGGGAAAATTCTCCACTGCCCGTTGTGTTTGCGCCCCATAATATGCTTCGGCCGGGACTAATACGTCCCCCATGGAATCATGTTCTACCCGCGTGCGATGGTTGTCGGACGCCAGTTGGGATTTCGGTGCAGTGGTAGTCATAGCGATTTCTCAGGCAATTCGGGCCGTTGCGATTCCCCACCGAATGTGATGGGTGTTCCCTATTGTAAAAAGTGGCTGGTAGGCTGGAAAGGCAACGTGTCGCCGTGACAGAAGCCTTGGCGGTTGTTAACCTTTTGCAGTATGAACCAAGTCGTTTTTAGTAACACGGTCCACCTGATGCGCGGCAACCTCGATCCATGAAACAGCGACCGTCGGGATTGAACTCGGAATGGCTGCGGCCGTTGGGACGAATACAACGGCCCGAACAGATAGCGTTCAAATCGCGATGGCAAGGCCCTTTGATAAAAGCCTCGTCGCGGCAGCGTGGATTGTTGTTGTGTGAACTTTGCAAAGTCACTTATCTCTATTCTTCAACGACGCCATTTGACGAAGAATGTCTGGGATTTCGCAACACGAGCGTGATTGCCGAAGGCCACTTTCTGTCGGCCCGCCATGAAAACGACAGCGATATCGTGTTGACGTTTCGAGCCTCCGAACCGGGCGATTGGGTTCAGTTCGTGGCCGAACAAAAAATGCGTTGGGGAGAGGACGAAGGGTTAGGCAGGATTCTGTACGGTTTGAAACGTCCGTGCGAGAACTTGTGGGGCCAATGGCAATCGGCATTCGCTGCCGATGAAACGCGCTCCGTCTGGTTCACAGGCCATTCATTGGGCGGTGCGGTCGCCCTGATAACGGCCAATCAATGTTTGATTTCACCGCTTCAAGTGGAACCGGCCGAAGTGCACACGTTTGGAATGCCCCGGGCTGGAGATCGAAAATACCGCAATCATTCCCGCGTGTCGCACCTTCGATGGGTCCGTGACCATGACCCTGTTCCCCATTTGCCCCCTGCTTGGTCGGGTTGGTGGCATGCGGGACGGGAGACACGATTGAACGTGGCGGGGCGCGAGTTGACGTTGACGCGATGGGAACGGACGATGGTATTGTTTGAAGAAATCTGGCGCGCCATGCGCGGCAGAAAATCTCGGCTCTGGCAGCTCGATGAACACACGATCGATACGTACGTGGATACGCTATGGGAAGCGGTATTGAGAGAAGAGGAAGCAGCCCGAAAATGATCGGGCCGCCAGAGAATTTACCACGGCAGGACTCGGGCCAACTGGAGGAGATTCGCATCGCGGTCACTCCGCAAAAGTCGGCCGAATCCCGCCCAGCCATCCACAGCGCCGATTGGTGGCGCAGGCGGCGCCGCGATTATTTGTTGGACCGCCGGCACGTGTGCCGTGCGATTGGTGCGATGCTGTTGGCGACGGCGGCGGTGAATATGGTACCCCCGGTTGTCGCGTGGCGCGCTTGGTCCAGTGATTGGGCAGCAGCGCCCTTGGCGCGATGGGTATTCTTGCAAGGGTTCGCGGCGGCGTGGATCGGACTCTACGCCGTGTTCGTCTGGCAGGTGTGCCACTGGACCTCGCTGCGCGCGGCAGCCGTGGCGATCAGTGCCGCGTCTTTGTTTTGGGCGGTGTTGGCGGCCGGATTGCGGTTCGGTTCGCCGAACGGCGGTTGGGCCGCATGGTTGCAATTGAACCCCGCACTGGTGCCCCGCGGAAGCTTGTGGTGTTTGGCGATGCTCTGTTTGTGTTTGGTCGTCGTATTCCTGTGTGGTCGCGAGGCGCAACGTTGGCATCGAACGGAACTTCTATTGGCGAAAGTTGCGGCGGAATAGGTAATGCCCAAGTCCATGCGCAAACGGTTGTTGCTGTTGACACCGACTCAGTTCGAACTCGACCTGTTGCGCACCTCGGGACGCGACTACTTGTCAAGAACTCAAATCACGGGGTTTGGGCCGATCGCCAGCGGCGTACGCGCCACACAATTGATTACGGAGCATGCTCCGCACTGGGTAGTGCTGGTGGGTATCGCCGGTGCCTTGCGTTCCTTCGACACCATCGGACAAGCGCTGGTGTTTCAATCCGTCGAGATGGAAGGGATCGGCGTCGGTTGCGGCCAGCGGCACGAATCCGCTGTAGAGGTCGGGTGGTCACAAGCCGAGAGCATTGGTCTGGATTCACGAGACGACATGCTTGAGTTGGCGCTGCCGCGACAATGGCCAGGTTCTCCGGCGCAGTTGCTGACAGTGTGCGCCGCGGCCTCCAGTCGGAGTGAAGCGAACACTCGGTCGGCAAGATTTTCCCAGGCTGTGGCCGAAGATATGGAAGGCTGGAGCGTCGCGTTGGCCGGGGCTGTTTGCGGAATCCCCGTTTCGATTGTGCGCGGCATCTCCAATCGCGCGGGAGATCGTCAGCACGAACGCTGGCATATCGCTGAGGCGATGGAGGCAGCAGCAGATATGACCGAGCAACTGTGTCAGGCAATCGAAGCCCAAATGGAGAGTTCCGCTGAATGATCACGCCCCAGAACAAACGAATTCGCCTGGGAATTTCCACGTGTCCCAATGATACATTTGCATTCGCTGCGCTAATGGAACAGCGCGTCGATTGGCGCGGACTTGAGTTCGACGTTTTGCTGGGAGATATCGAACAACTGAACCAGCGATTGCAGCAGGGAGAACTCGATGTGGGCAAAGCGAGTTTCCACGCTGCGTTGTGGTTAGCCGATCGCTATTCGGTGCTGCGCTGCGGCGCGGCGTTGGGCTATGGCGTAGGCCCCCTCCTATTGGCCGCCAAGCCGGGCATGGTTCCCCTTGCTGAAGCCAATGATCATTCGCAAGCGACTTGGTTACCCGGCCCGCGGACGACGGCGAGTCTCCTGTTCCAACTGTTTTACCCGCGATCGACGCGTATGGAACATGTCGTCTTCTCGGACATCATGCCGGGACTGCGCGACGGCCGAGCAAGTTTTGGCGTGTGCATCCACGAGGGGCGCTTCACTTACCAGCAGTTTGGATTGATTTTGGTCGAGGACTTGGGAAACCGATGGGAAAATGAGACCGGTTTGCCCTTGCCGTTGGGTGGCATTCTGGCCAGCCGTTCCTTGAGTGACGATGTGCGGCGGCGCGTCGCTGATGTCATCGCGGACTCCTTGCAATACGCGTGGGATCATCCTGGTTTCGCATTGCCGGTCATGCGCCGCTATGCCCTGGAGTTTAGCGATAGTGTGCTGATGCAGCACGTCGAATTGTATGTCAACGCGCGCACGTTGGACCTCGGTCTGGATGGGGAAGCCGCATTAAAGGAACTCGCGCGACGTGCGATCGATTGTGGTTGCCTGCCCGAACGCCAAACGCATCTCCACTTGATCCGTTGACCCCGTTTATCCACCAAGCGCGTTCATGCGGCGCGACGGCGCACTCGCTGACACCGGTGATAAACGCGCGTATTGCCGCGACGCGATAATTCGCGAATCGCCCCAGCGTGCCGCAAACAATAGGCGAGCCTCTGGGCAACCCAGCGGGGCTCGTCCAACGCCTGCGCTAATTGAGCGGAGTCCCAAGGCCAGGCAAGTTGATCGGGGACCAAACCCAGCAGGTCTCGAGCCGTGCGATATCGATAATAAGCCCCGATGCGGTCCAACGCGATATCTTGAATTTGGTAAGCATCGTCGCGGCGCCGCCGTCGGCGGCCTTGCCCTGGATAACGAGTCTCGCAGACAGATACCATCGGCGTTTCGATGGTTACGTTCTTGTGAGGAAAGACGCGCCTCAGGTAAACCAACTCGTGAACAATCGACAAGGGCGATTCACGCTTGGGGCTCATTCGAACATCGACGACTTTGCCTCCGCGACATGCGAGTTTGACAAGCTTTTTCTCAGCGATCAGCGGTTTGACGACCAACAAGCGGTGATGCGCCGATAATGCGGCAATCTTTTGGCGGATGGAGGCCAACGAACCGAGTTGGATTTCGACGAGGCCGTTGCTGTGAACGGCGTCGATCCGGTAATCGCCCCAACGGACCTCTGTTTCCCCGCCTCGGCGGTACATTTCTTTCAATTGTTTGTGCAGCGAAAATTCCATAATCGTGTTTCCGTGGCGGACTGTAGCAAATCGATGAGTTTAGGGAAAGTCATTTATGCAGGTGCGCACCAGCGGCAATGCTGTTCAGACGCGCTGCCCATTGGAAAAACACCCGTGCTGAGGGGTAGAGATCGAAAGGGTGGGACTATGAGCCAAAGGGATTCTCGAGGGATTCGTCAACTTTAGCCAAACGGCCAGAGACTGTGATCTTCCCTCGCGCCAGCAGGTTCAAAACGCGCGGATAGATTTGGCATTCTTCAGCGAACACCCGCGCTGCAAGAGACTCTGGTGTATCGTGCGGCAGCACCGCAACCGGCACCTGGGCGATAATCGGGCCATGGTCATACGCGTCGTCCACGAAATGGACCGTGCAGCCGCTTACTTTGCAGCCCTGTTCCAATACTGCGCGATGGACGCGCGCGCCGTAGAACCCCTTCCCGCAGAATGCCGGAATCAGGCTGGGGTGAATATTCACCACGCGATTGACGAAATCGGATGGAATCGCGAGCTTCCTGAGAAACCCGCCGAGCGCTACCCACGGCACGCCAGCGCTACGGCATGCGTCAAAGGCAAGTTGACTGAAATCAGCCGCATCGGGACACGTCCGCCAATCGATATCCTTCAATGGAATCTGCGCTTCACGGGCAAACGTACGTCCTGCCGCCTTGGGATCACTCGACACAACCAGGGCAATTCTGGGAATCAATTGACCACGCGATTGCCATTGGATTAGGTTTCGCAACGTCGTTCCCGAACCCGAGATGAAGACGGCGATCGCAGCGCCGTCGTTCGGCCGGAAGGCATGTGCATCCCCGTGGGATCTGGAAGTCACGATGAACCCTTCGGGAATTCTTGCGGGATGCGATGTCCCAATTTGTCCCGTTTTGTCGCCAAGTACCGCGCGTTGTGCTCATGAATCGGAGGGAGCAAGGGGACTTGATCGACAACTTCGAGGCCGAAGCCGCGCAGATTGAAGGCTTCCGTTTTCTTGGGATTATTGGTTAGCAGCCGAATGCGATCGAGTCCCAAGTCTTTCAACACTTGAATACCAACGCCGTAGTCGCGCATATCGGCTTTGTAACCCAATGCCTGGTTGGCTTCGACCGTATCTAAGCCCTGGTCTTGCAAGGCGTAGGCTTTGATTTTCTCAATTAAACCGATGCCGCGACCTTCCTGTGGCAGGTAAACCACAACTCCGTGCCCCTCGCGCTGGATCATCGACAGTGCCAAATGCAACTGGTCGCCACAGTCACAGCGCAGCGATTGGAGCAAATCGCCGGTGAAACAACTGCTGTGCATCCGTACCAAGGGCGGTAACTTTTGCTGCTCGGGCTGGCCCAAAACCAACGCAATCGGCTGTTGCAATTCGTATTTGACCTCATAGACAATTACCTTGAACATACCGTATTGGGTGGGCAGGGACGCCGTGGCCGCGACGGAGACCAGCTTTTCGTTCAGCCGACGATGCGCGATCAGGTCTTCGATGGTGATGATGGGCAATTGATGGCGGGAGGCTAGACTCATCAGGTAGTCGCGCGTGGCGCGGTTCCCTTGTTCGTCGAGAACTTCGCAGATCACGCCGACCGGTTGCAACCCGGCCATGCGACATAAATCGACGGCGGCCTCCGTATGGCCGGCGCGGCGCAACACGCCCCCTTCACGCGCCAACAATAAATGGACATGACCGGGGCGTACAAAGTCCTCCGCTTTGCTGAGCGGGTTGGCGATTTCGCGGACGCAATGGGCACGTTCCGCCGCGGTGATCCCTGTCTTGGCGGTAACGTGATCCACCGGAGTTAGAAATGCCGTTTGCAAGCGGGCCGTGTTATGTTCGACGAGCGGAGCCACCTCCAATCGCCGCGCGGTATCCGAAAGAACCGGCGCGCAAAAATCACCGCGGCCGCTGAGCACCAGATTCATGGTTTCCGGCGTCGCCAGTTCCGCGGCGCAGATAAAGTCCCCTTCGTTCTCGCGATCCTCGTCATCCACGACAATGACAACGCCGCCATGGCGGATTTGATCGACCGCTTGTTGAATGGTTGAGAATCCCGGTCCGGTCATGATGAAATCGGTTGCCT
>JACTND010000302.1 GCA_014584305.1 Planctomycetota bacterium | reverse complement strand
AACAGGTCTTGGGGCCGATGCCCTTTTTAAACATTGTGCCGACGGCGGGCGTCACACCGGAAAACGCCGCCGACTACTTGCGAGCCGGCGCCTGTGCAGTGGGCTTCGTCAATTCCGTATTCGACCCGAAATGGATCGCGGAGGCGAATTGGAAGGCCATCCAGTCTCGCGCGACTCGCGCATTAGACGGGGTGGCCCAGGTACACGACTGAGACGCGTTCGTGACCGAGGCAATGTTCGACGTCTGTCCGCCCCTAACTGTCAATAGTGAGGGCGCGACAAGCCGAGACTTCGATGACTGCAAGTGGAACAGCGGTAGTTCCAAAGCGATCGTCGAACAGGGCACTTGGTCGTTGCATGCTCGCCGGGTTCGAGTAATCTATGGGGATGAAAGCACTCGGCAAAGGATGTATTGAGTTCCTGATCGTTTGGACGTTGGCAGCGCTGGGCTTGTATTACGCTTTTCAACAGCAATTTACGCGGCCCGGACCGATGTGGGGGGCGGTAATCGGTGGCTTCTTGGTCGCCGGCAGCTGGGGACTCATTCGCAATGCCCTGCAGGCTCGTTCGCAGGCTTCATTGGTCCGACGTGCATTGGCTGGCGAATGGCCGCGCGACGGGGCGCCTTTTGCCGCGATCGGCCAACCGGTCGCGCTGCGTGAAACCCTGCAAACGCCATTTGGAAACCGGCCCTGTGCACTTTATTCTTACGAATTGAGCCGCACCGATTCCTTGCGCGTGCGGACAAACCGAGGTCATCGCACTGAAAGGCAACGACTGGTATTCCTGAGCGGTGTCGCGATGGCTCCTTGGGCCGTGCGGACGCGATCAGGCGATGTGGCCGTTCTCGGCTTTCCAATCCCGGACCAGTACCCGGAAACGAAGTTGAGTCTCCGCGAGCGCGGCGGTCGCCTCCGGTCGTATGTTGACGAAACCAAATTCACCACCGTTGGCAAATGGGAAATTGGCAAAATGTTGGGCTACGCCCGCGCGCTCATTATCGAAGACGATGGTCAACTGCGACAGGACCTAAAGTTTGCCGAAGCCGACGAGATTCTGAATGACCCTCGCGCCCTCATGCAATGCGATTTGATCGAACAGTTTATTCCACTAGACAAACCTGTATGCGTGATTGGAAAGTTCGATCAATCACAAAGGGGATTGGTCAACGATTGGAGCAAAGGGGGATTGCAGGCCATTCCCGGCAATGCGGAACAAGGAATGAAATCGCTGCAATCGTTGGCGCGATCGCGTTTCGTGTTCGCTGTGATTCTGGCGGCATTGGGCATTGGAGGTGGGTTTGGCTTGCTGGCAATTCGAGAAAATAGCACCGGTATTCGCCAGATTCGCGCCGAAGCGAGCGCTGAGATCGTGCTGGCCGCGCTCGAAACGGGTGATCCCGCCGTCTTGGAGGCCGCCTTCCAACAAGGCGCTTCGTCCAGTTCCGTGGACACTCAAGGCCAACCGATCATTTTGAGTGTTTCCTCGTTGGAATTGCTGGATGTATTCGTCCGACACGGGGCCTCGCTGGAAACGGTTGATTCAGTCGGACGGCCACTGCTGCTGCGTGCCATCGACGTCGGCAATCAGCCCATGGTAGAGTGGCTCATCGCCGCCGGTGCCGACGTTAACCATGGTCAAGGCCCGACGGGGCGCACGCCACTGGAGTCGGCTTTGGACCGGGGTCAGGTCGAAATGGTGGCGATTCTGCGCTCGCATAATGCCCGTGCGGTATTCGTCGGGCCCGGCGATGGTGAACCAATCGGGGACGATGCCGCGGATTTTGTGCAGTGTTTGAACGAATTCTCTCAAGCGGTCAACAGCCGCGATGGTAATCGCGCGGCGGCATATTGCGACGATTGGCCGGACGATTATTTTGTGTCGGTCGATCGAGGATTGTATGCCGATATGCAGCCCAAAGTATGGCAGATGGAATCGGGCTTTCGCAATGCTGAGGCAGCGACGATGATCGCGACCGGTCTCAATGCGCGAGGCATTCCAGAGCGATATGTAGTGACCTTTGTTCAGCGGGGCGGGCGCTGGCTCATTCGACGGTCCTATTGGGACGAACGGCACGCCTTTGCCTTTTAAAAGAGGAACAAGACCACGATGGCACTCGAATCGATCCAATTGTGGATGCCGCAGCAGTTGACTCCGGTAGTACCGACTCGGGTGAGGCTTGGCGCGTTCCAGGTGGCATGGACACAATTGCACACCGGTTTGTCGGCGGGCGTGTGGCAATTGGACGTAGGATTTGACGGATTCAACGTCCGATTACTGCCGACGCGAGGCATGAGTATCGATTCGGTTTCCGTCGGAAACGTGCGCTTCGGCTGGGATTCGCCGATACCCGGGCCCGTCCATCCACAATTTGTTTCGCTGGATGCGCCGGATGGCTTGGGTTGGCTGTGCGGATTCACCGAACTGCTTGTCCGGTGCGGGCTGAACAGCAATGGGGCGCCGCAGTTTTCGACAAACGGACAGCTCGAGTTCCCACTGCATGGTTGTATTGGCAATTTGCCGGCACAATCGATAACCATTCAACTTCTCGAGAAGCACACGCTGGAAATCACGGCCGAGGTTCACGAGGCCCGCTTTCATTATCACCATTGGCGTTTGACGACTCAGTACCGCTTGTATTTTGGGAAAACCCACTTCGATGTCCTGGATTCCGTAACCAATCTTTCCGGCCGGCAACGCGATTTTCAGTTGTTGTATCATTTCAATCTCGGCCACCCGTTGTTGGAGCCTGGGGGCCGAGTCCACCTCGGCGCAAACGAAGTTGCGCCGAGGGACGCGAACACACGACAGGATTGTTTGGAGTGGAACAGAATTCATGCGCCGCGTCCCGGCGAACCGGAGCAAGTATTTTTCTTGCGCCCCAAGTGCGATGCAGCCGAACGCGGGCTGGCACTGCTGACCAATGCCGCGCGATCGTTAGCGGCCGGAATCGAATTCGATACGCGCGCGTTGCCGTGTTTCACACTTTGGAAAAATTATGCCGACCCGCGCGATGGCTATGTTATCGGGCTCGAACCGGGCACGAATTTTCCGAATACGCGCCAAGTCGAAGCGCGTCACGGCCGAACACGATGGTTGGAGCCGGGCGAAACGGCCTTATTTCCGTGGACTGCACATTTCGCCGTGGATCTCGATTCGATCGCCGAATTGATTCAGCGGACCGAGACCGTCCAAGGTCCCGAACCACCTTGCGTGCACGATTCGCCGCAATCAGACAGGTTTGCCTGAAACCGGTTTGCGCGAAGCGCGCGTCGTGGCCGTCGCCCGAGGGTTCTTTCCACCGCGCAATTGACCGTTGACCTTGCTACAGATCAAACACGTGCGGCCATTACAACCCCGAGCCGTGCAGTACTCGCGGCCGTAATAGATGATTTGCAGATGCAGTCGATTCCATGCGGATTGCGGGAATAGCCGCTTGAGGTCCCGTTCGGTCTGCACGACGTTCTTGCCGCTGGACAACCGCCACCGCGCGGCGAGGCGATGGATGTGCGTATCGACAGGAAAAGCCGGCACCCCGAATGCCTGCGCCATGACCACGCTGGCTGTCTTGTGGCCTACACCAGGGAGCGCCTCCAGCAACGCGAAATCGGCGGGGACTGTGCCTCCGTGATCGCGCTCGATGATTTGTGACAACCGCGAGATCGCCCGGGACTTTTGCGGGGCAAGTCCACAGGGCCGAATGACTCGCTCAATTGTCGCCACCGGCAAACGGGCCATAGCGCGGGGCGTAGACGCCAAAGCAAACAACTCCGGCGTAATTTGATTGACGCGCGCATCGGTGCATTGAGCGCTGAGCAACACCGCGACCAGCAGGGTGTAGGGATCGCGATGATGCAGGGGGATCGGAACGTCAGGGTACAAACGCTCAAGTTGGCGTTGGATGTAGGCGGCGCGTTGTAGTTTGTTCATGATCCGTCCCTGAAACGCCGTTGCACCATCGGGTCGTTTTTTGTCCTGCGCATTCTAGCCGCGACCGGGGACCGGAACGGGTCCCGGATCAAAATCATGTTGATCGTAACTCGTTGGCCCCAACCGCGTCTGATCGTTGAGCAATTCGTCCCATTTGATCAGTTGGCCGGTGTAACACGCTTCGCGTCCCATTATCGCCATCAAGGTGCTGAGTGACATGTAGCGCCCATTGTTGATCGGCGTTCCTTCTCGAATACTGCGGAACAAATATTCGTGCTCGACATCGTACATGCTGGGCGAACGCCCTCGATAGCGCCAAGTTCCTTCACCATTCTCGATCGTGAACTTTAAAACTCGCGCGCGGCCATCGGTGCCGAACACCCAGTCGTCGGTCTCGTTGAAGCAACCGTTCATTTGGCGGCAATACGAATACGTGCGGACACCGTTTTCCCACTCGTAGCAGACAGCGAAATGGTCATAGACGTTCCCCCATTCGGGACCGGTCCGCTTTTGCCTGCCCCCCATTCCGTAACATTGCACTGGTGGTTCATCGCGCATCAACCACAGGGCTTTGTCGAGACTATGAATATGCTGCTCCAATGGGATATCGCCCGAGAGCCAGCTGAAATAGAGCCAGTTTCGCAACTGATACTCCAGCGGCGTCCAGGCCGGATCCTTGCCACGATGCCACAGTTCATTGGTAAGATAGTTTTCCTGTATGGTCTTGATTTCGCCGATCGCTCCTTCGTGAATCCGGGAGATGATTTCGCGAACTCCCAGATCATACCGCCAACAAAGTCCGGAAACGACGCTCAACGGTCCGGCCTGTTCGCAGGCGCGCATCACTTCCAACACTCCCGGCACATCCACCCCGACGGGCTTTTCGCAGAAGACGTGTTTGCCCGCCTTCAAGGCCGCTTGCAAAGAGCGCGGTCGAAAATGGGGCGGCTCGCACAGGAGGACGACGTCCACATCCGATTGAATCAAGGGCAAATAGCAATCGATACCGGAAAACCGGCGTTCGGCCGGCACATCGATTTTGGCAGCGATGTCGGAACGCTGTAAGTTCTCCAAACAGGATTCGATTCGCTCGGGAAACGCATCCGCGACAGCCACCAAGCGGGCATTCGAATCGGCATTACAGGCGTTGATCGCGGCACCCGTCCCGCGCCCGCCACAACCAACGAGGCCGACCCGAATCGTGTCATCCACGCTGTGGTGGTAGCCAAAGGGGGCCGGGCGCGCGCACGCGGCGGCGCCTAACGCCAACGACGCCGATGTCGTCTGCAGAAAATCACGCCGATCGAGGGCCGGCTGGCCTGATGGTTCCGATGTCATCATTGTCCTTTCTGAATCGATTTCTGTAATCAGCGATACCGCCCTGTCACGTCCATTACCGTTGTCCGCTTTTCTGGAGCGAAGCGGCCTGCTGGGCGGAGGCGTTCATTATGGAATGCTCGGATCGCGCTGCCAATACACGGCGTTTTGCCATCTCCAAATACTCGGCATTGCAATCGACGGAGATTGAATGTCGGCCGAGCCGCTCCGCAACCAGGGCCGTCGTCCCCGCACCTGCGAACGGGTCGAGGACCGTGCCGCCTGGCGGGCACGTGGCCAGCAAACAGGTTTCCACTAACTTTTCCGGAAACACGGCGAAATGCGCGCCTCGAAATTTAGAAAGCGGTATCGACCAGACCGTCCGCTTGTTGCGACCCAGCGGATGGAAGGCCTGATCCCAGCGCGCGTCGTGCAAGTTCGATCGACCGCTATTCTTGCCTTGTTCCGGGGTCCCGCCGCGCAATCCGAAATGTCGGCGGCCACCTTTCATCCGCGATCGTTCCGAGAACGTCACGTGGGGCTCGCGAATTGCATCGGCGTTGTAATAGTAATCCGCCGTCTTCGCCACCAGGAACAGGTACTCGTGATCCACGGTCGGCCGGTTGGCAATGCTGGAGGGCATCGCATTCGGTTTGTGCCAAATACAATCGGCTCGCAATAGCCAGCCATCATCTTGCATGGCCAGCGCTACGCGCCAAGGCATTCCCAACAATTGCCCGTCAACGTATTTGTCTCCTAAGACGATCCACAGAGAACCAGTACTCTTGATCGCCGGACGCAACGCGCGAAAGACCTCAACCAGCCGGTCAACATATGCGCGCGGTGTCGATTCGTTGCCGATTTGGTCGTCGGCCGCATAATCGCGCTGGCGATAATACGGTGGACTTGTCACCACCGTATCGATGGACTGGGGCTCCAGGGTCGCTGTTACCAGCGCCGCGTCACCCAACAAAAACTGGCATATATGCTTCAGCATTTAGCGATCGTCCGCGGGGTCCAACATCGATTGGAACTCATCGCGTTTGACCAATGCTTTAGTGATTCTGCGAACAGAACCATCGTAGAATCCCGCCAGCATCGATTCGCCTTCCTTCAGCGCGTCGTAACATTCGAGAGCGGCAGCGATGGTGATGTCTTCTGGTTTCATCCACGGAACATCGCGGGATGTGACCAACATCGCAATCGTGTTGGACGTGCCATCGCGAATGTCGTGGAAGCGGACCGGCACTTCGGCTGGTATCACAAAACAGATCGCTGTTCTTCCCGACCGAGGCTCTCCATAGATCCTCGGCATACTTTCGTGAAATTGCCGGTTGTGTTCATCATCCCATGCGCCGTCCAAGTTGATGCCTTGGTACAAATGGAATTCTTCGATGTAAGGGAGTACGCGCACGCGCCAACTGAGTTCGGCGCTTTCGTTGCGTTGTGCGACAAAAGGCAAATGATTGCTCACCGATTCGAAGTTGTGCATGGCGAGCAAGACCTGTCGCAAATTGTTCACCTCCACGGCCTCTAATGTAGCCGCGCGCATAGCGGTTACGAGCTTACCCAGACGTTGTTCCCATTGATTTGGTCGGGGAACGTTCAAAGTTACCACTGGGCCGCTCCGTTGCGTAGTCATGCTGTTGACGACTTCGGTCATCAACTCGAACAAATCGGGGACGTCGCGGCGCATGTCGCGTTCGGATGCCATCACTACGAATTTGGCCATTCCCACCAACGAATCGATCCCCGTCTGCAACGCTTCGCCGTCGCTGTCGTTGTGGCCCTCGGCGCGAATCACCAAGATTTCGGGCGAGGCGAAATCGAGAGCGACGCTGAGGGACGCGAGTTTGGTGAGCAAATCGACAAACGGCCGCGCTTCAAAGGGGGCTTCGGCCATCATCTGTTGCGAGACTTCCTCCAGAAATTCGCGGGCGCCGGCTCCATCAACGGCGATTCGAATCGCATGTTCTGGTTGCCGATCCCACAGCGCCAATAGCTGCGAAGTAAACAAGTCCTTGGGAATATATTCTTCGCGCGCGACAAATTGCCGAGTACCAAATTCCAAACAGGTGTCCCCGGACTGCGCAGCACACAAATTCATCGGTGCAAAATCGTCGTCGGGAGAATAAATGGTTTTGCCGAACGCGTGTTCCACGCGCGAATCGCGTTCAATTTCGTTCACCAACTCTTGGAGGGCTTGCGCATCATCAAAGTGGACCCTAATCAAAAAGTTCATGGGAATGGGATCGCCGGGTCCCATTTCCATCAATTGATCCATGCTCTTTGGGGCACTCGCAACGACGGTCAAACGCGTCGCCTGGGCCATGAGAGCGGTTAAGGGATTTTCTCCATCCATCCCTATTTCCCGAAACAAATCATCGAACGCCTCACCAATTGTATTGCTTTCGAGTGGCAGCGACTTCTTAAGCTGATCGAACTGGATCTGAACCGCCACGACTGCCTGAGCTGATCGTGGGAGTTCCTGCTGCGCAACGAGGGAGAGGGAGCAGACCGTCAATAGTAATACGACACTGGCCGCTGACCACGACGATCGCACCAGGATGTTAGTCAACATGATGTTCTCCCAATTGAGTATTCGAAGCCAATTGAACTGCCTGCGAATTCATTACAAATTCTCCAAGAAAAATTCTAACATGGTCTTGCGGAGATGGAGAGCCCGCTGCGGATCGATGATCCCATGCTGGCTGGCGGGGTAAATCTGCAAGTGAAACGTTTTGCCGGCCGCTTGCAATTCATGCACTAACTGCAGCGTATTGCCGAGGTGGACGTTGTCGTCCACTCCGCCGTGGATCAAGAGCAATCGCCCCTGCAATTGGGCCGCGGACTTGACGACGGAAGAAGCATCGTACCCCTCCGGATTGTTCTGCGGTGTATCCATGTACCGTTCGGTATAGATGGCATCGTAGTTGCGCCAATCCGTGACCGGAGCCCCGGAGATACCGCAGGCAAATCGCTTGGAATGGGTCATGGCGAAGGCCGTCATATAGCCGCCATAGCTCCATCCCCAAATGCCGATTCGACTTTCGTCCACCCACCCTTGCGCCACGAGCCAATCCAGTCCCGCGTGGATGTCCTCCAATTCGTCCGCGCCCAAGCGGCCCCGAATGGGCCAGGCGCGGGCCGTACTCCGGAGACTAGCGGATCGGTTGTCGCATAGCCAAACGACGTAGCCGTGCTGCGCCAACAGTTGGTGGAACAAGTACCACTTGCCACCGAACGCATCGCGCACACGCGGAGTTTGCGGGCCCGCATAGACGTGAACGATGACCGGGTACTTCTGACGGCTGTCAAAATCCGGCGGCAAGATCAATTGACCGTCCAGCGTACAAAAATTGTCATGGGGAATGCGGACCCATTGCGGATCGCGCAAATCTAAATAGTCTAAACGATCATCGTGCCCGACGTTCAACAAGCGCAAGAATTCGCCATCGGCGCGACGCAAGACGCTGATTGTCGGGCGGATCAAATCGGAATAACTGTCAATAAAAAATTTCCAGTCCGCGCTGAACTCGGCTTCATGCGTTCCGGACTCAGGCGTTAACAACTCCAGCACGTTCGTCCCCAACTGAAGGCGAAATACCTGCGCGCCCAACGGGTCAAATTTGTTCGCGCGAAAGTAGACCCATTCGCCGCGCGGATCCAATCCGTAAATCGACAGCACTTGCCATTCACCGTCGGTAAGGCGATCGATCAAATCCCCATTGGCAGAATAGTGGTAGAGATGTTGAAAACCATTGCGCGGACTGAGCCAGACGAATTCGCCATTGGGCAACTCGTACGGCGGCCCCGGCGATTCGATCCAGGCTGGCGTTCCATCGCTGAACAGCTCCGCCGCTTGGGCTTGCCCCCGCTCGACCGCCACCAGGTGCAAAATGGTTTGCACCCGATTCTGAATCTGCGCGTAGAGCCGGCCGCTGTATTGCCCCCACGAGACTCGGCTGATCAAAAGCTCGTCGAGCGGCACCCCTTCCGGCCAACGCACATCGCGCGTTGGCTGTGAGACATCCAGCGACGCAATATGCAAAGTCGCCACGGGGAGCGGGTCGCCGGCCTTCGGATAGTCCATCCAGTGCAAGGTTCCGTGCCAACTCAAGTGATCGAGAATGGGAACGCGGGGCACTTTGGATTCATCCAGTCGCAAAAAAGCAATTTCGCGTGAATCCGGGGATATCCAATAGCCAAAGTAATTGCCGCGCCCGTACAACTCTTCCTGATAAACCCAGTCGAGGATGCCGACATATTCGCGTTCGTGTTGCCGCGCGGCGATTTCGCGAACGGTCCACGTACTGCGATCCATCGACAACAATTTGCCGTTGGCAACCCAGACGCAATAGCGCGAATCCGGCGAGAAGGAGATCACCTGAGCCGGTGCGCCCGCGCTGCCAATCACCAACGCACGATCGTGTTCGCCATCCAGCAATATGGCATCTTCCGAAGTGGTCAAGGCCAGCCAGTTCCCATCGGGCGCTTCGATCCTGGCGCCCGCTAACAATGAACCTACTACCTCGCGCCGATCGCCCATGACGGACTGCAACAATCGCCGGTCGCGATCGGCGCCAGTTCGACCAGAACCGCGCAGCGGTCGGACGATCGCCCCGCTCTCGGGATCGATCACCATCGGACGGCCCCATTGATCGAGAACGTAATCGTTCGCACCAGGCCGGAACTTAACTACTTTGGGCAAATCGTCCAGCAAGTTACCCGGCCCGTCAATTTTCTCCAAAGTGAGTTTTTCGCGAGGCGGAATCTGCAGGACGGGACGGAGCAACAGGTTCACCGCGTCGGGCAATCGCCAAATTGGGTACTCGCCCCCTTCCACAATTCGATCATCCAAAAAATTCCAGGTCGTCAGCCCGTCACATGACCGCGCTTCGAGCAGGTAGCAAGCTAACCTACCCAACGGCTGCGACGTTCGGACCACAAACGTCTCGGCTGGGATGCGCCGTGTTTGCACCTGACTGCGCGTCTCCAATTGCACCATATAATGCTTTTGAAACGCCTGAGCTGCGCGGCGGATAGAAGCAATCGTTTCCACTTCCACGTCGGCGATCACCGGTTCCGCAAGTTCCTCAATCGTGATTCCATGCATCCGCAATCGATCGACAACGCGCGACATGTCGGCCGGGATCAAGTACGCGAACGGTAGGGTCGTCACCACCGTCGGCTCGTATTGATTCCACAATTCGATCTCAAAATCTCGCGGCTCGCCGCTCTGGTAAGCATGGAGAGTATATGTCCCTTCGGCTGGCCGGAGACGCCCATCGAGCCCGATCGCTAAAGGTTCCGCTCGAACGTCTGCTGTCATCTCTCGCTCAACTTCCGCAAGCATCGCGCGCACCTCGTCGGCGTGGTCGTCCACATAGTTGAGACATTCGCTGACGAACGCATGCGTGACTTCAATCCGCTCGCGGTAGCTGATGTACGAATACGACTCGGAAAGAATCGACAAGCGCCCGCGGAGGCCCACGTACTCCGTACTGTAACGCGGCTCGAAGCCATAAGTTTGCCACCGCCGAACGTCTCCATCGGGAGTTCCGTAGTAAAAGGTCAACCAGCCGCGCGCGGCCATTTCCTTCGTAACGGACGGCATTACCCGTTGGCGCAAGTACTCGCGTAACGCGGGACTCGTGGCTGGATTGTGCGGAATGTCGTACGTCAATCCATACCGGTGCCTCGATCCGTTTGTCGTATGGCAATCGATAAACACCGCCGGGTTGATTTCATGGATCAGACCCACCAAATGCCGAGCTTCTGGCGAATCCAATTTGACAAAATCGCGGTTCAAATCCAAATGCTGCGCATTCTCGCGCATGCCCATCCCCTGTTCGGGTCCGATTTGCCCCGGCCGATTGGCAGGTCCCATCCGGTCATTTCCATCCGCGTTGTAATTGGGCACAACCACCAGCACCAGATTGTCCAACCAACGATGTTCCGGTTCGTTGGCAAGTTCGCGAAGCAATCGCAACATGGCTTCCTTGCCGTCGCATTCGCCGCTATGGATGTTGGCGATGATCAAAGCGACCAACCGCCCGTTTTGATCGCCCAAGCGGTATGGACCTTTCGAAACGATGACCGCCGTCATCGGGCGACCTTCGGCAGTACGCCCAAACTCAACGGAGCTGACGTGCGGCGCCGCCACCGTCAGGCGAGCCACGAACGCCTCGACTTCGGAGGAAGTACTCGTGGCGGTGTAATTCGAGGCTTCGGCCACCGTCGGCATGTCCTCGATATGTCGCAGTTCCGGCTGCGCAAGGACCGCGCTAGAAAGATGCCAGAAATACAATCCAATAAACGGTATCCAGCGCGCGACCGCTGTACGACAAATCTCTTTAGCAAACACGATCTGTTTCATTTTTTCCTCTGCTGGCGCCTGCACCTCGATGGGGACTGCGACGGCTGCTATTCTACAGGCGTCTTCAGGGGAGCCCAACGCGGGGCAAGGCCTAGCACGCGGTCACAATGATGCCAGGCCTACCCGGTTCATCCACCGTTTGCCCGTTTCTCCAGCGCTTGTGCCAACAATGCAAGAATCTCATCGTCCTCAGGAAAACGACCGATTTGCTTTTTGGAAAATAAGAGTCGGTCTCTATATGCCACTTCAAATACTCCGCCCGATGATGGGATCAACTCAACGTCGCAGCCGAATCGATCCTTGATGAGTGCAGACAAACTGTCCGCTCGGGGCCGATAGTTTCACATGGTGCAATAGGTAATCGATACGTGCATGGTTCTCACTCCTTGTTTAATAGTCCAGGCAATTGTGGGCGAAGGTCCCCATTGCCACAACCGCCGGATGTTGATTCCTCACTACGTCTGGCCGTTTCCGCTCTGAGTGGCGGGGGCCAACCGTTCAAAGGCATTGACCAGCGCCACGTCATATTTTGGCGCGATCGTGCGCAGGTCCAACAACAGACAATCGTTCTCGATTCTGCCGACAACCGATGGATTTTGGCCGCGCAGCGCTGCTGCCAGCGCGGACACCGACATTCCTTGTGGTTGAATTGCGACGCTCCACGACGGGATCGACTGTTCGGGAATGCTGCCGCCGCCCAACAGGGCCGTACTCGGGGCAGCATGAACCGATTGCAAACAGGCGAGCGGCGCCAATAGGTCGGCCAGCTTCCGGGCGCGAAACTCCAAATTCTCGACGGGCGTGTTCAACATCTGCAACAGCGGAATCTCGCGTTGAGCCCGGTCTGGATCCAGATGCAGTTCGAGTGTGGCACTCAACGCAGCCAACGTCAATTTGTCCACGCGGAACGCGCGCATCAGCGGCTCTGCGGCCATCCGCGCGATCACCTCACGACTTCCTACAGCAATCCCGCATTGCGGGCCCCCCAGCAATTTATCGCCACTGAATAGGACCAGATCCGCACCGTTGGCGATACTTCCGCGTACGGTCGGTTCACCGGCCAATCCGTAGCGCTGAAAATCCATCAAAGCCCCAGATCCAATGTCATCCACAACTGGTAAATCCCGCTTTCGACCGAGTTGAATCAACTCGTCGATAGTCACCGATTCTTGAAAACCAACCACCCGATAATTACTGGTATGGACGCGCACCAATGCGCCGGTTTCCGGACCAATTGCCCGTTCATAATCGGACAAGCGTGTCTTATTGGTGGTGCCGACCTCCCGCAAGCGACAGCCGCTGGCGGCAATGATATCTGGTAACCGGTAATGCCCACCGATTTCGACCAATTGGCCACGACTGACGATGACTTCTTTGCCACGGGCCAACGTCCCCAACGCCAACATGGTGGCGGCAGCATTGTTGTTAGCAACGAGTGCGTCTTCAGCACCCGTCACATCTCGTAATAACTGGCGCACGATTGCGCCGCGATCACCCCGTTCACCCGTGATGAGGTCGATTTCCAGATTCGTGTAACCGGCAGTAGCAACCACTCGTTCGATCGCGGCATCGGACAACGGAGCGCGCCCCAAACCCGTATGCAACAGGATGCCGGTCCCGTTGATCGCGGTCCGGAAGGAGCTGGGCCGCTGCGCGCTCAACCAGTCAGCAATCTGCTGAGCCAGCTCCTGGGGACTCGGCAAGTCGATACTTTCGACGGTTCGCGCCACGCGTTGTCGCAGATCATCCAGAAACGAGCGGACACCACTGACCACCACGTTGTGATTTACGGTTTCAACAATTCGTTTCAGCGGTGGGCTTTCCAGCAATTGACTGACCGACGGCAAATTGCGAAATGGATTGGCCATAGGTTTACTCCCCACACACGCTCGGTGTCATTTGATTGTATGACGGAATCATTAGGCTATGCTTACAGCTCTCGGTTTCCCGCGTCGTTTTTCTTCGGTGCTGAAGGCTTCTTATCTTTCAAATGTTGCCAACGCCGCTCCTGTTCGAACAGA
>JACTND010000308.1 GCA_014584305.1 Planctomycetota bacterium | reverse complement strand
GGCGGGATTTGTTGTGGGAAAGTGGGGTTGGGGTGCGCGGTGGTAGCGAGAAACCGAACGATCCGCCGGGCAAGCCGGCGGGATTTGAGGCTGCGTGTGTGCCAAATGCTCCCGGCTTGCCCGGGAGATAATTGCGTTTCTCGCTACGGCACTGCAAAACCGATCGATCAGCAGAAAATGCTCCCGGCTTGCCCGGGAGAATTTTACGTTTCTTGCTACAGTCGGGGGCGACGCAGAAGGAACGGTTTTTGCATGCCAATCGGCCGGTTGGAAATCGATGATTCGGACAGGCGCATTATTTCACAATCGCGCGCTCGCTGCGCGAGCGATTGGACGAACAATTTCAGATTGCAGATGTCAAATTCGAAATCTCAGATTTCAGAGTACAGAGATTCAGAGTACAGAGATTCAGAGTACAGAGATTCAGAGTACGAAATCCGAGGAAGACTGGGGGAACTAATCCACAACTCACGCCACTCGAAGCCCTATGAAGTAGTTCCGGCGCGATGCGGTGAGGCTGCTTCGGCTAGCGGATCGACAGTTGACGGCGACGTAGGTCCACAAGCCGCCACGCAACACGAGAGACGGACCTGTGCTGGCGCCGGGAGGATCAACCGAGGGACTCTGGCCGCAATAGTCGCTTCCATACCGATCCCCTCACCTCGTCCACACGTTCCCCTGCATATCGTTTAGCCCGAACGCATTCGCGAAATTGCCATACGAACCAACAGCCTTCGTTTGCCCGAGAGTCGGACCTATTGTCTCCGTACCATAAGGCCAATTCCCATTTACGTTCGCCTCGCGCCCGTTCAGGCTGCTTCCAAAATGATAGGGCATAGTCGTCCCCGCCCGGCAGGCGTGCTCCCACCCCGCCTCCGTCGGCAAACGATAACCCGACCCACCGATGATGGTCACCGTGGCGCTCGTAATGCTCCGATCTTCGTCGCGTTCCACACTCGCCAATCGAAAGTAGGCCGCCTTGCCCCCCAACGCGCTTAACTTGTTGCAAAGCCCCACCTCGTCATACCACGAGACCCGATCCACCGGAAACCGCGAGGTGTATTGATCGGCGACCTTTTCGCTGCCGCCTCCGGTGGCCGCGAACCAACTCGGATTCCGCCCCCATCACCCGCTGGAACTCCTCCTGAGTCACTTCGAATTGGCCCATCAACAACGGCTTGGTGAGTGGAACGCGATGTACTGGCCCTTGGTCCTTGTCGCGCTCTGATTCACTCGCCGGGCTTTCCATCTCGAACTCACCGGGCGGGATCAGAACTGATTTCATCCCGATCGCGTTTTCCGTCACGGGCGAGCGCAATTCCAGGTGCTTACTCCCGATCGTCAAAACCGCGGGCCGACTTGGGACGGGCAAACGTTTAGGCGTAACGAATGACTGCACAGACCATACATCCAGAGTCACCAATCACGCGCGCGGTTGGTGCGCAAGAGATCATGCACGTCATCGTGCGTGCGCTGGTCGGCCCGGATCACCAGGACCATGGCCGGTCCGTAGTATTCAATCACGCTATTGCCTCCCTGTCGCTGCCAACTTTGAGGCGAAATGGTTCGTTCAATCATGCGGATCAAGGCATCGGCGTGGTGGCCAGGCGGGGAAAAGTTGCCATGCATGTAGGAAAAGTACTGATCCGCCCCCCCCGTCCAACGCTCCGTGCGATAGCCCTGATAAACATTCCATTGGTCGAGGTCCTGTTGGGTAATGCCCCGCGCGTTGCCCACGACCGAACCGGCGGAATTGTGTTGCCGGTTGGCGTTCTGTTGTTGACTCCATCGCCGCTGCATTTCACGTCGTTGATCGTTCATTCCGGCGCGGAGGCGCGCGACCAACAATCGCCGCACGGATTGCAATTCATCGGACCGAAGCAACTGCGGATGGGAGCTGACTTCCGCATGTAACCACATCAAGTCGAGCAAGGCCGCCGAACGGAGTTCGAACGTGGTGGCAGCTTTCAACTTGTCCACAAAGGCCCGCGCGTCGGCACGAATGTCCCCAACCGCTCGCTGTTGTCCGGTGGCGCAGCATGTTCCCAGTATGTGGAACATCACCACCAGTAGTCCAAGCGAGAACATTTTCATGGCCGCTTCTCTTTCTCCGTCGCGCGGTCGCCGGACAACAGATTCTGAAATCCCTTGAACAACTCAAAACTGGGCAAAGTGCCGCCGGAATCTGTCCGCTGGATATCCAGGAAGCCATGAACAGCGAACTGGTGATCTGTCTTGGTGACTTCCAGTTCCAAGCCGCGGAACCACTTCAAGATGGGCGCTTCATACGACTCCGGAACGGAGGGATCGAGGAAATCCGGCCAGGCATCGGACACCCACACGTCGCCGCCCACGCGATCCAATGTCTGAAATTGTCCTCCCAACGTACATACCAATCGGACGTCCAGCAGTTCTTCCGCTTCGGCTAGCGCCTGTCGCGGCGGGACACTGAACTGGTCAATCAACGTGTTCAGCAAGCGGACATTGGCAATGGACGTTTGCCATGCGCGTTGAAAGTTGACCGTGTTGGCCCAATTGCGGAGTCGGCTGGTGTTGAAATCGGCCACCAGCAATCGAACCTGTGCTGGCCGAGGTTCGTCGCGGATAGTGATTTCGTGCTTGACACGTTCCAAGCGGTCGCGGTCAAAGGCCAACAAAGACAGATCGTCTTTTTGATAGCGCCACAAATCCAGCAGACGCGAATAGGTATAGCCAGCCGCGTCCGGTTGGCCACCCAAGCGCGGGAGCCAATCGACGAGTCCCGGCGCGGGCATCGCGCCCATGTAGCCTGGAATTTGTTTCAGCAATTTCCATGCATCAAAAACATTCGCCGGTTTAAGGTCGAGGCGCGGATCGACGTTGTCTTGGACTGACGCAAACAATTGATATGGGGGCCGATCGCCGCCGAACAACCCTCCGCGCAACGAGGCCTGCAAGCGTATCGCATCCTCGCTGGAACCTTGGATCGATTGAGCCAATGGCGGCCCCAACATCGAGTTCAGCCAGCCGTATTTGTCTTGTGCAAACGGAGCCAGCCGAGCGTCAAACACGACGCGCTCCACTCGATTGCCGAGATCAAAACGTTGGATGCCGACCAGCAAAGGATCCAATTGGTGAAAATGCTCGGCAAAGTATTTCGCCCGCGATGCGAACCAAGCGGCTTCGTCGGGGGTTACTTCAGCAATTTCCATATCCGGAATGGGCAAGAAAAACCCGCGCAAGCCCCGCGTCGCATCCTGCCAGCCACCTTGGCCGAAATCGTAGCGCCCGACCCACGCCTGTTCCAGAAACCGCGGCGGAATGAACCCGTGCAGGGACAAAAACTCCAACGGCGCATCCGCGTACCCTTCACCGGCGGCGGCCAACTGGGCCAATCGCATCATTTGCATTTCGGCCAAGGCCCGCGAGCGGCGCCGCAATTCGATTTGGTATTGCGGACTGAGCAACTGTTGAAAAAACGGAGTGGAGAAATAAACGAACACCGTGTCGTGCCGGTCCAAGGGCATCAATTGCCTCGCGTATCGAAACTCGGGCAACCTGCCCAGCGTGGGGCCGCCGCGCGCGCCAGCCAAGAACTTCTCGGCGATCGCGCGGCTGTTGGTTACTAAATGAAAAGCGCCGGAGACGACATAGAACGAGCGGTATCGATGATTCGCCGTCGATAAAAACGAAACCCGCGCGTCGCCGATCATCACCTGAAGCACTTGCGTTTCCGCGTCGCGTTGCGCGAATCGATTGCGACGCCCTTCGATTTGCCGCTGCAAAAATCCCGTGTCCTTGGCATGCAACAAGACACCTATCGCCGGACCGGTGTCAAAATAGGTATCGTGCCCAATAATCGCCACATCCTGGATGAGATTCCCGCCAAACCATTCATCCAATTGGGTCGATTCAATGGCTAGCTGATCGAGAAACTTGGAGTCAATCCGCGCTTGGTATCCGCGCAACTGGACCATTTGCGACAGTCCGCCGCCGAACTCATCCAACAATCGCTTCAACCACAATTGGTTATCCCAGGTGCCAAAGCGCAAATAGAAACAATCCTGCGGGACCATTTCCGCGATCGGTTCCACAACCACATCGGAGGCGAGTCCTGTGACCTGAACCGGCGTCCAATCGATCGGCGGCGGCAATGGTTGCGCGGCGGGCATCAGATCGATTCGCCCTTGATACCACTCGCGAATCAAATCCGAGCGCAGCCGCTCGGCATCCATCAACAACTCAAACGTTTGTTGCAAGGGGTCGCCGGTATCGCTGCGGGGTTTCGGCAAAGCCAGTTGCATGCGATACGACAGCATCGACAGCAAATAGGTCTCCACTAAATCGGGATAGTCTCCTTGTTCGCGCTGGAACTCAGCCGAACGTTGGTATTCTTTCCACCATTGGTTGAGCATCCTCAGATGGCGGGAGGATTGATCGCTGCGCGGAGTAACGCGGACGGTGGTTGTTTGACAACCCAAAATCGACAAGTCAAACGGTCCCGCGCCCCGAAACAAAAACCAACAACTGTACAACTGGTCGGTTGGGTCGGCGGCCGGTCCGACGATCCCGCGAAAAAAACGCGCGGCCGGCGGTTGTCCAAACGTGGGATACAGCACGCGTTGTGCGGCGTCGTCCACGCGGACAGCTCCCGTACGCAACAACGTTTGCGGCTGGATCGACTTCCAACTCTGTTTGGGTAGCCGAAAGGTAATTTGCCCGACTCCGCAGGGAGTCCCTTCATAGGCTTCGACACGGACAATCTGGGGCGCACTTTGCGAGTCTTGTCCCCGGCCCGTGACCGAGAGCAGGCACAGACAGACCGCAACGGTAATCGATCCTCGCATAACAACTGTTCCTCATACAACTTCCATTCCGGTTAGTGATTCGCCACCAGGGAAGTGTTACGAATCTGCCAAGCGATTGGTTTCGGCGGCTGGCTGATGATTGACCGCCACCGGAGGCAGGACCAAACCCCGTTGGCGCGATTGCTGGTGCGGAGGTATCACGACACCGCAACTGACGCAGTATTGAATCGCCTGATCGACGGTAATGTTCAGATCAATGGTGTGGCTTTTGGGGACCGCGATGGTGAACCCCGTGGCGGGCATGGGGCTGGTTGGCATCAACACGTTCACCATCGGTTCGCCAGCCGCTTCGGCAATGGTCGCCATGCCCTCACCCGTGACAAACCCCATCGACCAGATTCCGCGGCGCGGATATTCGACCGCAACCACGCGCGTGAATTTGATCTCGCTTTCGTTGAACGCAAAATCCGTGACCTGCTTCACCGACGAATAAACGTTGCGGATGATGGGCAGGCGATTGACCAGTCCTTCCAGGTAATTCCACAACATGCGGCCGATGCCGACGGCGAACACTTTGCCGAACACGTACAAGACACCGACAAACAGCGCCAAGAACGCCGGAATAACATAGCGGCGTTGCAAGTAGCGCAGACGCACATATTCCTGATAGTATTCCTGGGCTGTGACTGCCCGCGCCGGCCCGGGATCCGAATCGACATGTTCGTACACGTCCCACGGAATCCAACTCTTCTTGATCGAAACATATCGCCGTCCGTTGGCGGCCGTAACGGTGGGGGGCGAATCGTTGGAAACTTTGATAAAGGTGGCTTCGCCCGCGCGCAGTTGCCGTTGAATCTCTTCGTCCGGAAGCGTCTCTTGAATATTCCAGACGATGATGCCCCGTGCCATGGATTCGATCGGGACCAAGATGAAGCGTTCGATCGTATTCCAGGCCCAAATGAACAAGACAATAGTCAACAGGGGAGGCAACACCACTGCCAGCCCACGGATCGTCGCCTTTTGAAATGGGCGGAAGGAACGTCGCAGCCAACTGGGCTCGCTGCCGTGGCGTGCTGACGTCTCCGTTGATTCTTTCATGTTGACTCTCGAAAACCTGACACTATCAGGCGGCTCGCGCGCCGCGCGCCACGACGCCCACCCACACGGCAGCAGCGCCTCCCTGGCAACGCACTACGCGACTGATCTCGCTCAGGGTCGCTCCCGACGTCATGACGTCATCGATGACCAACACTCGGCGGCCAGCTACATCCAGACCACGCGCCAAACAATAGGCACCGCGCACGTTGAGGAACCTCTGCGGGGTCGTCAACAGGCCTTGTTTGTCCGTGGCTCGCACCAATTGTAGTGCATTTTCGTCGATTGGCCACCCACATTCACGCTGTACACCTTCGGCGATTACTGCGGCCAAGTTGAACGAGCGCCGCCAACGCTTGCGCCAATGAAGTGGCACCGGAATCACCACATCAAACGGCGGCGCAGCGCAGCGCCGGACGATCACGCCCAATAATCGCCCCAGATTCAAGGCCATGACATCGTCCAGCCGGCCCTTCATCATCAAGACCGTATCGCGCAGTATCCCTTGGTAGTTGCCGACGGCGACAGCTCGATCGAAATGCAATTTATGCCCGCGACAACAATTGCATCGGCCGTCGATTCGCACGTTCGCCGGCTGAACCAGATGGCAATAGGGGCAACGCCAGTCCAAATTTCCGGTCATTTCCTCAATGCAGGGACGACAGATTCCCACGTGCGCGCATTCGCCAATAGAGCTGCCGTACCGAAGCTGGATCATTCTTCTCTCGCGACAAACGAGACAAATATCCGGGAAAACGGCGTTCATCCCGAGTTGCCATGCGGTTTGTGCGATTGTGGTTAACAGCATAAGTCGTGTTCGCGGGCCACGCCGACATTTCTGTCAAACGGTGCCGACGGAATGGTTATTTCCGATACGCAACTATGTAGAAAACGCTTTGGATCCGCGGGCCCGAACGGACGCGTTACGATCAAAAACGGGGTGTTTCTGCGGGTTTCGGTGCATCCGCTTCTTCGTCAGGTTTTCATTTTGTTTCCTTGCTCGTACTCGTACTCGATTCGATCCCCAACAACCGTTTCCGTTCGCTGGATAAGCCGAGTGAGCATTGATACGATCCGTTTCAATACGGTCTTTCCATCGCGGTTAACTTCGTCGTCGAGAGCGCCACATACGCGCAGAACATCGTGAATCGAAGCGCATTCCAATGCGGAACCGCGTGCAATCTCAAAGATACGGTTCTTTTCCGTGAGGCTTTGTTTGCCTTGGCCATCAGAAATATTGAGTGGAATCGATTGAGCCGCGCAAAGCCAATGGTCGCGAGCCGGTCGGTTAACGCCGGAAAGCGATTGGGCGATGCGGTAGGAGCACGCGACGTATTTGATAGAAAGTCCGTAAACGTCGAGTCGTTCATGGTCAAAAGTTGGTTCTGCCACCACACCCTTTTCGAGTACGAGTACCCTTGCACGGAGTACGAGTACGAATGTCCTGAAAAGCAGCCAATGGGATTGGCCGTGAAACTGATGGACACCATTATTCCAAAAACTCGGCTTCAGGAAATACCAGGGCATTTGTTATTATCTATGCTTATGAATAATCCGTGGCCGTTCCTGCAAGCCGGAAGCGATTGATTCCATGACTCTTGTGGATCGTTACGTATTTTGGCTATTTGCAAAAGTCTTTGCGATTTGCTTCGCCAGTATTGCGGGCTTGTTCGTGGTTATTCATTTGTTCACGAACTTCGACGACTTGCTGCGGATTCCGGATCGAAATAGCGAGTTGCCAGGATTGCTAGCGTCGTTTTATGGACCGCGGCTACTTGATTTCTTTGACCGCTCCGCGTGTGTCCTGACACTCATTGCGGCCAGTTTCGCATTGGCGATGATGCAGCGCAATCGCGAATTGATCGCGATTGAAAGCGCCGGCATTTGCCGTCAGCGCTTACTGCGTCCGGTGTTGGCGGCCGCCTTGATCGTCGGCGCAATCGCTGTTTGGAATCGAGAAAACTGGATACCTCAATACCGAGAACAGTTGGTGCGCACTGTGCAAACGTGGAAGGACGACAAACAAAAGCTGACGTATTTTCAAAAAGACCATCGCACGGGATTGCTGATCAAAGGCAATTCATTGGACCTGAAAAACAATGTCATGGAAGACCCGATTGTTCAAATTCCGCTGCACGTCAGTCGGTCGGTGAATCGTATCGCGGGCCGGAGCGGCATATTCTTTCCGGCATCACCGGAGCGGGCGGCTGGCTTGCTCGTCCAACAGATGGACGACATGAAATTAGGGCGCGATGCGCTCGATTTGTCGGACGGCGAGCGGACGATTGTCTATTTCCCCGAGAACAACGCCTGGTTGCAATCGGGCCAGTGCTATGTGGTCACCAGTTTGACGGCGGAAGACCTGGCGTTTGGCGAACGGTTGTCTGAATACGCCAGTTTGTCGGAGCTGGTCCAGGGTTCTAGCCGGCCGGCGCAATGGTATAGCCGCGGAGCGCGGATCGCCATACATAATCGCTTGGTGCGGCCGCTGCTGGAGTTCGCGCTATTGGTCATCGCACTCCCTTTGGTTCTGAGTCAATCGGAAAACCACTTGTGGCGTGCGGTGTTGGCCGCCTTGTCCGTCATAATTGGCTGCCAAGGGCTGGTGTACCTGACCACCACTTTGGGTACGATGGGCTGGATCCCATCAGCGGCGTTGGCGGCCTGGTTTCCGTTGTTCGTGATGTTGCCGCTGACACCGTGGACTCTGAGGTTGATGCGCAAGTGACGACGGCTATGGCGAACCATGCGGCGGCGAAGGCCACGTTCCAGACTATCGCGGCCTATCGGTTTGTCCGCTTGAACAACCTGGCCACACGCCGTCAACAGTTCTATGAACGGGGCCGCGCGCTGGAACTCAAAGGGACTATTTTACTTGCACCGGAAGGAATCAATTTGTTCCTGGCCGGTCGCGTCGAAGCGATTCGCGACTTTGTGACGGAACTGCGCGCGCAACCGGAATTCGCCGGGCTGCCCATCAAGTTTCATGGTGTGGAACATCAGCCGTTCAATCGCCTGTTGGTTCGATTAAAAAACGAAATCATCCCCCTGGGGCGACCGGAAATATGTCCCGAAGTGGATACGATTCCCCGACTGACGCCGCGCGAGTTGAAAGCGCTACTCGATGAGGGGCGCGAGGTCGTGTTGCTGGATGTAAGGAATGATTATGAAATCGAGGTCGGCACCTTTGTCGGCGCGCATGCCGCTGGCATTCGGCATTTTCGCGACTTTCCTCAAGCGATGACGGCGTTTCCCGAAGAATGGAAACAGCGGCCGATCGTCATGTTTTGCACGGGTGGCATTCGTTGTGAGAAGGCCGGCCTTGTGATGCAACAAGCGGGTTATCACCAGGTACGCCAATTGGACGGCGGAATTCTCAAGTATTTTGAAGATTGTGGCGGCGCACATTACCGCGGCGATTGTTTCGTTTTTGATCAGCGCGTGGCCGTAAATCCCGATCTTCGCGAAACAGAAACGGCCGTCTGTTTTCATTGCCAAGCAGTTTTGACTCCCGCGGATCAAAAACGTTCGGAGTACAATCCGCCACACAGTTGCCATCGTTGTTATCGAACGCCGCAGGAAGTGCTGGCCGATACGATTTTCCGACGAGAGGCAGCTTTGCAAAAGGTTTCGCAACCGCTTCCCGGCAGCCAGCCCTATGACAACATCCGGCCAATAAATGTCCCGGCCCGACTGGACGGAGCTCCCGTGATTGAAGTCTTGACGACGCTGTTGGGGCATTGGGGCGCAACCTACTGGCGGGACGAATTGGTTGCCGGACGCATCTACAGGGATGGCCACGTGTTAGGTGGCGGCGAACGTGCGCGGGCTGGATGGCGCATCGAACACCATATTCCCCACACTCGCGAACCGGACGTATCCGCCGATATCCGGATCGTCTATGAAGACGAGTGGATCGTTGCCGTCGATAAACCGGCGCCTTTGCCGATGCATCCCTGCGGGCGGTTTAACCGCAATACGTTGACGTACTTGCTCAACGCCGTCTATCGTCCGGAAGTCTTACGGCCCGCACATCGTTTGGATGCGGATACTTCCGGATTGGTCTTGTTTTCGCGCAACCGCCAGGTGGCGCGGCGCATTCAACCGCAGTTTGAACAGAATCAAGTCGAAAAATGGTATTGGGCGCGTGTATCTGGACATCCGTTACTCGACCACTTCGTGTGCGACCAGGCAATCAGCGATCAACCGGCCGAGGGTGGCCGACGAGTGGCCGCGTCAGTCGGAGGGCAAGCCGCGCACACCGAGTTTCGGGTGATAACTCGTCATCCGGACGGAACAGCTTCTGTAGAGTGCCGTCCTATCACTGGCCGAACCAATCAGATTCGCATTCATTTGGCGATTTCTGGGCACCCCATTGTTGGCGATCGAGTTTACGGCCAAGCGTTGCCGACTGACGACGGTACTGGAGATGACGCCACCCAATCCATAGGGCACTCACCGTTAAAACTTCATGCGGCCCGCTTGGCTTTCAAGCATCCGTTTACTGAGCAGCGAATCGAAATCGAATCGACACGGTTTTGTGCACCGTATTGATTAACCTTTGCGGCTCGACCTCAGGGGAAACGGTGACGGAAGGACTGTCTATAACGATTGTAACGCCCATCGTTAATTTGTATTCATTTTTCGGTTCTGGCAAACGATAACTGTCAGTGGAGTTCGCCAGCAGAGGAGCGCTGTTGGCAGTTAGTTTTGGGCTAAAGGATTGGCCGTGCCGTTTTTATCGGAGCCAATCCCATGCAAGGAAACACGACCACCATGATTCTTGTCATCGATGCTGACGCTGTATCGTTGGCCGCTGTTGTAGGTGTGCTCCAATCGCACCGCTACCAAGTATTGGCGGCTGGAGATGTGGAGTGCGCATTGAGTATGTCCAGGGCGAATAGTCTCGATTTGATTATTTGTGATATCAACCTCCGCGGCATGGACGGATTGGACGTCGTCGAACAGATTCGCTCGGTTCCGGACACTGCGGACGTGCCCGTGTTGTTCTTGTCGTCCGCTCAGGTCTCGGACGTGGCTTACCGCAGCGTCGGCAATACGTCGGCCTATTTCGTCAAGAAACCCGCGGCGGCCGGTTTGTTGTTAGATCTGGTGGAAAAGTCCCTGTGGATGCCGCACTTGATCCGTTCACAAATGCACCGCCCGCACTTGCCAATTGGGATGCCAGCCTCAATCACGGGCAATTTCGCGCAGACGTAAACGTTTCGCGAATCGCCGAATGGTGTGCGTTTCCTTTCCAGAATCGTACTCGTACTCAATGAAATGGTACACGTACTCGATCAGTACGTTTCGAGTACGAGTACGAAGTACCGTCATTCAGAGTCTTGCAGTGTCCGATGCGCGCGTGTTGATTTGAGGTTCAAGCCTGCTGGAATGGTCAATACACTTTGTGTCCCTTCCGGGTCGCCCGGAGGATTGTTCGGTTTTTGGTTTCGACGTCAGTTACCTTGAAAAGTAACAATCTCCCGGACAAGCAGGGAGCATGCAAATCCTTCGAGTTTTATGAATTTCGCGTTGCTTGAAAACGCACACTGTGTTGGGATGCGGGCGAAACCATCGTTAGGACGTGCAAATGCGCTGCGAGCCGAATAGCGCACGCCGTCCTCGAATCCGCCTCGAATGGAGCTGCTTTCCCGTTTTATTCGCGGGATAAGTAGTCAACGATAGCTTCGATTTGACGCTGCAATCGTTGCGGCGCGGACACGATCAAGCACTGATAATTGGGCTCGTAAACGAGAAACCGACCTTTGCCTTGCTGCCAGTGCCAGGCGATGACGCGCCACAGGAGTTCCTCCAACTGTTCGGCCGTGACGCCTCGCGCCAAGATATGGCCAACCGGATAGACCTCCAATTGCATACGCCGCATCAAATCGGCGGTGGTCGTCAGTTTGGCAACCTGCGCACTCTGGGCCGAAATCACGAAACCGGCAGATTGTTCTAAATCGCGGAATAACGTGTCCAAATCAGAGGCCCGCAGAGAACTAGGTACTACGGTCTGCATACTCCAACCGGCATCGTACAACGCCTCCCACTCGACGACAATCAGCACTCCGGAGGCGCGCGTTAAGCGCTGCAAGTACAAATCGAGCGGCGCTTCAATCGCGGGGGGCATCTGGATCGGCAAGGTCAACTGAGGAGCGAACCGGTGCCAGTGCGTTTCTAACTGGGCCGCGGCGCTCGGATCAGCGGCTGACGACATGACCGTATGTGCGGCGATGAGTTGATCGAGAAATCTCGATACCTGGGCCTGGGTCCGTCGCGTGTGGGTCACTACCAACTGCTGGTCCACCACATGAACTTCGCCATTCGAAAACACGTTGTCGAGCAGATTGTCGGGAAGCGCATCATCCAACGCTTCTTGGTCGCCTGAATCATCTCCTTCCGCTTCGTCCTGTTCGTTGGCCCCAAGTCCCGATAACATCGCGGCCAAAGGATCTGCCTCGGATGGTTGAGGGCCATCACCCCAAGTCCCCGGCTCAATCAACAATTTGATCGCCTCGGCAAACCGCGAATAGGATTCAGGACTTGGATTGGACAGCGGAGGCAAGGCGTATTGTTGCGTCACCGGCTCATCCATCCCGGGCCTGCGCAATACCAACCCATGTCGGCCTGGAACGACCTCCAAATGCATTTGGTCGGCGATGTCTTGTAAAAGATCACCCACGGTCAACTGATCGCGAATGATCGTAACAGGTGCCATCCAATCGACGCCAGGCATATCGATCGCCGAGTCGTCAATGGAGATCGGCAAGTTCAACATCAATGCGATATCACGGATGATTGCCAAGGTGGCGATGTCGCGGTATTCGACTGCCGCCAGCCGAATTGCCAATAGGGTATCGAGGTCTTCGGCTGGCGCACGCGGCTCGATGCGCTCGATGTAATAGGGAGCCACCCCGATTTGATCCGCAGGCACAGCACGCGACACGACAATTCTCAAATCGTTGATGTTCGTTTGCAATCGGCCAAGTACAACTGTTAGGTCGTCGTCCCGTGTTGTGGGGGCGAAACCTTTTAAGAAGTCGCCAAACAGTCGGCTGCTGGCGATTGGAGCGACTTGGTCGGGTAGCCGCTGCTCGATCGGCGTCGATTGCTCCACGATATCAGAACCCGGCGCTCGATCAGCAATGGCAGCATCGCTGTCGAGCGGTACATCAAGACCGATGGGGCCTTCGACCGTTGGGCCATCATTGTTGATGTCATTGTGCGCTGTTCCCTGAGGCGGTTTGTCGTCGAGCGCCCCGACATTCGTTTCGGTTGGGTCGTCGTCAGTCGCAGAGTTGAGTTGCTCTTCTCCTGGGTTCGCCACTGTTTCACGGTCTTGGGAGTTGAGCGCAACCGATCCGGGCTGACTGCCGCGCATAGAATAGATGACAATTATCGCGATGGCCACAATGGCGAAGACACTTGCGGCAGCAATTAGAATGAGGCGTTGGCGTTGTTTCTGCGCCGGCGACGTCCATTGATCGAGCTGATGGGTCGATAACGAGCCGCCTTCCGATAATGGTGGCTTTGCGTGAGCCACTGAGGATACCGGCGGTCTCGCCGCGGGCATGGCCGAAGGTAACGAGCGCGCTCGTTTGGCTTGCGCGGTTACGGCGGCCTTGGCCCGCGCTTCCGCCGCCGCACGACCCCCTTGGGGCTGATTTGCCAAGACCGTCTCGATATCGTCAAAGTCCGAAGACTCGACATGACTGGCAGGTGATGATGCGATCGGCGGCGGCGACAAAGGTCGCTCGGAAGTCCCGATCGTGGCTTCGGCATTCGGCGCACTCGCCGAGGGCTCCTGATCCCTCGGTGGTTGGATCAACAGCATCTCTCCGCATTTAGGGCACGCCCGCTTGCCGCACGCGAATGCGAGCCGCACAATCTTTGCAGGTAATGGTAAACATGGTGGTCAATCGTCAGCGCGAAATTCTTGCCTGCGGTTCATTGTAGCCGAATGTGATTTCACCAGGGCTGCCGTCCATTTCATGAGTTAAATTTATCGGTCGGATTCCGTTCGAAACGCCTCAGGCAAGGTTAAACCGCGCTGGCGCGCTGCTTGCCGCGTGGTCACGGCGATTCGCTCACCGCCCCCTTCCGCCTCGGGTCGTGGCTCGATGACCCAAACCAATTTGCAATTCTCGTCGGCGGGCCCGCTGATGGTTCGGTCCGGGTTCGCGCGAACCATTATTGTTGTCAAAATCTCAGACAAAGGCTGCTGCATCAGCTCGAAATCGCCCGGGCGTTGATTTTGTGTAATTCCCTCTAACAACAAATCTGGACCCGCCAATCGAATCTCAAAGACAAAAGGGAGCGTGGGATTATCGACGCGCACTTCTTCAACAATCCCTTGGAGCAACAAGTTCAGATCGGGGTTGGTAGTCACAGACAAGCTGCGTGGCTGGGCCAAGAGTTCCGTCAACGTCCGCGGCCCAGTGACTGGCGCGGTTGCTCCAACCGACGGAGCCGTCGGCCCAATTCCCGCCATCTCAAACACGAGTTGGCTAGACGCTACGATATTATGCACAGCGGCGGAAGGAAGCCAGGCATTCAGCACGACGTGTCCACGTTCAACTCCGACGCGCGTTTGCCTTACGGCATCGATCAGCATATTGCCGTACCGCATCCGGACCCGATTCCAATAAGCGTGCGCCGGCCAAGCGGCGATGGCATCGAGCGTTTCGTCTCGCCCGCTGCGCCATTCATTCAGCAGCGATTGGCCGATTTCCAAAGGTGCAGCGTCCGGTTGATGATTTACGATCAGTTCGACGTAGTTGCCCTGGTCAATATGCACGCTCCATAATCCGCCGCGAATCGTATCTCCAAAGGCCAATCGCAAACGACGATTCAATCCCGTCCAAGGACCGCTCATCAACGATTGCCCAGCTTCGTTGAACAATGCACTGGACACGAACAAAACATTGAGGTGTCGCTGGCGATCGCCGACGTCCGCCAACTGTCGTAGTACACCGGTGAGCGGACGTTGAGGCCCATTGTCGATTGCGGCCTGAATAAGTCCCTCGGGTCCGAACAAAAAGGTCTCGACCGTCTCGCGGTTCGTTGCGTCCGGCCAAACCAAGTACTGTCGATCCTGGCAGGAGTACCGCAGGTACGGTAAGTCGGCTTCAACGGGCCTCGATTCCTGTTCGACTTTGTGGCCATTCCAATTTTCGACCAATGCGTGCCTGGACATCCGCGCGGCGAGCTGCACGCGGATCAATGCCTCATAGCGTTCATCGTTCCCGGAGTACAATCCAACTTCAAAGCACTCGATCGCGTCGAGGGAAACGCCCGAGTGTGCGACTGTTTGGTCAAACCACTCCAAGAAATTGTGTCCCATCGCTTGCCAAATGAGGGCACCCTGCGGCTCCGCCAAAAACGCCCGCGGGCGGACAGACAGGTAAATGCGCAGCCCCGGCGGAAATGAAGACAGATCCAGGGCTGGTCCTTGGGTGGGCGACTCCCACAGGAGATTGCCATTGTCCTCAACCACGGTCTGCACCACGGCCGGTCTCATCGAGGGAGGAATGTTCACTTCACTGTCCGCCTCCTCCTTGTTGCTCATCGGTGCAATAGTCATCGGCTGCTCGCGGTTGGCAATCAAAGGCGCCGTGGTGGTGCTTAAATATCGCCAGCCGAAGACCAACGCCGCGACAAACAGGGACATCCCCGTGAACAAACTTACTGGCGCCACCCAACGATGACTTTGCCGGTGGAGAGGTCGTCTAGGTGTTGATTGTGTTTCATTTGCTGCGCTAATCGCCACCTCGGCGACAGCAGCGGTTTGCGGTTTCCCCAATCGCAAAACACCCGGCGGCGACTGACCGTCATGGTTGCTATCCAACAGTAATGCCAGCTGATTGGCAGTCGCCGAATAATCCTCGCCAGCGGACAGACTCGCGATCGATATCGAGGCCATAGCGCAGAGGGATTCGGCTACCGAAAACGCCGATGTCGGGCGTTGCTCCGCTTGAGGCGCCAACAGATCGCGTATCAAGGACGTCAACTTGGATGGCAGACCATATTTTTCCAATCGCAGTCCAACCTCAGGCAAGTTTGATTCGTCCTGTTTGGAGTTTCTTTCCGATTGGAAATTCGGACTGCGACCTGTTAGGAGTCGATAGGTCAGGCAACCCAAGCTATAGATATCGGCGGCCACCGATGGCGGGTCTCCAGCCAACTGCTCCGGTGCCAGGTAATTGTCTAGCAATTCGGATCCGCTAAATTTCCGGTGCTCGTCTAGGCGCCAAGTCATTCGCAACCGCGCCCGCGTCTTGCCGGTCAACTCCACGGTCCAGGGCCAAACTTGCCCATGTGGGAAACCGTGTCGATGCAATTCCCCCAATGCCAACGCCACACTCGCCGCGATGGGGATCGCGGTTTCCCAGGGGAGTCGAGCCTTCAGCGCTATTTTCTCCGGCAGCCATCTCCCCTCGCTCCAATCGCTAACGATAAACGAATGATCCGGCTGGACGACCACGCCCAGCGTTGGGATTAATCCTGCGGGCCTTGATCGCGCTATGCGTTCGGCGAATTCGGCCGCGGTAGGCCAGGAACCGCCCCGAAAGCAGGAGTTTTCGGAAAAGAAATCGAGGGCAGCGACATGCCCCGTCGGCCGATGCCGCGCCTGAAACAAGCCGCTCCACGGCCCCACCTGAACGCGCTTCCATAGCAGGAAATCACCGACCGCAATTCCTGAGGCAACGCCGTGAAGGATTAATTCGCGCTGGAAAGGCGTGACCATTCCCGCGGCAATCAGCCAATTCCAGAACGCCTCCACATCATCGCCAACCAGAGCCGGAGTCTGCAGTTGCCAAAAGGACAATTGTTGTGAAGGGATCAAACCTGCCGCCGCGAGCGAGCTCCAGATTTCCTTGATTTCACCGTTCGCCATGGCCGCATTGCCGTTGGATTAAACGCTTCAGGGTATTAAGATATTATGGAGGAGCCCGAGAGGTTTGGCGAGTGAGCGCCACTCGAGTTGGAACGGATGAAACAATCGGATCGAATCATGAACACTGCGGTGCTAGACCACCCCCCTGTCCCCCATTTGAAACCCAACGAAGCTGTCCAATTATATTTTGAACGCGCCGCCGACAAACTCGATTTGCACGAAAGTTTTCGGCGATTGCTGCGGACACCTCGTCGCGAACTGACGGTGGAAGTTCCCGTCGAATTGGACGATGGCCGATTGGAAACGTTCATTGGTTACCGTGTGCAACACAATAACGCCCGCGGTCCAATGAAGGGCGGGCTCCGCTATCACTGGGAGGTCGATTTGGATGAAGTCCGCGCGTTGGCCTCGTTGATGACCTGGAAAACGGCCGTCGTCAATATTCCCTATGGTGGCGCTAAAGGAGGAATTTGCCTGGATCCGCGAGCCTTTAGCCGCAAAGAACTCAATCGGATAACACGCAAGTTTGTCGATCAGATTCACGAAGTTATTGGGCCCGATAAAGACATTCCGGCGCCGGACATGGGCACCAACGCCGAGACCATGTCTTGGATTCGCAATCAGTGGGAGAAATATCACGGCTTCAATCCCGCGTGTATTACCGGCAAGCCGGTCGAAGATTACGGTGCCAAGGGACGTGAAGAAGCAACGGGCCGCGGCGCAGGGATTCTGACTTTTAAGCTGCTCAAACGGTTAGGACGCCGACCGACCGATTGCTCTGTCGCCATTCAAGGTTTTGGGAACGTCGGCTCTCATGCGGCTAAATTCATGCATGAGTCCGAATTCAAAATCGTCGCCGTCAGCGACATCACGGGTGGCTATTACCGCGCCGAAGGGCTGGATATTCCTGACATGCTGCGCCATTCCTTGAAGCATGGATCGCTACAAGGATACACCGATGCCGAGTCGATTTCTAACGAGCAATTGCTGGCGTTGGACGTCGAAGTTTTGGTCCCCAGCGCATTGGGGAATGTGATTCACGAGCGCAACGTTGATCAGATTCGAGCCAAGTACATCATCGAAGGTGCGAACAATCCAATCAGTCCCTATGCCGACCAACAACTGTATGATAATGGCGTGGTAATCCTGCCGGACATTTTGGCCAATGCCGGAGGCGTCACGGTCAGCTACTTCGAATGGGTCCAAAATCGCCAATATTACAGTTGGGATTTGAACCGCGTTCGCCAACAATTGGAATCAATTTTGACCACGGCCTTCGAAGAGGTTTGGCAGGAAGCACACGATCACCACGTTAGCCTGCGGACCGCCGCCTTCATGATTGCCATCCGCCGCGTCAAACGGGCGACGGAGCTGGGCGGGTTCTAAAAACCATCGACGGCAAGCTCGTCGGTTAGGCATCGATTGACCGCACGGCGCGGACAACATGGCGTGCCAGATTCGCGCATTCGATCTCGCTGGCGATGCGCCCGGCAAACAACTCCAATTGGTTCACGACGGAATCGGATAATCGACGCCGCTTGGCACTGAAGAACCAAATGGTCCCCAGCACATTAGATAAAGACGACAACGGCAGGCAGACTGTCGCGCGGCAGGCAATGGGCGCCCGCCAACGCTTGATTTCAGCGACGCGCGTCAACGTGATAGCATGACCAGCCATGGCCTCGACATCCGCCGGAGCGTCCGTGAGTCGCCGCGATCGCTCGGCATGGGGAATCGCCGCGCAGCCGCAAGCAAATCGTCGGTCGAGACTTTGGGCGTCATCGGTCAATAAATATATCGCGGCACCGCTAAAACCATGACGTTCCGTAGCGAGTTGCACATAGTGTTGAATCGATTCTCCCCAGCGGATCAGTTGTTCGCGGCGCAGTGAGAGATTACCGGCGGCAGCCATCTGCATGTGCGTTTTTCGCACTTCGGCGCGGACCTCCGCGAGCTCTCGCAACAGCTCCGAGAGAACGGCTGCCAGTCGGTCGCATCGTTGACGATTTTGCGCATGTTGTCGGGGTTCAAGCCCCGCCGACATATCGACGATCTCCAAGGGAGCAGTCGAGTCGAGGTCGCTGAGCCCCAATTCCCGACGTTGCCGAATCTGGGCTACCGTTTCGGCGCGGTCCAACACCCACCCAGTGGCTGCTTCAAAGGCCATTCGAAGCTGTTCCACCAGCGGCGCATTAGCCAACGGCACAGCAACCGTGTCGAGTTCATCGCGCCAGACCCGCAATTGAGAATAGTTGGTTTCCGACATGGCGCTCCCTGCGGCCGATCACGCTATTAATACGTATTCAGGACATCGCCTGAACCGAAAGGGAAACTTTTGTGGTTTTGAATGGAACCCGAATCTTTACATAATCGCGACAAATCAAGGGTTCCAACTGCCCATCCCACCGCCAACCGGCACGTTAAGCACTTAAAGGACAGGCATAATCATGAGGACGCGCGGCGATAGCTGGCCTTGGATGCTCGGTAAATCTGGGCAGTTAGCGAAGACCGGGAAGAATGGGTGGTTTGGCGAAAGTTATAATAATGCCTGTCCTTTTTGCCTTTTTGCTTTTGGGAGGAAATGGGAAGGCGGGCCGGGAGGCCCGCCTTTTGCTGGTTTTTAGTTAACAGAAGGTGCGAAAGGACAAGGAATCGGGGGGCGAAAATCTAGCCGTCACCATCTCCCGAATCGTCCTCTTTTTTCTTTCGTGTATCGGGCTGAAACTCGCGCCAGGGTTTACCGGCCTTGTAACTCTCGAGTTCTTTGCTCAAGTTCTCGCGTTGTTCGCCGTCTTCCGCCAATTCGACAGCCTTTTCGGACCACTTGAGGGCGTTTTCGAAATCGCCGATCTCGGCATACCCCGATGCCAGTGTGCTGAGAATATGTGCGGCCTTGTATTCGCGCAATTCACATGCTTTGGTGGCTAATTCAATGGCCCGCGCGCCGTTGCGAACATCGTCGAAAGGGGACGTTGCCAAAACCCAAGCCAAATTGTTCAAAACTCCATCGTCTTCCGGCTCAATCTCCAGAGCCCGTTCGTACACGCGCACGGCCTCCGCGTGCTCGCCGGTGGTCAAGCAGGCGTCTCCCTTGCCGCGCAGGGCCTGCTCGTTATCTGGATCTACTGCCAGGATACGGTCGTAGATGGCAATCGCCTCTTCCGCTTGTTCGTCGGCGTTCAAGACGGCGGCCAATTGGAGCTGAAACATCTCGACGTCAGGCGCGTTTTGGACCAGTAGCCGTAGGTCGCGGAGCGAATCGTCGTATTTTTTGGCTTGGGCATAGACGATACTTCGAACCCAAATTCCGCGCACGGAATTGCGATCCAGTTTAAGGATTTGCTCCAGATCGCGCAGTGCATCCTCGTACTGTTTTCGTTCAGCATACACCGTGACGCGCACGTACAGTGCCTCGATATCGTCTTTGTTCAGTTTTAGAGCTTCTTCCGCGTCGTCCATCGCTTCATCGCGTTGGTCCAGCCCCAAGCGCAATTTCGCTCGTTTCGAATACAGCGCGGATTCGCTGGGATGTCGATCGATGGCGGAGGAGAGGACTTCGATGGCCTGTTCATTATCCTCCATTTCGATCAGGATGTCAGCCGTCATGACGACAGCGCCGAGATTATCCGGTTGTAATTCAATGAGACGTTTGGCGTCAGCCAATGCATCGGAATAGTTCTCCATTTTCAGGTGCAACATTCCGCGCAGGAGAACCGCGTCAAAACTTTCGGGATCGATTTTGACGGCTTGGCTCAAATTGGCCAAACGATCTTCGTCGGTTTGCGCCAGTTGACTGCGCGCAATCAACGCTTGCGACAAAAGGCGCGTATCGGCGCCTGCGAATTCGATCGCTTTTTCGACGGCCTGGGCCGCTTGTTGGCTGTCACCGCCCTCGAGCATGTTGAGCCGGGCCGTTTGCAAATGCGCAGCGGCCAGGTCGGGTTTCAGCGTTAGCGCTTTTTCTAATCGGCTCAACGCCTCGCGTCGAAAAATTCGCCAACGCCGATCCCGCTCAGCGGTGAATATGCGCTGCTGGTAATCCTCGGCAGCGGACATCAGGGTGGACAGCATCAATTCGTGTGCCTGCTGTGTTTCCTTTTCATTCAACCCGGCCTTGATCGCCTGTTCACAGAGATTGACCACTTCGTCAAATTCTCTTGGACCGGCAGCAGCCGCCGACAGTTCAAAGGCTTTTTCCAAAATCTGTGAGCCTTGGTCTTGACTCGAATTGCTTTCGGCAACGGTCTCTTGTCGAGCGCCGATAGGAGTGGCAATGGCAGCCTCCAAAAGACAAGCCAAAAAAGCTGTGGCCCAAATAAACCGCATACTCCGTAATCCTTCCAAAATTAGGCAAATTAGACTCTCGACGCCCAATGAAACGGGCGTTGTCCGGATTGTACCGGAAACCCGTGTGGATGACAATTTTGCGTGAAATCACTGGTTATTTGATCCGCGAATGGTCGCCCCATCCGCCGTATTTTCCGAGCGTTGGCCGGTGACGACGGGCGTTCAAATCCCGCCAAGGACGGCTAATCCCATTCATTTCGACCCCTTTGTTCCGTCTAATCTGCGGAAATCTGTGGAAAACAAGCTTGGATAGTCGATCTCCGTTGAGTATTCTTAGATTGTGGGCATTCTTGTATTTGCGCATTGAATCGGTTCAGGCAAGGAATCGGTTAGCTATAGAGTGAGGAGCTTTTTAGGTATGAACAAATTCAGACTGAATCATTTGGGTCGGATTCTGCTGGCGTCCTGCGCTGCCGTAATGATGTCAGGGGCCGGAACGTGGGCGCAAGATGCCGACAGCGAATCGGCAAGTGCTGGATTGGATCAAAAATCAAAGACGGCAGCCGAGCATCGTCAGCAACGTGCTGATGAACGCCGGCTGCGGTCGGTTCACAAGACGATGAGTCCTGTCGAAGGATTTGAGACTGTTGAATTGTTCTCAGCCATGGAAAAGGGTGAAGTCGAAGTCGTCGTTCGCGCGAAAGACTCGACGGCGGCAAACATTATTGTCACGAACAAAACGGATCGCCCCTTGGCGATTGAAATGCCGGCGGCGTTTGCTGGCGTGCCGGTAATGCGGCAAGCTGGCTTGGGTGGTGGTGGCGCCGGCGGCTTGGGCGGCGGTGGCTTGGGCGGCGGTATGGGCGGCGGCGGTCTTGGCGGTGGCATGGGCGGATTTGGACAAGGTGGTCAGGGCTTTGGCGGCGGCATGGGCGGCGGCATGGGTGGTGGCGGTTTTGGCGGCGGCTTTGGCGGCGGCATGGGTGGTATGGGTGGCATGGGGGGCGGCGGTTTGGGCGGCGGAATGTTTAACATTCCCGCGGGCGCAACGGGCCGTGTTACCGTGACGACGTTTTGCTTGGAACATGGCGCTCCGGACCCGGATCTTTCGAAGGATTATACCATTCGTCCCCTGTCCGTTTTGACGACTGACCCAGCGATTGAGCAACTTTGTCATCTGGTTGCGAATGACCAACTAGGACAGCGCGTGGCACAAGCGGCTGCTTGGAATATTGCCAACGGATTGAGCTTTGAATTCTTGTTGACCAAGAATCGCGTCGAGCGCATGGACGGTTCGTTCGAACGGTATTTCACACCGCAGCAAGTGTATGCGGCCAATCAGGTGGCGGCATTAGTAAAACGGCAAGCGGAACTGGAAACAGCCGCCCGTCGATCGGATACTGTCGATACCAACCGCCGATTGTTGGAAATCGAAGGCGGTGGCCGTTAATCTCGTCGTAGTTCCGTTGTAGAGAAAGTCAGCACAGGTCGCGGTTGTACCGCGGCCTGTTCTATTTAATAAAACGTGTTCCTGAGTGGAGAGCCGATTCTTACCGCCTCCATTAGTCCACCGCTGCATCGAAAAACTCAAACACATCGGCCAGTGCCGCTTGGACGACAACCAGGTGTTCGACATCCCGATACTCGCTATATTTGACGTCACAATTCGCCGCGCGCAAATGGGTTGTCGTCCGTTGACTACCAGCTTTTCCAAAATCTCGCTCGCCGGCACCGACGAAAAACCGCACGCCGCTGAGATCGACGGCCCGGGGAACGCTTCCCCCACCCCCCAATAGTGCGACTGCTTTCGGTCGCAACGACGAATTGGTTAGGCTGCGCAGCACCGCGCCTGCCCCCATTGAGTGCCCGATGAGTAATACACGGCTCCGATCGATGGGATACAGGTGCGCCAGCTCTTCGACGAGTTCCGACAGCGGAACACTGCCAAAGCCGACGCGGGGAGCAGCAACGATCCAATTTCTCGCTTGGCACAAACGGACCACTTTCCCATCGCCGTATCCGTCGAAGAACATGTTTTCACTCCCGCCGGCGCCATGAAACGCCAACACCAACGGTACCGGTTGATCCTGTGTCACGTTCTCCGGAACGCGGACGCGAACCGGAATTCGCCACTGGTCACCAACTAAACGCAACCAGTATTCTCCCCCGCGAGGGAACCCGAAATAGGTCTGCCCGGCGTCCAAACAAGCAGCGGCCTCCTCACATTGCCGCAACAAGCGCGCGGCGGGAAAATCGGTCTCGGAACTGGGGCCCTTCGCCAACTCCTCCACGGTGCGCACATTCGCGTTCAGACTGGCGGCTTGCGTTCCGCGTGCGTTTGCCTCAAGGTCTTGATTTCGCTGAGTCAATCGAAGCACACGATCGGGAGCTTGATCGACACAGGAGATGATCCGTTCTCCTATGCGAATCGAATGCTCTCCATCCGATACATCAAAATGAACCCAATAGTCTCCTTCCACCCAGTCGCCGACCTTCAGATGGACCTTTCGATCGACTACTTCTGACAATCGAACGAATTGAGTGCCTGGCATCGCTTCCGCAGGACGGTCGTCGGAAATCCGGTGCCAAGTAACATTCAAATTCAGATCGTTCCAATCCGATTGACCGTACATGCCAGCGATTTCCCAAGTCAGTTGCGGTGTACCTGTCGCGAACAGGCAACGTGTGGGTGTCAACGTGAGGTTGCTGGCGCGGTGGAATAACGGGCGCAGTTCGGGAGCGAGTGATTCCGCCCGCGCTTGGTCTAATGCCCGGGCCGCCTCGCTCAAACGAAACTGAAAAAACGACTGTACGGCCCGTTCCAAATGGGGTACTGTCGCGCGGCGGAACTCGGGCGAGTCGTGCACGTCAAAGGCACGCTCGAATTGACGTAAACGCAAGCCGAGTTCAAATCGCATTTCCTGGGAGCAAACGCACGGCAGCACCGTCAGAACCAGCGCGAACCACGCCATACTAAAACGAAGCGCTTTCACGTCGAAGCCTCATCCAATCGGTAAAACAAATACTTTTCCCAATGAAATGCGCGTGCTTGCGATTTCGAGCACGTTGCCAATTCCAAGTCCAAGGGCTCTGCGTTCGCAAGCCGATTGGTCGTTGGCACGTCAACGAAGGCGGCCTACTCGCGGTTCAATTGTTTTCGCAGCCAGGAGGCCATTTCGCTCAGGTTCTCATCCCAAGGGAATTCCAATTGTTTGCCATCGGCCATCCATTTGACTTGAATTTTCCGCGAGGCGACCTCGTCCGCCCCAACAACGATGACCGCTCGGTATCCGCGGCGATCGGCATACTTGAACTGTTGCCCAATTTTCCTGGCATCGGTAAAGACCTCGGCCCCGAAACCTAGCCGTCGCAAGTCCCTGGCGATCTGGAAATACTGGGGGATCAAACCGCTGTCGAACTGAGCAATTAACACGTCTGCCGGAGTGTGGGTCGCCGGTGCCAAACCCAGTTCCTCCATGGCCGCCAATAGACGGTCCAAGCCCAAGGACGCTCCAACTCCTGGCAATTGCTCGCGCGTAAACAACTCGGCCAGTTGATCGTATCGGCCTCCGGAACAAACGCTGCCGATCGACGGCAAATCGTCCAGAAAGGTCTCGATGATTGTCCCTGTATAGTAATCCAATCCGCGCGCGATCGCGACGTCAAGCTGCAGTATCGGTTCTTGGACGCCAACCGCCGCTGACCAAGCGATAACCTGCTGCAATTCCGACACGCCGGTCTCTGCCAATTCATTGCCCCGGCAGGTGGCGGCCAACTGAGTCAGCATTTGCTCGTTGGACCCGTGCAACTGAGCCAACTGCAACACGTTGTCGGCGGCAGTCGGCGAGATACCGGTTACGTTCAATAATTCGTCGCGCACTCCAGCAGCACCGATCTTGGGCAGTTTGTCGACGGCTCGCAGCACATGGGCCGCGCGGTCCCGCAAGCCGAATTTCTCCAACAAACCGTTCAACACTTTGCGATTGTTCAAGCGAATTTGGAATCGTTCAAACCCAATCGCGCGCATCAAATCCGATACGACTAATACCATTTCGGCATCGCTGGCCAAAGAGCGAACGCCGACAGTATCAAAATCGCATTGCATGAACTCCCGGTACCGACCCGCCTGGTTCTTTTCGCCGCGCCAGACAGTAGCGATGTGATATCGCTTAAAGGGCATCCCCAACTCGTGGGCATATTGCGCCACAAACCGTGCCAGCGGCACGGTCAAGTCAAAACGCAAGCCGACATGGCGGTCGCCGTGATCGCGGAATTGGTACATCTGGCGGTCGGTTTCCTCGCTCCCCTTGCCGGCAAGGACGTCATAATACTCCAAGGCCGGGGTATCGATCGGCGCAAAACCATAGGAACGATAAACCCGCCGGGCCGTTTCGATCAACGCTTCGCGCGGCATCATCTTCTCAGGCGGGTAATCGCGGAACCCCTTTAAAACTCGGGGCTCGATCAAAGGAGTCGTGTCACTCATCGGCGCGGCTCACTGCCCGCCCGCCCGTTGTCCGATATTTGTCCCAAAATGGGGAACTGCGGCGGCCGCGGCGAACGGAAATGCGGATCGCCTGGTTCCGCATGATACAGGGCGTCCACGTACTCCTCGAGCTGCT
>JACTND010000077.1 GCA_014584305.1 Planctomycetota bacterium | reverse complement strand
ACTTGCTCCCAGCTTTGCAGAGCGTCGCATCCAAAACCTGGCGATCAAGAGAAAACCAACCGCAAGGACCAAAACACCAGACGTGTTAGTCATGATGTGTTTGAATGTTGCCGACCAATCAAGGTCATGTGGTCCAACTCGATTCTTAAACGACTGGGTGTCATTCGGTGAACTTCCTGGTGATCCTCCCTGCCGATGATTGTGCAGCTCTCGGTTAGATTCCGCGAGCAAATCCGCCAATGTTGGACCCGCGGGCTGACCGACATCGCGATGCACGGACGTGACGGACGAGCGAGCGTCAGATGGTATCACGTAGTTGGCTGGTTGCACGTTGGTGTATGACGCGTCCTGTGGCGCGTAAACCGGAGAAAGTTCGTCGTGATTCTCGGCGAAAAACGGAGACTGCCGATCGGGGTAAATAGCGCCCCAGACTTCTGGTGGAATCTGCCCGTAATCAAGCGGTTGATGCCGACGGCCGTCCTGTCCATTGTTATTAACAGATTGGTCGCGCTGGCGATCCAGCTCAGAATTGCCTGATCGCAGTGGGTTCCTATCGCTCGTCGATTGCCCGAAGCAAGTGGACGGTGCCCAGATCATGGTCCATACAAACAGCGCCATGATGATTGTTGCATGGTTCATACTCATCCTAGCACGTACCGATCGTTGGCAAACGCTGTGCCTCTCCGTATCACTGTTCGCCCACTAACGATTCGCCGCGGCGATTGCGCGGGAAAATCTCCAGAATTTGCACGGCAAAATGACCATCGACGACGACCACTTCTCCTCGTGCCAATGGGATTCCTTGGGCGACCAGTTCAATAGGGCTGTCGATAGTTCGATCGAGTTCCAGGATGGAGCCCTTTCGCAACGACAGCAGGCGCTCCAGGGAGATTTGCGCTTTTCCCAGTTCACCACTCACCGTCACCTTAATATCGGCGAAACGATTGATCTCTTGCGGCGCTTGATCATCGCCGCTTTCTTGGAACGATTGGAACTCCGCGGCCTGTACAGCCAGCGGTCCCGATGTCGTTGTTGACGTAGACTCGGTTGGTGTATCGATTCCCACAGTCGTCGACGTCGTTGAAGTAGTTGGTGCTGTTGGCGTTGTTGGACTTGTCATGCGGCTTGCCTGTTCAGGTTATTCTTGGCAGTTGTTTTGCGATTGCTAAAACGTGGACTCTATGCGAACACATTGTGTGGTTCCATTGCGACCGGGCCAAACCCGCATGGCAGGGCGACGATTTACCGACAAGACCAAGGGTGCATCAATTCGCTGGTCCAAGCGAATGATATCGCCGACGTTGAGACTCAGCAGGTCCTGCATCGTGACTTCCGCCGATCCCAACTCGGTTTTCACTTCCACGACCATGCTATGAATGCTCTCGACCTCGATACGCTTTCCATCGTCGACCGCTGCAGCTGGCTCTTTAATGCCAAAAAGCCGTTTGGTTTCGTCTTTGGCGAGTACCCATTCGATGAGGACCGGCCCGACCTGGGATGCCGACGACGTACGAATCTCGAAGCCAGTGACTATGACCTCCTTCTGAGGTTGAAACAAACGCAAGTGTTGGGGTTGTCCATCCAGAGCGCCTAGTGAGACGGCTAATCTTTCTTTGTCCGGCCAGGCTTCCCCTAAAGTCGTCGCAAACTGTTGAAACAATAACTGACAGAGTGACACTTCGATCGACGTCAATTCGCGATCGGTAGGGCGCTGGTGCAAAGACTCTTGCAGGATGTCCATTTCCAGAATGATGACATCCGTGCGGCGCATCACAATCAGGCCGGGCACTTGGTCGCCGAGTATTCCCATCGTGGCCCCCACCGTCGGTTGTCTCCACCGCGCCTGAGCAGCCTCATAGGACATAGCGTTCACCAACATCGGCTTTACGCTAATCTCAGTGGGTGCAAACTCGATCCAACGCTCGGCGAAAATGGGAGCAAACTTGGTCATCCAGGCCTTCAATGCTTGGGCCAGTGGCCGCGCGACGCGGCTGGCCGCCAAAAAGTCGTATCGGGGAAAGCCGCTGTTCGTCATTGAACCTGAAACTCCCGAAACAGTACGTCCTGTATGCGCTCAATCCCGTCGTCGAAAAGCGCCTCATTGAAAATGGTGTGAATGTGCCGCCGCAACTGGTTATGGCCATGCTGACCAGCCAAGTCCTCTTCTGTAATCTCCGCAATATGAGAAATAATGCGATTCCGCAGAACAGCAGTGCGCTGTGCGATCTTCTTTTCGACAACTGAGCGCTGGGATTTGGCGACTTGAACGGTCAAATTCAGCTTGAGGTAACGGCTGAATTTGGACTTGCCGAGAACGGCTACTATTTCGTCGAAATCAATAAATTCAACGTCTTCGACGGTATTGGGCTTGACGGCAGCCGGCGGTGCCGTCCCCGGCGCCGCGGGACCAGTCAACTTGGCCACGACAATCGGTGTCGCAAAACCACCACCGATCGACACGACGACGACGACTAGCCACAAAACGAGTTTGGACAACAAGCCGCCCTTCTTCTCATTTGCCGATTCTGGTTTTTCTTCGGTAGCCATCCCATCGCCCTAGAAATTGCTAGCAAATCCTGCGCGCAGTTACTGCCGCTCCTCATCGATACATATCGGTAGTCGTTTGCCAGAACATTTAGCCCAGCCCGCAAACTTTGCCAATTCGGCCGATGAAGGCCGATAGCAGTTGGGATCCGCATAATCAAAACAACCGAAATTCCTTACCCCACAGGCGCCGTTTGACGATCTTCACCATGTCGGCCTATCCCGCAGTGCCGGCGCCTATCGTTGACTCAGCTTAGGTGGAATCTGTGATTAATGGACTTTATAGCGCTGCCACCGCTTTGGATGTGCTCAGCCAACAACAGGAAGCGATTGCTTCCAATTTGGCGCACTTGAACACGCCTGGCCACCGCCGCATGTTGTTTGCATTTATTCAAGGTGCTGACAAAATGAGCGCTCCAGGCCAGCAACCAGGAACGCGCGTGGATCTAAAAACGGCGGATTTTTCTCCTGGCCGGATACAACAAACCGGTCGTGAGCTGGATCTCGCACTGCATGGCGACGCGTTCTTTGTTTATCAAGGAGCTTCTGGTCCGATGTATTCGCGGAACGGTGTCTTGACGTTGGACCCCGTAACCAACGAACTCGTCAACAGTGACGGCTTCCCAATTTTGAATGATGCGAACGAACCGGTCGTTTATAACGGTTCCGTTTCACGACTGGAGGTTGCATCGGACGGCCTCATTTCCAGCGAAGGCAAGTCAATCGGGAAGATCGGCGTAGTCACCTTTGATGACAATCGATTGTTGGAGTCGGAGAATCAAACGTATTTTCGCGCTGGTCGCGCTGTGGCGACGCCAGCCACCGAGTACTCTGTGGCCCAAGGTTATCGCGAACTGTCTAATGCCAGCCCGGTAACCGAGCTGATCGCGTTGATCACTGGGTCGCGGAGTTTTGAGGCCTCGCAACGCGCGATTCGTATGATATCGGATTCGTTACAAGAGCAGACTAGAAGTTGATTTCCAAACGATGTGTTCGTAACCCAGAAGCAGGCAAAAAGGTTGACCCATGTTGAAAGCTTTCTTTACTAGTGCCACGGGCATGCGCGCCCAGGAATTGCTAATCGATAACACCGCCAATAACTTGGCCAACGTCAACACGACGGGCTTTAAACGGAGCAACGTCGAGTTTGCCGATCTATTGTACGACGTATCCAAACGGCCCGGTGCCCCGACGTCCGAAGGGCAGACGTCCCCGATTGGTTTGCAAGTCGGCAACGGTGTCCGCGCGGCCGGGACCAGCACGTTGTGGACACAAGGCACGTTGACGCAAACGAACGAACAAACGCACATGGCTATCGAAGGCGATGGCTTCTTCAAAGTCATTATGCCGGATTCGACCTTTGCTTATACAAGGGACGGTTCCTTTCACAAAGACGCCAATGGCCTGTTAGTCAACAGCGATGGGCGGCCCCTAGAGCCGGCAATCACCATCCCCCAAGATGCCCAACGCATCTCCATTTCGCAAACCGGCGAAGTGGAGGTAATGCAAAACGGAGTTCCGTCCATCGTCGGTACGGTGCAATTGGTGAGGTTTTTCAATCCGGCTGGATTGGAGCAGATTGGCGGCAACCTCTACCGCGAAACATTGGCGTCGGGTCAGGAAATCATCGGCCTTGGTGGGCAGGAGGGGTTTGGCATGATTCGCCAAGGATTCCTTGAAGGCTCCAACGTCGAAGTGGTCGCCGAAATGGTTAATTTGATTACGGCCCAACGCGCTTACGAGATCAATTCGCGCGCCATCCGCGCTGGCGATGAAATGTTGGCCAACACGAGTCAACTACTCCGCTAAGGCCAAAGGGGACATTCTCTGACGCAGATCATACTCTAGCGATCAGCCAACCAACAGGAGCCGCGCTGTGAAACGATGGACGACAACTTGGATCGTGCCAGTTCTGCTGGCCAGCGTTGTTTCGGCGTGGCTTCCCTCCCGGAGCTGGGCTCAACCGGTGGACATCCAGTTGCGGTCGCCGCATGTAACGATCGCCGGTACGACGATTCGAATCGCCGACATCGCCGACTTGCGCGGCGGTAGTGCAACGGTGCGCCGCGCGATCGCGGATTTGGACTTGGACGAGTTCACGGCTACGGAGTTTGCCATCGACATAACCAGTGAGCGCGTCCGCTATCGGATTTTGCTGGCGGGCATTGACGACCGCCAGTTTTCGGTCAGGCCCGGCGATCGATTGGTCGCTCGGCATGTCGCGCCTCTAAACGCCAGTCGTGCGGTGGAGTTGGGGATTTGCCGGCAACTATCGGAAGTGTTTGCCATTAGCGAAGATTCCATAGACGTGCAACTGCTGGTACCGCTGGACGCCGCAGTTCAAGGCTGCGGTCTGGATGTGGCGACCTTGCGGGTTGCTGCGCAATTGCCAGCGGAATTGCCCATTGGACAGCGAAACATCGAATTGACCCTGTCCGACGCGTCTGGACACACACACACTTTGAACGCCGCAGTCCGATTTGCCGTGTACCGCGACTTGGTGATGGTCAAGGGAAACGTATCGCGCGGTGAATTGTTGGATGAATCCAAAATCGAACGCGTGCGACGACCGATCGACAATCCCCAGGTCCGGTTTGCGTCCTATGACCAAGTTGTCGGGAGCGTGGCACAAAGCGATCTGCAACAGTTTTCTTTGGTCAAATCACACGCGATCAAATCAGCGGACACGGCAGTGGAGCAAGTCGAAATCCGACGCAACATGCTTATGAATATCATCGTTCGCCAAGGGGGCCTTTCAGTAACCCTCAAGAATGCGCGGGCTCGCCAAAACGGCCGCGTCGGAGACACGATCGAATTCATCAATCCCACCACGCAACGGATTATTCGCGCGAAGATCATCGATTCTATGACCGCCCTCATCGAAATGTAACTTATGAAGCTCTCTGTCATTCGATTTGTGATTGGATTCCTCATTGCGAGTTGCTCCGCGTCGGCCCAATTGTGGGCCCAGCCATCGTCGTTGTGGCAACGGCGAGACCCTGTTCTGGTCAATCCGTACGCCGATGCCAAAGCACGCCGGCCTGGCGATTTGCTCGTGATCCGAATCAATGAACGCTCCGATGTGGAAAACCGCGATCAACGCCTGATGCAAAAACAAAACAGCTCCAGCTCGGATGCCAAAGTGGGGGCCGGCTTTACCGGGTTCTTGGGGAACAGCAACGGGGCGATGAACTTTGATCAAGAGACCGGCGCGGCGCGCAATTTCAATGGCAACTCTCAGTTTCGATCGGAACGAGAGTTCATCGATCGATTTACCGTGACCGTTATTGATATTACGCCCAACGGTAACTTGTTGGTCAGCGGGACACGGCTCGTTGCCCTGGAAGGCGATGAAAGGACACTGGTGTTGACCGGCATTGTGCGGGCGTCGGACATCCTGGCCGACAATACCGTTCCATCGTCACGTGTTGCCGATTTGGACATCCGCTACGAATCGAGCGGGACGAAAGGGGCCGAACAGAGGTTTATCAATCAGGGATGGCTGGGGAAGGCCTTCAATCGAATTTGGCCGCACTAGCCGCTCTCTAGTGTTTGTGCCATGGAATGTTGGTCAGAGCAATTGGGTTCACGAGGTGATCGGTGAGATGAATGCCACGAGATTCGAGCTTGTGAACGCGTTGCCGAAACCGAACGTTTTCGTGCTTGCCATGACTGTTTGCTACGGTCTGTGCATCGCTGGAACGGAATGGTGTTGGGGCCAGCCGATCCGCGCTAACCTATTTGACGAACAGGTGCAGCATGCGTTCCAAAATGCCATGGGCGGGCACATGGAACAAGACCCACGCGATCAGTTGGGATTCGAAACCTTACCGCCTCCGGTAAATGACCGTTCACCCTCGGTGCCAGAGCAAATCCCGGGACCTCCACCGATGGTGCCAGCGAGCGGTCTCTCCGTCAGGATCAAGGATATTACGACGATCGACGGGCACCGCACGAACCGGATCGAGGGGTTCGGCTTGGTCACTGGGCTCAAAGGGACCGGCGGTCGAGGCGCATTCACGCAGCAGATCGCGCGGACCATGTTGCAAAATTACGGAATATTGATCGACCAGTTGCCAACCAAAAGCATTTCGGTCGTCATGGTATCGGCCGAGGTTCCCCCATTTTACAAACCGGGGGAAACTTTGATCGCTACAGTTTCGGTGTTTGATGATGCGACAAGCTTGTATGGTGGGCAACTCTTGCGCACGCCGTTGACGGCAATTGACGGACAAGTGTATGCGTTGGCTGGCGGACCGTTGGAAATCGGCGGGTTCTCCATAAGTGGCGATGCCGGGTCGATTCGCAAGAACCATGATACGGTTGGCAAAGTTCAAGCCCAAATGGAAGTCGAAATCTGCAATGGACCGGCCTTCGATGGGAATAGCTTTCGATTGCTGCTGCGAAACAAGGACTATACCACCGCCTATCGAATCGCCACGGAAATTAATAAATACTTTCCGCAAACGGCTCGCGCCCATGATGGAGGCGCCGTCGATGTGCTGATTCCCCGTTCCTTTTCCCATGTTCCGTTGGATTTTGTGGTACTCGTTAACAATCTTCGCGTAGAGCCCGATACGACCGCCCGCGTAGTGATCAACGAGAAAACGGGAACGATAGTTATGGGCAAAAACGTCAAGATATCTGGTTTGGTCTTTGCTAAAGACAACCTCGTCATCACGACGACCGAATCTCCTGTAGTTTCGCAACCTGGTCCTTTCTCGTTTGGCGAGACGGCGGTCGTCCCTCGGACACAGATTCAAGCGGTAGAACAAGGTGGCGTTTATCACATGCTGCCCGCGAATGCTACTGTCGGCGACCTAGCCAATGCGCTGAACTTGCTGGGCGTCACGCCGCAAGACATGATCAGTGTATTTTTGGCCATTCAATCCGAGGGGTCTTTACAAGCGACATTGGTAATTGAATAACTGCGAGTACTCCTGATTAGACCAAGGAAGGATCGGGTCCATGGATACATCATTGACCAATCTGTCATCATTGGCATTCTTGACTCCGTTGCCTACCGAGACGCTTGCGGGGCAATCGCTGATGGCGGGTTCATCATCCACAGACCTGGACCAAATTGGCGTGGATTTTGAAGGGCTGTTCTATTCGCTGCTCTTAAAAGAAATGCGCAATTCGGTCGGAACAGAGGACGGGACGGGGTTGTTCAGCGGGGATAACACGGATTCGCTGGGAGGCATGTTCGACATGTTCTTGGGACAGCATTTAGCCTCGTCCGGTCAGCTCGGTATTGCCCGCATGCTGGCCGCCTACCTTTCCAACCGCCCCCCAATCACCCCCTAAATTAAAGAACCAAATTAAAGAATTAAAGGACAGGCATTATTAGGTCGAAGGAAAATGCCCGGTTTTTTGCGAATTTTGATCGTGGAACCCAACTAGCAAGGTCTCCATCGAACCACGTTGCACAGCCCGGGGGGGCCAGATCCAAGAACCGCATGAGCTTTCCAGGGTCTGCGGTTAAGGCCATGGAACTTAGACGTCAACTGGTTGAATGGACAGACTATTGGGGCTTCGCGCCAAACGGCTATAGAAATGGTTTGCTGCCAATTTGGCAGTCGCCGCTCATCAAAGATGCCTGTCCTTTATTCCATCAAAGATGCCTGTCCTTTATTCTTTTTTCCATTTTCCTTTTTCGACTAACGAGGATCTGGGGAGACGGCAATCGTAGCTTGGGGAATGGTATTCCGACGGTCGCTGCCCCCCCGGCATTCACCGGACGGAGCTCGCCGAGAAGTCGTCGGTCAAACCGTCCAGCCGACGACGTAAACGTCGAGTTTGAGCGTGTTTTTCCAAGTTTTCCTCGTCAAAACAATTATGCCTGTCCTTTTTGGCCTGTCCTTTTTAGCTATTTGGTGGGGTAGAAAAATTGGAATAAACGGGTGGGGAGTCACAGATTGACATTGCGGGGATCGATATTTCCAGAGAGTCTGGAATGCTCCCATTTCCAGTTCACGCGGGCAAGGAGGCCTTGATGACACTTACATCCCAAAGTTCATCTTCGTCGATTGAGGCAACAGTTGACTGCCCGGACGCTTTCGGAACTGCCCTTCTACAGCAGTTGGAGCGCGAATCGACTCACCTTGACGAGGTCCTGGCATTTAGCCTGCAACTAAATGATCTGTTACAGAAACCTGGCGGGCGTGGGGATTCCTCTGGAGAGGTCGAATTCCAGCGCCAGTCGAGCAAACGCTCGGAGATCGTGCGAGAGGCCTATTTGGCTTTGACCGAACGATTTGCGCGTATTGCTGATGGCCGTCGCAGGCTGCAGTCGATGCTCAATGCGCAACCGCAGGACGGATTGCCACGCTCGAATTGGGAGACATGCCTCGCGCAATGTGCGGTTCACCTGCGCGACGAGCTCTTGCGATTACGCGCCGCCGTCAAGTCGAAGATCCTTGAGATTCAGTCCGTGATTGTGGGAAACCAGGTTGTTTTGAACTACACGTTGGAATTCTACGGACAATTGATCACCGGACTGACGGGCGGCGTCGTTCCAAGTCCGGCATATAATGCCCGCGGCGAATTGGCATCGCCGGCCGCGATATCGATCGTCGAGCAGCAATGTTGAGAGTCTCGCCATGAATATCGCTATCGGGCTATCCGCGTTGCGCGCAACACAATTCGCATTGGACACAGTCGCGCATAATATCGCGAACGCCAATACGCCCGGCTATCATCGCCAACGGGTTCACCTGGCTGCGCGAACGCCCCAGTGGATCTCCGGACAGTACTTGGGTAGTGGCGTCGATACTCACCGCATCGATCGGTTGCGCAGTCAAGTGCTCGAAGGCTTGTTCACCAATTCGGTGTCCGACCTCAGCGGCGTCCGACAAGGTCTGGAGGTGCTGCGTCAAATTGAGGTCGAGTTTCTGCCGGGGGATGGTTCTATCCACCAATCGTTGAGCAACGTATTTGGTGAGTTGAATCGACTTTCGACGAACCCAAACGAATTGGTGAGTCGTCACTCCGTAGTGCAACAGGCAACGCAACTCGCTCAACAAACACAGAAAATAAACTCTCGGTTGAATGAGCTAAAAGCGAACGTGCAAACGCAGATTCAAGCCGAAGTGCGCCTGCTGAATCAACAGGTCAGCGATTTGATTGACCTGCAGCAACGCATTCGCGAGGCCAGCGTCAGTGGCACGCCCCCCAACGATCTTTACGATCAGCGCGACGTGTTGATCAACCGCATTGCCGAAAAGATCGACATTCAGCGCTTTGAGTTGGTGCAAGGCGGCTTTGGTTTGTCCTTGGCGGGGAGTGAAGTCTCACTGGGTGTGGCGCGGATTGAATTTCAATCGACGGTCCACGACGATGGAACGATTTCAGTTACCTTGGCGGGAAGTGATCGGGCGATTGGATTTCAGGCAGGCACTCTGTCGGCATTAGTGGAAGCGCACAATACAACCATTGGGCATTATCAAACAAAACTCAACGAGTTTGCCAGCCGGTTCATGCGCGAAATGGATCAAGCACACGCCAAAGGTGTGGGCCTGAGCGGCCCTTTTGCCATGCTGCGAAGCGGTCGCTCAATCAAATCCTTCGATGTGCCATTGAATCAGGCGGGATTAGCGTTTCCCGTGACCGCGGGCTCACTGTACTTTTCAGTTACCGATCCTCAAGGAGAAAAACGCACCCAATCGATTTCCATTGATCCAGCTGTGGACAGTCTGGCAGACGTCGCGCAAAAAATCAGCGCCTTGAATAACCTGACCGCTTCAATCGATTTGGCGAACGGTCAGTTTTCCATTTTTGCACAGCCAGGTTATCGATTTGACTTCACAGGAAACTTAGAGACGATTCCAGGGCTGGAGTCGTTTACGGGGTCGGCGGTGCCACGTTTTTCCGGCGAATATCAAGGCAACATCAATCGTTCGATCAGTGTTCAGATCCTAGGCGATGGGCAAGTCGGCCGCACGCCGGGGCTAGTGGCGCGCGTCACCGATGCGCAATCCGGCGCGGTCATCGCGGAGTTGAATATTGGTGATGGCTATGAAGCCGGTTCGGCACTGCAGGTGGCGGAAGGCGTGAAATTGAGTTTCTCCGGAGGGACCGTGGCCAATGGCGATTCGTTCGCCACCACATTCATCGCCGATTCGGATGCGACCGGGATTCTGTCCGCGCTGGGGCTCAATAGTTTTTTCTCGGGACGCGATGCGTCGGACATGCGCGTTGCCACACGGATTGCGGAGAATCCGAAAGAATTGGCCATATCACGGACGGGAGACGTCGCCGACACCTCAAACCTATTGGGCCTCGTTCGTTTGCGTGATCAACACCTGGTGGGCGAGCATAAACTCACCTTCCAGGATTATTTGTCAGACGTGACATCCCAGGTCGGATTTCAAGTCCGCACACAACAGCGATTAGAGCAAAATGTTGCCGCCGTTAATAAACAGTACGAATTCGACAAAGAGGCCATCTCGGGAGTGGATCTCAACGAAGAGATGATCAACATGGTTCAGTTTCAAAAGCAGTACGAGGCGGCGATTCAGGTATTGCGCGCTATCGACAGCATGTTGTCCGAGTTGATGACTATCGTCCGTTAAGCGGCCTGCGAGGTGCTCTTATGATCTATCGAACGACGGCCGCTCTCTTTAACGCCCAAGCCTTGGAGTACACGGGCAGGCTCACATCGAGTATCGCGAAATATCAAAAGGAAATCGCGTCAGGTATTCGGTTGCACCGACCGTCCGACGATCCGATTGCTTTCCGGCAAGTTACGTCGTTGACTGCCCGATTGGATGCGCTCGCCGCGGATTCGTATGCCGTGCAGGACGCCCAGGCCAAGCTTAACATGAGCGTTTCGCAACTGACGGAAGCCCACAGAATATTGAGCCGCGCCCAGGTTCTAACCCAACAAGGGATTCAGGCGCTCGATCAGTCGGAGCGCAACGCCTTGGCTACGGAAGTCGAGAGCCTGCTGGCCCATATGAAGAACATCGCCTTGACGAATTACAGCGGCGCGTACCTATACGGAGGTACGCGCACCAACGCTCCGCCTTTCGTTTTTGCGGATGCTGCAGTGGCCGGTAGTGTAATGTCAGTCGAATATGTCGGAGGCGATCGACCAAGCCGGGCTTTCGTCGGGCAATCCGTGGGCATCGACACGTTTTTTCCAGGAAGTCAGATTTTCGGCGGCCCGCAACGACAGGAAACAATCATTGTGGGGCGAACCGGCGCTCGCGTCGGCGCGGGGACGGACAATATGATCGGCCGCGCGACCTTGCAAGTACGTCACACGTCGACCACCTACGAACCTGGCGCGGGCGTGACGGCTGGCACCGGATCGGCGGGCAATGACACGATTATCGGCCCAATGGGCACACATGTCTTGCGCGTGGTGGATACCAGTGGCGATGGCTCCGCCGGCACAATGTCGTTGAACGGTGGACCGCCTGTTGCATTCACCAATCTCGACACGAACTTGCAAGTCAACGGCCCCAATGGACAACGGGTGTTCGTTAACGCCACCGCCATAACTCCCGGGTTTAATGGGACCGTGGGGATTAGTGCGCAAGGTACGATGAGCGTCGATGGCGGCCTAACAACCGCGGCCATCGATTTTTCCAACAGTCAACGGATTATCGATTCGACCAACGGCCGATTCGTCCATCTTGATTCATCTGCGATTTCAGTCACTGGAGATGACTATTTGGAATTTCGCGGGACGTCCAATGCGTTGCAAGTATTAGACGAATTATTGCAAGACCTGCGTGGCGTACGAACGCTGAGCAACGTCGAATATGCCGAGGCGATGGACCGTCGACTCACAGAATTGAATACCATCGCCGCGCAGATAATGGACGTCGTCGGTCGGCAATCGGCTTCGCTTTCTTCCCTATCCCAACTCGACACCAGGATTCTGGATTTCCAACTGGAAATGCGCGATCGGCTGACAAGTGTTCAGGGAACGGACGCTGCCGAGGCGATCCTGCGCTTGAAGAATGACCAGACATTGTTGGAATATACGTTTGCTGTCACAGCGCAGATTTCCGCGCTGCAAATCTTGAATTTCATGCGGTAGTACGCCTTGCCTTTTCCGAAAATGGGTGAGTGAGTACCTCGAGCTTCCCATCTTACGTCGGCGATGTAAATTTATCTAATCTTCTCGTTTCATGGCGTGAATGTTCATATTCGCCGATTACCATTTTTATCGAACCGATTGCCCATGACTTGCGTTTGACGGGAAGGATCGGAAGGAAAATGTCGAGCAGGGACGCCCAGGAGAAACACCCGGTGCCGAGCCAAGTTGGCTATTTGATGAGTTCATCTTGGATCGCCGAGCCGGCAAGCAGTGGCTTGCCATGGCCAATTTGGATTTCGGACCGGGCCAACATGCTAAGGAGTCCCAACTATGTCCGCACAGAATTCAATCGGCCAAATCAATCTGGCATCGGCCGGGGACGCACTACCCTTGCGCGTCGATTTCGAGAGTTTCCTGGCGTTCAGTTACGAGTTCGCGGAAGAGCTGCAAGACGTGATCGCCAGGTTTCGAAACGACTCGACGCCGGTGCTGGCCACGGTTGACTATACTGGCCGCATCTCGTCTCCCCATGAGACGATGGCCCCTTCGATTGTGGAATGAATGCCCCCCGCGAGCAACAAGGGTTCGGCGCTCCACAAGCGAGTCGCGCCCTAGCGCCGTATTAGGAGGCCGCCAACGCCTGTGACAAATCGGCGATCAGATCCCGAGCGTCTTCCAATCCACAGGACAAACGAATCATCGAGTCGGAGATGCCAAAACGCTTACGATCTTCCGGCGACAATTGGAAATAGCTCATCACCAGCGGCTGCTCGATCAACGACTCGACGCCGCCCAAACTGGGGCCGATGCGCGGTATTTTGACTCGGTCGACCACGTCGGCCGTTTGTCGCCAGTCCGCGTCTTTGATCAGAAAGGTGACCAGACCGCCGAAGCCCCGCATCGTTTGCTTGGCGATCGCGTGCGTGGGGTGGCTGGGCAGATCGGCAAGTTTCGTTAGGAACTCGTCGAGTGTGCTGTCGCTCGCCATGACTGAGAATTGGGGGTGCGCCTCGAAGAGCGAAGACACCGCCTGTGCTACAATGGGGTGGTCATCGAAGAGCGCCACCGCATGCGTGCTTTCTAACTCTGTTTTGTTTTGCATTACGACTATTGAATAAACTACCGAGAACTTCTTCAACTGTTGGATTCGATTGAGGCAACCATTGAGTCACCGTTCACTGATCCGTTTTTCAGATGAGGGTCTAATCATCACCGATGCGGGAAGTTTTTCAACGCCGTTGCGGACAACG
>JACTND010000022.1 GCA_014584305.1 Planctomycetota bacterium | reverse complement strand
AGGTCGCTTGGTGAAACAGCAGTTTGTCGAAACCCTGTCGATCGATGCCACCGGCCTGACAGACGGCATCGACTAATGCCGGAATCCGTGTCAAAGAAAACTCAATGATACCTTGACCATCCATATACAGCGGCGATTTCCAGCGGCGGCGCCCTCGCGGTCGAATGGCTTGCTCAGGAGGCCGGCAACCACCTTCGGCGAACAACATGTCGGCACCAGAGCCATCGGTTCCCAGTTGAAAGGCCGCCAGCGATTGATAGGGTTTTCCTTCGACCAACGTGGCCGTGGCGGCATCGCTGAAAATCGGTCGCAAACTGCGGTCGTCGGCGTCGATGAACTTCGTATAGGTTTCACCGGTCAGGAGCAAAACACGCCGCGCGACTCCCGTCCGAATCAGACCGTCGGCCAGGTTCAGGCCGTACACGTAGCCGCTACATCCCAAATTGAAATCCAGTGCGCCGATATTCGTCCGCAGGCCCAAGCGATTCTGGATCAAACAGGCAGTCGTCGGCAACGGGCAATCGGGGGCCTGGCTACAGAACAATACATAGTCAATGGAGTCTCGATCCACGCTGTGCTGAGAGAAAAGTTGCTCAGCGGCAGCCACTGCCAAATCAGAAGCGCATTCATCACGCGCCGCGATATAACGGCGATAGATACCGGTCCGAGCGCCGATATCGCCCATGTCCCACCCGGGTTGTTCGGCCTGCAAATCGTCGTTCGTCTCGACCTGGGCAGGGAAATGGACCGCTATGGGTCCGATTTCAGCGAACTTCTCGTTCGCGGCGCCGCGTGTTTCCAATGATTTCCTTTGTCAGTTCGATCGACCAGATCTGAAAAACAGAATCATAGCCGACGGGAAAATGCTGGAAAAGGTCCTGGCGCTAACACGATCGCGGCAGGCTCGTCTCGTCCAACCGGCAGGCCTCGCGGACCTCCACAAACGGCGCTGTGCAATGCCGAGATTCGGGCAATTAACCGACGGTCATTGCCGTCCGCGACGAGCGCTGGAGGGTCAGATGGTTCGGCCAAACGTCGTCCCGAAAATCCTCTTCTAATACTTCCAGCGTTTCGTTGACGTTGAGGTTGCCTTTGACAATCCGCGCGTTGTTCAGCAAATACAATCCGGGTACACTGCAAACGACCGGCGGGCGCCGTTCGGAATAGTTCAATGTCGGTAAGGCCATCACGTACCGGGCCCGAGCGGTCTGGATTGCGCGGACTTGTTGACGCCGAAAATCGGGATACATCCGTTCCAACGTCGTCAAGCAACACTCATGGATGGTCTCCTCGGATTCGTTCAAACCAGGGTCGTCAGCCATCAAATACTGCGGCAGGTAAACCAGGTAATGGCAGCCCTCGTCGATAATGTTGGTTACATAATAACCTCCCAGCGGTCGGTCGAGAAGCAACGACGTGCAGACTACGCCTAAGTATTCGGTCTCCATCAGGCGTTGGCGTTCGTCGCCAGTCAAATCGATGCACGCCTCTTCGATTACGGGTGAGGGTGCCGACATGATGACGCGATCAAAAACTTCGCGCCGAACGGCGTGGGGTTTGCCAAACGTGACGGCCAAACCATTGCCTTCCGCTACCGTAACCACTTCCCGCACGGGAGCCGATGTTTCGATGCGCACCCCGCGGGCTAGCAATCGATCGCGGAGTGTGCCGACCACGCGCCGATAACCGCCGGGAACATAACCGAACATTTCTCGCTTCATTCCCGTCCGACGGGCTTTATACATGCGGTCGATGTAGGCCCAGATGAACATGGCCGAAACGCGGCGGTAAGCATCCCCCAATTTGGACTTCAATAATGGTTGCCATAATCGGTTGAAAGTAGAACGTCCGCTCCATCGAATCAACCAATCCTCAACCGGGATTTGTTCCAAACGGCGCCAATTCCTCATTCGCGATCCGAAGAAGATCGTGCTCCCCAACCGAAACTTCTGATACAAATTGAGCGGGGGAAATAGCAAAAATTCCAGCGCGTGGGACATCGAATGCAGACGGCCATCGGCAAAGAACCCAGTCCGCGTTGTAACCCAATCGATTTCCCGCTCCAAGTCTAATTCGCTCAGCAATTGCCGCAACGTTTGGTCCGACAGCAGGGTAACGTGATAAAATTTATCCCATTCGACGTCTGCCAACTGCCAGGCACTCGTAAGCCCGCCCAATTCGGCTTGCGATTCGAGCAATGTCACGCGCTGCCCGAGCCCCGCCAGTCGCCAGGCAGCCGCCAAACCCATCATGCCGCCGCCGACGACGGCCCAGTGTGTCTTGTCTTCGGTCATCAGCGCACCATAAGGGATGAGGCAGGACTATTTGGAGGAACGGCGAAAGCGGTGCCGCACGATCATCCGGAGTGTGCGGCGGATAGTCGCGAACAGCTTCATTTTGCTGACACTCTTTTTCTGGTCGTACCGTAGAATCAGTGGAACTTCGCCGATAACAGCGCCGCGGCTGGCGACGTTCAACAACAATTCCGCCATCGAAGCAAATCCGGATTCCGTTACCAACTCGTCACCGTAATGCTCGATCGTTTCCCGCAATGTTTCCGCCCGGTAGGCCCGGTAGCCGCAAGTAAAATCGCGGCAACCGCGGATACCGAACACGAACCGCATGACCCAACTGGCCACCTGACTAATGAGGACGCGATGCAATGCCAGGCCAATGACCTGTGCCCCCGGCTGAAAGCGCGAAGCAATCACAACGTCGCGCCCTTCCGCAATCATCGGCACCATCCGGGCAATCAACTGCGGCGGATGCGAGTTGTCGGCATCCATGGTGACCACGACATCATCGCTGCGCAGACCAACGATAGCCTGGGTGACGCAGGTAGTGATGGCGGCACCGAGCCCCTTATTCACCCCATGCTTGATCAGCCGGACGGGAAATTCGATCGCCAACTCTTTGACAACTTGGGCCGTTTCGTCGCTGCTGCCATCATCGATAACGAGAATCTCATAACGCCACGGTGTCTGCTCCATGCATTCTGCCATGCGCGGAATCAACAACGGCAATGCGGCTGCTTCGTTATAGGCAGGAATTGCAATGCGGACCGTGGGGCCCGCGGTATATCGCGGTGGCGCTTCGCCAGGCGAGCCCACCACGTCGAATTGCGCGTTACTCCCTTGGGACGACCAAGCCCCCGTGGTTGTCATATTCTCTCCAGGTGCATTCTCAAAGTTGCGAAACGCCGAAGTTTCAGCGAAGGTGGAATTCGGCATCCGACGCAGTGGTTTTGGGTACAGTTCTATGCTATTCAAAAAAGCGTTCGGTTGCCACCGGCTGATTTGCTGGCCGGGTTAATTCCAGCCTTGTGTGGTCACATTGAGCCAGTTTTTCCGAAAGTGACTGCCGGATCAGCCGTGCTCCATATCGACTACTTGGATCTGGGAACGCTGTTTGGGTGCAGGCCAAACATGCCGGCCTTCGACGTCTGGTCGGTAGAACAATCCGGACTGTGCCGGCAACAACGTGCGCACACGGCGCGCGCATCCCGCGACGCAAATCTCTCATTTCCGCCGTAACCGTTCATGAGAAACCCATCGCTTACTTCGATAAGGCCGAATCCATCAACGATTACCCGTGAACAGTTACCTTCCGCCAACCTCTATCAGCTCGTCTGATGGGTGCCAAAGTTTGTACGCAAACAGCCGCAAACCGCGAGACTTCGTTACTCCCGAATGAAGCCGGAAGAGTGGTTGCTCGCGACAAGGGGCTTCGCGGGATCACATGATAGCTTTTAATCGTGAACTCCAACCAGGCGAGCTTGTTGGCGACGTTGAACGTTGTGGGATTTGTGGTGGAGTTCGGACTCGGATCCTCTTCCAAAACCCCTCGTCCCCGGCCCTTCTCCCCTGCGATGCGAGATGGGAGTAAATGGTTC
>JACTND010000333.1 GCA_014584305.1 Planctomycetota bacterium | reverse complement strand
GTACCGCCCTGGCAGCAGTGGCTGGAGTCCCCTTGGTCCGCCATCCGCATATTGTGGACCATATTCAGAGTCTGTTTGCCCGGGCCGGTCGCGCTATGCCCGAGTCGAATGTGGTTCAAGCGGATTTGCCGGCCGGCGCCAAACCGATCTGGAACGCTTCTGGCACAGCCCCGGGAATCGATATTTGCGTATCTCAGGGGAGTAACCGGTGCCGGGTATTTTGTCTGCCCGGAGTCCCCGCCGAAATGCAGGAAATGTGGCGCGACTTTGTCGCTCCCGCCTTGGACGAGGAAACCCAAAGCGTTTGGGCTTTTCATACCATCAATTGTTTTGGCGCCGGCGAAAGCCATGTCGAATCATTGTTGCCTGGTATCATCGACCGCAATCATCAACCTCGCGTGGGGATTACCGCATCGATGGCCACAATCTCCCTGCGCATTGCGGCGCACGGGTTCGATACGAAGGATTGCCAAAGACAAATGCAACCGACCATTGAACACATTCGCCATGCTCTCGGCGATCTCGTTTACTCGGAAGGCGACACCACGCTGGCCGACACTGTCGTCGCCCTTCTTCGAAAACGCCGCGAGACGTTAGCCATTTCCGACTTTTTCTTGGGAGGAGATGTCGGTTCCTCGATTCACATTGCCGATGGCGACAGTTCGGTTTTGGTGGGATCGTTGTTTGTGCCGCAGCAGCGCTCGATCGATGTGGCGCCAGACGACACATCACCCTGGCTGGTTGGCGCCGCGCGCCGTGTCGCCAGCGACTTCGGCGCCTCGATCGGTATGGCAATTGGGCCACCCTATTGGCCTGATGATGGACCAACAACGTTCGAATTGGCTGTGGCGACGGCGACTTCGGGGATGCGCCAACAACTGACGCACGCCGGGCATCCATCATTGATCCACGCGCGCAGCGTCAAACAGGTTCTGAATACATTGCGGTTGGCAATTCTGAAGGATCGCGCCCTGTTTCCGTCGCCCGACTAGAGTTGAACACGGCCGCCACAGGACGGCCCTGCGTGCGCTGGCAGGCTAACCCGCGAGTTTGGAGATGCGGTTGAAGGTCGCCGACTCCTCGGTTTGGCCGTTGCACAGGTAGTGCATCACGTAGGCGTCTTCCGTAGTGTCGTCGTAGTAATCGCGCAACACCGTGACGGCGCGAAAACCCATTTTGCGGAAAAACACCTGTGCCGCCAAATTGGTCTCGCGAACTTCCAAGCGAATGCGAGTGCGGCGCTGACTGGAAAGCTTCGAAACCAACTTGTCCACCATCTGGGCCCCGACGCCCCGACGACGGCAATCAGGGCGCACCGCAAAATTCAGCACATGCAAATATTCACGGTCCAATTCGTAAATCATGAAGCCGACGACCTTGTCATCTTGCTCGGCCACCATGCCAATACAATTCCGTTGTCGGAGGCAACGTACAAAATCGTCTTCGGACCAAGGGAACTCAAAGCTCGCTTGTTCGATTTGCAGCACTTCGGGCATGTCGCGCCGGATCATCCAGCGAATGTGCGTGTTCACAGTCAATCCTTTGGGGAAACGCATATTTCGAGCTTCCTATGGTCGCGGTGTCAATCGTAATCCGTGATCCGGCAATGTATGCCATCCACGCGACTAAAGTAGCAAAAGCAATCGCCGCTGCCAATATGAAAGTCTTCCCCGATTTTTTCGTATTTGGCAAATTATTGCCGACAGAGTTCCCATCCGCCGATGCGAAGTTTTCAGCGCCGCCAATTGGCAAATCGAGAACACTTGACATCGGTTAAGCATCGAACGTCGGCCCGGGAAAGTTTAACGATTCTCTCAATTCTGCCGGTTATTGCTCGGCGACGTAGGCGCGATAGAAATCCTCGATCGCGATCGGATTGTCATCCAACCGCAGAAACACAAACCGGTAGCGCAAACGGAGCTCATCATCGGCGGAAATGCGCACCTCGCCAGCGCCGGGTTCTCGACCCAGGAAATCGTGGAGGCCAAAAGGATTAGCAGCGATCAAGCCATAGTCGCGCGCGTGCCAAGTTGTCGGGTGCCCGACGTTCCCCGGATGGTCGAGAATCAACACACCCACCGGATGGCCTTCGACGGGCCCGGAGTAAAACACCCATCGCGCGCGCTGACCCCAGATCGCTTTTCCCCGTTGGCCTTCGCTGTTCTCAGCCTGACCGAAAACTTCCGGCACTCCTCGGTTGGAGTCCGGTGTCAACCGCAAATGGGGATGCGTGCGGATCGCTAAAAAGCCCTCTTTGGTGTCTCCCAATCGAAGAGGTCCAAACGCAGCCTGTAATCGAATATCGAAATCAATCCAGCGCGCGCTTGCCGAAGCTCCGCATCCAACGGTCGTTACTTCTCGGCATACCAACTGATCACCCGCCCGCCAAACGTTGTGCATGGTGACTGCCGCGCGTTCTGGATCCACGGACGCGCGTTCGACGATGATAGCCCCTTTCTCCGTCCAAAAATCGACGCCGTTGACATCGCCGTGGCCGTACCAAATCGATTTGTGATGGGGATGATCCCGCTCCAATGATTCGCGATCGTCGATAGGCCAAGCGCGTGTCATCGGCACCTGCCCGGGCCCATACACAGGGTACAACACTGGCTTGTTATCGCCCTGCGTGTTCAAACGCGTAAACACGTCTGACCCGACAGTAAACTCGAAAACCGAAGGCGATGTCTCTTTACAAACCACATTGGTTTCTTGCGCCGTGATTCTGGCACACGTCCACTCCACTAGCACAATCGCGACGGTCGCCATGACCAGCCAACGGCTCATCAGCCAAGTCTGTCGCGCGGGTTGGTTTGTGCTCAAGGGAAAGCATTTCATTGGCATCGTTGCAAGTCTGCTCATTCTTGTTTCTTCAATGGATGGCCATCCTCACTGCACGCCCTGCCATGATACCGTATCGCGAACCCGGGCCCAATCGCACACCAACGCGCAACTTCGCACAGAACACCAAATGCGCTCCATACGATTCAATCAGAAAGAATGCGATGCGCACCCCCCCGCCATTTGGCAACCCTTGTCGGAATTCGTCTCGAACAATTGGGCCAAACTGACTACCATCAAAGGTCGCATCAAAGATTAAAGGCGGCATGATCCATGAACACTAAACATCAAACTCCATCGCCTGATGTTCACCCGATGAATGACCACCGCACTTGGTGGCAAGTGGTGTTTGGCTGCGATCTGCGATCGCTGGCCGTTTTTCGAATCATGTTGGGCCTGCTCGTCCTGCTGGACGTCGGCCTGCGCTGGCCGGATATCGAAGCTCTCTATTCGGACTCCGGTTTCTTCACCCGTGAATTGGCTGATGAATACTATGCCCAGACGGCCGGGGCGGGATGGTCGCAGGCCATTTGGTCGGTCTATTCGTTCCGCGGTGACGTGCGCTTCGTTACCGGCCTCTTTGTCGTCCAAGGGCTGGCGGGATTGGCGTTGGCATTGGGAGCAGCGACGCGCGGCGCCACTGTTTTGGCTTGGGTGCTGGTCGCCAGCGCTCAGGTGCGCAATCCGATTGTGATCACCTCCGGGGACATGTTGCTCAAGCTGATGTTGTTCTGGAGCATGTTCTTGCCATTGGGCCGACTATGGTCACTGGACGCGCTGCGGCGCGGGCACACGGTCGCCAAGGAACAGGCCTTATGGCGTTGCAGCTTTGCCACCGCCGGCTTGATACTCCAAGTAATTATTATGTATTTCTTTACGGGCGTGGCCAAATTCAACAGCATCTGGTTCGAAGGCGTCGCGATGGACTTCGTTTGGCGTCTGGATATTTTTGCCAACTCCTGGGGTAAGTATCTCGTACAGTTTTCCGCGCTGAGCCAGTTCGTGGCGTGGGCGACATTGTTCATCGAATTAATCGGCATTTGGTTACTGCTGATCCCTTGGAAGAATTGGATGTGGCGTTTACTTGTGATGGCAGCCTACTGGGCATTTCATCTGGGGATCGCCGCGACGATGACGATTGGACTCTTCCCATTGATCTGCATGGTCGCCTGGTTGCCCCTGTGGCCTGCCGAAGGCTGGCGGCGCAGAACGTCACCGAACATTGCTGCAGCTCCCGTGTCTGAGTCCGCTTTCCATCGTTGGACTGCCGTTGTCGGCAACTTGGTCTGTGCCGCAATGATTGGATTGATGATCTGCTGGAACTTGTACAACATGAACGCGCCCTGGACGAAATCATTGATGCCGAAGCCCTTGCATTACGTGGGACATTGGACGGCGTTTTACCAGCACTTTCAGATGTTCGGTGTGCCACCGAAGGTCAATCCTTGGTTCGTATTCGAAGCCAAACTGAACGATCAACAGCCGAATGTGCCGGCAACCACGCTCGACATCTTTTGCACGGACGGAATATTGAACTATCAGAAACCGCCGCTGGTTCGCGATACATTGCCTGGCCACAACTGGCGGCGCTTATTGCAAAACATGCTGCATCAAGACCTGGCCTATTTGCGCCAGCCCTTATTGGACTATGCCGTCCGGAAATGGAATGCGCGTAATACGGAAACGAATCAACGACAGGTGCGGAGCGCGGAATTGTTTTGCTATATGCAAGAACTAGGGCCCGGTTATCGCGAAGGAGATTGGGTGCGGCAAACCTGGGCCGTTTACCGAACGGCGGCAAATGACCCCGGACAAACACTAGACGATCTGATTGACCGCATGTTGAACGGTAACAGGTAGTTCGTGCTGCACGCTGGCTAATCGCTAATCGTGGCCCGATTATCGATCCGATAGACGCCAGGCTCCAATTGAAGTTGGCGAACAAAACGATCAAGTTCCGCAACAGATTGAAAGTTGCCCGTCACAACCGCCTGGCCATTTGACAACGACACTTGAACGCGATCACTTACATTGGCTAGACCAGGTAATCGTGTTAATCGCTCAGAGAGTCTCGATTGGACGACAGCCGGTTCGAGAAGCGGCGTTTCGATGCGGTTGACCAAGACAGCTCGGACACCTCCTCGTTGGGCTTCGAAACCGTTTTGGTTACCCATGCCGAATTGTCCGAACTGGCGCCCCATGTTGTTTCCAAACAAGTTGCCGAACGATTGCCCTCCCATACCACCAAACTGCCCGCCTGCTCGATTGCGATTTCCTTGTCCGCCAGTCGCTGCTCCAAAATTCTGACCGCCAATAAATCCCTGATTGGCACCAAAGGTCGGGTTGCCCGTGTTATTGCCGAATTGACCTGCTTGACCCGACTGGAATGCAGACAGATTACTGCTTCCACCTTGTCCACCAGTCTGGCCCATCATGTTCGTACTGCCGATTCCACCCGACATACTCAAACCTGAGTTGGCCGACAAACCCGAATTTCCGAGACCTGCGGATCCCAAGCCGCCATTACCACCAGTGCCCCCTGTCGTCCGCCCACCCGTTTGTCCCCCCGAACGTTGCTGAGCGAAACTGTCCGCCGCGACCAGGAAAACGCACACGCTAGCCAGCGAGATAATTGTGAGAATCTTTGCCATGGTTGGAGCCCTATCGTTGACGAATCGCGTTTTCCTGCTTGTCCCATTATATAGATTTTCGATTGAACCGCGAACCTCGCTGCAAGTATCTATCAATTTTTCCAACAAATCGGGGAATTTGGGAGTTTCTCCGGGGCTTGACGAAACAAATGCCCTTTGTGAGGGTAACAAGTGGCGTCGATTGGTGCGATTGGTAACTACCGGAGAGATGAGCTGTGTTTAACCGTTGTGGAAGTCGTTGGAGCCGATGGGTGTGGGTGGCGCTGCTGACGATGTGGGTCACGGCAGTTTCGCCAACAGTTTGGTCACAATCGGAACGTCCATTCACCGATACGCTGCTCCCCGAAAACACGGTCGTTTATTTGCAAGTGCACAACATCCGTGAATTGTACGATGCTATGCAGCGCACGAACTTCGGGCGCATGTTGGCCGATGAAAAGGTAGCGCCGTTGGCTCGCGACTTGTACTCCCAAGCGCGCGAAGCCTATGAACAATTTGCGCAAGATCAGGTTGGCTTGACATGGGACGATTTCGAGACCCTCCCCGCGGGCGAAATCTGTTTCGCTATTGTGGCGCCACGTCGCGCCGATTTGCAATACGTTCTGTTTCTGGATGTCGATCCGGAACTTGAGTCGGCCGATCGCGTAATGTCTCGAGCAAAGCAGGCTACGGAAGAGGAAGGCGGATCCGTGGAAGAGGAGAACTTTGGCGATGTTCCGCTGACCACCATGAATAACGGCGATGTGAAATTGACCCTCTTTCGACGAGACAACACCGTCGTGGTTTCCTCCAACCGCGACTTATCCGAACAGATTCTGAAACGATGGGACGGCGAGCAAATCGAAGGGACCCGCCCGCTGAGCCAAAACCGGAAGTTCATCACGATCATGAATCGCTGCCGCAGCACCCGCGATCTACAGCCCTTGATGCGGTTCTATGTGGATCCCATCGAGTTGGCAAAAGGAGCCACGCGGGGCAACATGAGCGCGCAGTTCGTCATCGGATTGCTGCCAACTTTGGGACTGGACGGCCTCTTGGCCATCGGTGGCACCAGCATCATGGACGAACATGACTTCGAGAGCGTCGCTCATCTCCACATCTTGATGGCTAACCCGCGCGCCGGAATCCTTGAGATGCTCGCCTTCAAACCTGGTGATTATCGCCCGCCGATGTGGGCCTCCCACGAATGTTTCAACTACTTCTCTACGAGCCTGGATTTTGGCAAGTTCTATTCCGAGTTGACCAAGATTGTGGATGCCATTGCTGGCGAAGGCACGATGCAATCTCAAGTCGAATCCAATTTCGAAACAGAACTGGGTCTCGATTTGCGAGAAGACGTGCTGGCTGCTTTTTCTGGCAGAATGTCGTTCGTCAACTGGATGGTGACTCCGGTGACCTTGAACAGCCAAACCAACGGTTTCGGACTCGCGATCGCGGATATGGACAAGGCGGAGTCGCTGTTGGCAAAAATTGTCGAACGGATCAATCGGGACAATGCCGAACAGGGCGAGGAAGGCCCGATATATGAAGAGAAACACCGTGGCATCAAATACTGGGTAGTCGAGAACGATCGGCGACGCGAGCAATTCGAGCGAATGCGAGAAGAACGCGAGGGACGTATTCAACTACGTGAGCCGATTCCGAGTTTTGGAATCATTGGCGACACGCTGGTCATCACCGACAGCGAGGAGTTCATTCGCCACGCGATCGAGACCCACGCCGGCGATCACATGGCCCTGCAAGACCACCCACAAGTGTCCGATATTTTGCAGCGCATGACTCGTCTCCTGGGGACGGACATGCCCAGTGGAGTCATGTATTCCGATCCACGCAACCAAATACGGTGGTTGTTGGACCTCGCGTCCTCGGATGACGCGCGGGGATTTCTCGACAGCGACGGCGAGTTCGATGAACCGATCGTCCGCCGATTTAAACAGGGATTGCGCGAAAACCCGCCTCCACAATTCGAAGATATCGAAAAGTACTTTGCTCCGTCGGGGGGATTCATGACTTCCGACGACACGGGGTTCCACTTTTTGATCTTTCAGATGAAGGGCAAAGACTGATCCACGTGATTGGTCAGCGAACACGCGCTGGCTGGTTACTAGGATCCTAGTATTCTCGCTTCGCAACTCGGCCGCGAACCGAAAAGCGATGCGAATTCGCGCGCTGACTGTGCGAATGGGTGCGCGCCCAAGGAAGCGATTTCGCCAATTGCTGCCCAAACGGCTGGTTGACTACCAGTTCTCGTCTCCGGCACAGATCTTGCAATTTCAGAGAGTGGCGCAGAATTGTCAGCGCCGCGTGATGGTTGAAGATCCTGTTTTGGAGCATGTGAGGACATGACCGCAATTTTGATTCTGACGACTTTTTTTGCCGCATTGATGGCCTTCCTGTTTTTCGTGTTGCCGAACGAGCGGTTTGGCCACCGTTGATTCGGACGCGGATCGCCAACCATGAGCGTTGTTTTTGTCGCATTGCCCGTGGCGCTGCTCTTGTCGATGGCGGCAGTCGCTGCTTTCGTTTTAGCTGCTAAGCAGGGGCAGTTCGACGATTTGGAAACGCCGCCGCTGCGTGTGTTGTTTGATGATCGCGAGGTCGCTAAATCCGCTCCCGCCAAACCGGATCCAGGGAACGATCGCAATTAGGTTCGAAAACGCTAATGCAGTTAACGATCCTTTTAATTCCACTCACGCGACGGGCAATGCTTTGAACAAGTTGTTTCAAGAAATACGTCGGCAACGCGCCAGTAATCCGCAGGATTCCATTGCGCACCTGTGCGTGGACCACATCTTGACGGCCGCAGAAATGGCCGTCCTCGTGTAAGGCCCTTTGAAACGCGGTCAGCAACCGATGATCGTCCTGTCCAGCGTCGGGCAGAGGTTCGGAGTAACGATAGCTTGACCGGTTTGATAGCGAAACCTCTTGTGTCCGTGCAATTTGGCGCGGTTCCACTGCCGGCATCATTGGTTCACCCTCGTAACGTACATTGAGATTTCGCAGCGCGACTATTGCGCTTGGTGAAGAGAGCCAGCCAGCTCTCGACCTATCCCTGGTTTGGAGTTACCTTATTTGGCGTCATCCGTCCGACTGATGAATCGTGTAACCGGTACGATCGCTCACATCGGCAAGTTCCGCGCCAATGCACTCTCATTACTGAGACGAACCTTGGCGGATGATGAAATATGCCAATTTGACAGATGGCTTGCCAAAATCTCACTTCCGGATGAATTGGCTGGCCATTTGTCGTCCCTGACGTGCGCTCCAACAACTGGCACACCGCACACATTGACCAGCACAGCCAAACGGACATGCCACCCTTCCCTTCGAAAAACTACGCGATTGAAGCAAGAATCGTTCGCGACAAACTCCCAGGCGATTTTCTTGGCACCCTCAACTACGGTTTTTCCGGTTTTGGCATGTCGGTTGCAGGTTCTTTCCAACGCAAAATTGACGTGCCACAAAGAGAGTTTACGATTGTCGTCTGTTCATGAATTTGGGAGGTAGAAACATGACTCAAGTTGCTGCGTCAAAACCTAGTGTACGTCGTCGCACTCCATTTGGATTGACGACGTGGATTCCTCGGGACTTGTTGGACTTTGAGCGCATCTTCGACAACATGTTCGAAGGGGACGGTGGTTCCATGGTGGACACCATGACCGCGCGGATGGATGTTGTTGAAACCGATCAAGCGTGCGAAGTCGTGTTGGACTTGCCCGGCGTGAAGCCCAACGAAGTGGAGATTCATGTCGAGAATAATGTGTTGACCATTCGCGGGGAACGGAAAGAGGAAAAGGAAATGTCGGATCAACGCCGGCAGTTCCATCGCGTAGAACGTCGATTCGGTAGCTTTGCTCGGAGCGTGGTACTCCCCTGCCCAGTGAACGATGCCGAAGCGGCTGCAGAATTCCGAGATGGCGTACTGAAAGTGGTGCTGCCAAAAACGGAATCTGCCAAACCGCGCAAGATCACCATCAAATAAGCGGCCATTCGCGGCGCTGTAGTCCCTGATACGGCATCGATACGTGCACGAGTTCGTGCACGTATTTTTTTGTAACCGCTTACGAACCTACCTAGACTCCAAAAGTTCATCTCGTTGCTAAGACAGTTTGGAAATGTGTCAGCACCTAGAATGTGTTCTTCTCGGCGCCCCCCTCGAGTTGACCTCGTGACTGAGGCAGTTTGGAAGCTGGGAGAAAGTATGAGACGAACATCACAATATGGCCGGCTTCCGCAGAAGCCCCTGGCGTCTGCGGGAACAAACCGTGGGGAGCGCCGCGATTAGCTTGAAAACGTCCCTTCCAATAGAGTCAGCCGCTGTCGAACGCTGAATTCTTTGCACGGTGTTCGAAACACTCGGCCTGCAGCCAACGGTTAAATGAGGTTTCCACGGGGACGATGACTTTTTGTTAGAATCCGTTGCCAGAACGTTGTCTTGGTTTGACGGTCGAAGACAGGTGCGCGATCGGAAAGGTGAAGTGTGCCGACGAACGATTCGACTTGGAATGAGCTGATCGAATTGGCCCAAGCGGTCAGTAATCGACTGGAGCAACTCCGCGAGGTGAAAGTCGTATTGGCCGAGAGTTGTACGGCAGGGATGACTGCGGCTGCGTTGGGATCCGTGCCCGGCATCAGCCGATTTTTCCTGGGATCGGCTGTCGTCTATAGTTCCGCCGCCAAATCGTCTTGGTTGGGAGTTTCACCTCTCTTTCTAGAACGCTATTCTTGCGAATCGGCGGAAGCGTCCGCGGCCTTGGCCGAGAACACACTCTGTCGAACTCCTACTGCGACGTTGTGTGCCGCAATCACCGGTCACTTGGGCCCGCAAGCTCCGCCGGACAAGGATGGTATCATTTGGATTGCCACTGCGCATCGCATGCGGCGGGCGACAAACGACGGTTCCCAGCGCGATCATCAAGTTCAACAGTTCGCGCGCCGCCGGCTGTGCGCGACCGAACGGCAGGAACGACAGCGCGAAGCGTCGCGCGAATTGCTGCAAGTCTTGCTAAAATACCTGCAGGCGATTGACGATTGATCACTCCCTCATGGAACCGTGTGCGATACCAGCACGACATGCTAACAACCAGAAACGCGGGATGTTAGAATCGAATTCTCAACATCCACTTGGAAAGTTCAATGTCTCCAGCTTTCGAACGTCTCGTTGCTGCTGTAGCTGAATTCCATAATCGAGTTGATCTGCCAAAACATTATCACTTGTCTCCACAACTCATGTTTGAGTTCACGGATTCGTCCGTTTGGGCAGATCCATACAAAGTGAATGCAGGCGTACCTAGGTGCTATATCTTCGAAGATGCAAACGATGAGCTCGTTTACGTTGGCTCCGTGTCAGGAAACGAAAACTTTGGTCGCCGATTCGCAGAGAGCTTCGTTCGCAAACACCCGGACGACGATACGACAGTTGAACAGCTAAATAACTCCACGCCAAGAGCGGAGCGCGTGGGAAAACTGATGTAGAAACAAAGTATGGCTGGACCGTAGGTTGGGGTTACGAGGACTCCATTCCAGGAACAAGCCAGGGCCGCGATTATCCGACTGTCGAACTCCCAACGCAAGATGGTTGTGAAGTTTTATCGAGGGGCGGGTGACGCTCGGATGGCCAGACGTTGCCCCGTGCTGTTGCTGCTGGCCGGGGGACGGAGTTGGCGCGAGATCATGGACGTGGCGTTTTGCAGTTCCTCGTCGATTCAGGGCGTAAGCAAGGCACTGAAGTCGGAAGGCAACGAGGGCGTGTTGGAACAGAAGGAGCGCTGCACGGTCACGGTTGCTTGGTGGGTGATGGTCGTCCTCCGCTGGCTTCACAATCATACCCCGCGCGAGATTGGCTTTGACCGCTGGCGTTGGACGTGCAGGTTGCTGGCGTTGACGCTGCGGGATTCCCATCGCGTCCGAATTAGCGCAGAAACGATTCGACGGACGCTGAACGCGCATGGATTGGTCTGGCGACGGCCACGCCCTGTCGTCGGCCCACGCGATCCGGAATAGGCCGTACAACTTCGAGCGATTCGCCGAATGCTGCACCGACTTCGCCCGGACAAGACCGCGGTGTTTCAAGACGAAGTCGATATCCATCTCAACCCGAAGATCGCCCGCCAATGGATGGAAAAAGGAAAGCCAGCAGTAGTGGTCGCACCTGGCGACAACGAGAAGCGCCATTTGAGTGGTGATCTGGACTGGCGAACCGGGTGGTTATAGGTGTCCCAGCTGCACATTCGCCGCAACGCCCAACTGCTGGTCGATCACCTTCCGGACCTTTGCCGTCGGCAGCGTGGCTATCACGCGATTCCTGTGATCTGCGACAATGCATCGTTTCATCGCAGCCGGTTGGTTCGCGAGTGTCTGGCTCACATGGAGTGAAAGCTTCGCCTTCATTGTCTTCCAAAATATCCTCCCGATACCAATCCGATCGAACGGGTTTGGTGGCATCTCCATGAGACGGTCGCTCGAAACCATCGTTGCCAGAATATGCCGGAGCTACTCGATGATGTCTATGCTATCTTGGAAACCAACAATTACTACTCCTTCGAGATGCAGTGCGTCTTCGATCGGGCCGCGTAGCGCTTCGATTCCGGTGTGGACCAATTTAGAAAGCGTTGTTAGCAAAAACACCGTCTCTGGGATTCCCTTCTTTGACAGCGGCAACTGCGTTGTTGACTATCGCAGTTCCAACGACCGACGACCACGACAGGATGCTTATAATCTAACTTGGCAACTGGCACCGGCGGTCAATCTATCGATAGTTGAGGCCAGTCGTTTGGCGAGAAGTGAAATCAACGCGGCGATGTGACTGCTACCCAAGCGTGGCCGTTATTTTGCGAAGTTAGAATCCAGGTTGTAACCGGGCCGGGCGGGATTCTGGACATGATCAACTCCACGTAGTGAACCATGACGACTCCACAATCGATTGGACAACCGAAGTTTATCAACAGCCCCCTACGACGGATTGCCGGATACAACCGCACGTATCGGTATGAAAACCGCGCTGGAATTGAACAACAGTGGCGAGAGTTCATTGCCGCCGCTAATCGACTTTCGAGCTCCTGTAGCATCGAACGTTTCGGGGTCTATTGGAATTGTTCCGGCAACCGCCACTTCGACTTTTTGACCGGCTTGGCGATCGGAATTGACGTTCCCCTGCCGACCGGTTGGCAAGTCATCGAGGTTCCGGCCGGTCGTTATGCCGTGTTTTGCTTGAATGGCAGATGCGAGGAAACCAGCCGGCAAATCGACGACCTTTGGCGGACTTGGGCGCAAGCGAAGCTCTGGCGCGTAAAAGGTTCACCATCGTTCGAGCTTCATATCGGTGACGCAGACTCCCTTGCGGCCGAAAGAATTGAGTACTGGATTCCCGTGGATATCCAACCGCTAGAAGTAATCCGCGGCGACATCACCGCATTGCCCGTCGCAGCGATCGTTAACGCGGCTAACGAAACCCTGCTGGGAGGAGGCGGTGTGGACGGCGCCATTCATCGCGCCGCGGGTCCGGAACTTGTTCGCGCATGCCGAGCTATTCCAGAAATAGCACCACAGGTTCGTTGTCCAACGGGCCAGGCGCGGATCACGTCCGGATTCCGACTTCCCGCCCTCCATGTGATACACACAGTCGGGCCTGTTTGGCGCGGCGGCCAGTTCCATGAATCTGAGTTGTTGGCGGCCTGCTACCGCAATGCTCTGCAACTGGCGGCGGATCATCAACTCAGTTCCGTCGCCTTCCCCGCAATCAGTTGTGGAGCATATGGATACCCTGTTGACGAAGCCGCGCGCATCGCCGTGCGCGCGATTCGATCTTTCCAAACCCAATATTCGACACTCGATCAAGTTTTTCTGGTAGCATTTAGCGGCGAAATGGAAGACATCCTGCGCGATGCCTTGGCAGGTACTGTCGAATAGGGAGCTGCGGTTGTTGGTGGCTGCATCAAATCACCGAAGTAGGAGAAAACGTTGCGACGCGTACGACTCGGAAGGACTGACATCGAGGTTAGCCAACTAGCGTTTGGAGGCTTGTTCGCTTCGTCCTTAGGACCGGGTTTTGACGCCAGTCGTTCCGCTGTCGAAGCCGCCGTCCACGCAGGCATCAACTACATAGACACGGCACCGTCCTACGCCAATAGCGAGGAGACCTTAGGGCGAATTCTTGGCGACATCCAATCGCCGTTGATCGTGTCAACCAAACTCGGCGGCCGCCCAAGCCCCTTCAACCCGCGTGATCCTGAACAATTACGGGCATCGGTTCACGAGAGCTTGCGCTTGCTGCGCCGCGACGTGATCGACATTTTGTTTGTGCATGAACCGGATCGGCCCGGTCAGTACGACTGGTGGAGCGATCCGGCTGGTGTCAACGGACCTGTCATCGAGGTCATGCACGACCTGAAACGCCAAGGGGTCATTCGTTATATCGGTCTGGGCGGTACGACCAGTACGGAGTTAGCGCACCGCATGGACTCGGGCCGGTTCGACGTCGTATTGACGGCCTTCAACTATAGTGCCTTATTCCGCG
>JACTND010000007.1 GCA_014584305.1 Planctomycetota bacterium | reverse complement strand
AAACCGGCAAAGGCGTCGCCGCCACAGCGAAAACCGCCTCGAAGACCCCCGGTGGCTTATCAAAGTCCGCCAATAACCTTACAATTCCAACGGCCCCAAAGGGAGCAGGCCCAGCGCACAGTGCCGCAAATGCGGCTCGCTTACGTTCGCAATTGGCGTTAGACGAACGACTGGCGAGGGGAGGCAGGTTTGTCAGCCCTGCAGGCGATGCCATCCAAGTGGGACAGAGCCGCGTTGCAGTCTTCGATACTGTAACCCGCAAGATTTACTATGACGTATCGGGCACGGGGATTCATATTGGCGTGCTACAGCGACATGGACTACCTACGACTACCGGTCGATACGCTGGCGGTTTTCTTGAAGCTGCCGAAGATGGCCGTCTGATTTTTAATCCAACCAGCGGAACGTTCCCCTTCACCGATCAAAACTTGCCGGGAAATATCCTCGACTTGATTCGGGGAACTGGTGTTAGCATTCCGGGAGGGCTGTAGATGTTATCGCGAGAACTGAGAACACTCATCTACGATGCAAACTCTTCACTCGTTGATACAGGTAGATTTCCAGACAGCTGGTTCGAACAGTACCAGTCTACGCTAGGGAAGATTGCCAATATATATGATGGAGCGTCGTGGCCTAAGGATGTGTTCGCCGCACTTCACTACGTTTCGACTCATATGTGTTTGCGTTACAACGCACGGAAGGAGTCCGTTGCCGCAAGAATTGCAGAAACGGAATCGACACTTGGAAGAATTCATCTGGAAACCGACGTCTTTTTCTGGACTGCTGTTACGAGAGTGCCCCACTGGAATACGGAATCGTTACTCGGAGCCGACGAAGCAGCATTGATTTCACTCTGCTTTGGTGGGTTGAGTCCTGTGCAACCGGTTACCGAAGAAACGTCGTTCGTAGAATGGAAGAACTTGTATCAAGAGTGTCTTGGCAAAATTCAAGAAAAGGTGCGACGAGACGACCATTGGACCAAGTGGTTATGCATTGCATTTCACTTCGCAGCATTCTATGTGGATCTCTATCAACAGCAGAACATCGCCCTAAACCACGATCGGGAATGCGTCACAACTGATAGCGTCGTACCGTCAGTTGTGTCGAGGCTGTCAGATTGCATTGAAAACCAACGCGTGCTGCGTCTAATCGAAGTGTGGCTTGAGTCTGCGAATATTTGCCGAAATTCGACTGGGGTTCCGCAGCTCGGAGAGCCCCGACCACGAACAAGGCAATTTATTTCAGTGCGAACTGCTACTGAACTGTTGATACAGTCAAGCATCGAGGCCGCGCACGTCTGAGCTATGCTGGTCAATCAGCAGAACGATTGCCCCATATGAAAGAAAAGGACAGATATCTGAGCTTTTGTCAAACGGTGGACAGGGTTTTTCTTGATTTTTTTGGAGGTTCCAGAAACGGGGTGATTTCTGGGTTTTTGCAGATGAGGGATTGGAGGTAACGGTTCGGATCGTAGGCGGTTCTGGTCTTCCAAACTTGAAACAGAATTCGTATCCAACGATGAGCCAACTTGCGCACCGCAGCGTGATGCTTCATCCCCCGTGAACGCTGCAGCTCGTAATAGGCCTTGCTCCAGGGACACCAAATCCGAGCGCAGTTGGCAAACTCGTGAAACGTTTGCCGAACGTGATTGGAGCAAGCAAAACGGCGAACCACCTGAAGCTATTTGCCGCTTTGTCGGGTCACGGGTGCGATTCCCGACATCGAAGCCACTTCGTCGGCATGCTGGAATCGCTCCCGGTTGGAACCGAAGGCGGTCAACAAACGGGGGGCCAGTGCTTTACCTGCTCCTGGCAAAGCCGTAAACAGCTTGGCGTCATGATGCGTTTTCATTTCAGCTTCGATCAACTGCTCGAACTCTTCGATGCCTCGATCCAGTTGATGCAACAAGCCGCATTCGACTTTCAGCAGCGGAGCCATTGCTTGGTGGATCGCATTGTCCAGCGTCAAGAGTTGGTGCTGACGAATCTGTTCCACCAAGGTTTGGCATTGCTCCTGGTTTCGCAGCCCCGCTTCGCGCAAAACTTTGACGAGCGTCGCGGGATGAGCCCGTTTCAGCTCGCGGGGGTCCGGCCAGCGTTTGAGCAGTGCCAACATGGCCGATTCCGGCAGCTTCAGCTCTAAAAGTATCGGAAAACTGCCCTTCAAATGGCTGATTAGCCGAACCAGGCATTTCACTCTTTGATCGACCAGATGGCGTCGGTTCTGGCAGAGTCGGTCGAGTTTTCGCGTCTTCTGGTCGTCCAGTTGCAGCGGTCGCAGGACGTTGATTCGCTCGCATAACAAGCGTGCCAACAGACGTGCATCTTTTTTGTCGTTTTTGCAGCCGGCGTTTTGATGACTTTCGCGATAACTGGCAAACTGTTTCGGGTTGATCGGATAGAGGATCACGTTCTCACGCAGCCATAACGACTGAACCAATCCGTTGCGAGGGTAATAGGTGCCACCCATATATTGGGCTAGGTGCGGGGAAAGTATCGAGGTTTTCGGCGAAACGGTGGCCCGCGCAGGCGTTTGGCATCGTCGCCAAT
>JACTND010000226.1 GCA_014584305.1 Planctomycetota bacterium | reverse complement strand
GGCGCGGCGCCCGATGGCCCAGCCGCCACGATCAAGCTGCATCACAACGTCGGCGGTCTGCCGGACGAGCTGGGATTCGAACTCATCGAGCCGCTCCGCGACTTGTTCAAGGATGAAGTTCGCCAACTGGGACTTGAGTTGGGCCTCCCGGAATCGTTGGTGTGGCGGCATCCGTTTCCTGGTCCGGGATTGGCAGTCCGCTGCTTGGGAGAAGTGACGGCGGAGAAATTGCACGTCCTGCGCGAGGCGGATGCGATCGTTATTGATGAAGTCACCCGCGCCGGTTGGTACCGCCGCACGTCGCAGTTGTTTGCAGTGCTGTTGCCAGTACAAAGTGTCGGAGTGATGGGCGACGCCCGCACGTACGAGAATGCGGTCGTGATTCGAGCCGTCAATTCCGATGACTTCATGACTGCCGATTGGACACGTTTACCCGAGGACGTGCTGGCGCGCATCTCCACCCGCATTATTAATGAAGTCGCCGGGGTGAACCGCGTCTGCTACGACATCAGCACCAAGCCGCCTGCCACAATTGAGTGGGAATAACCACCCGCAGGTGACGTTCTTTTCCTAAGGGAAACCATGAGCCGACAATATATCTTCACCATTGCCAGTTTGACGAAAAAGCACGGACAGAAGACCGTGTTGAACAATATCTGGCTGGCGTTTTATCCTGGCGCCAAGATCGGCGTGCTGGGTCGCAACGGGTCGGGCAAAAGCACGTTGATGAGGATTATGGCCGGCTGGGATGCCGACTTCGATGGCGAGGCGCGCCTGACCGAGGGCTTTACCCGCGGGTATTTGCCGCAAGAACCCCAACTTGATCCATCGCTGGATGTTTGGGGAAACGTGCAGTCCGCGGTGGCGCCGCGCCGCGCGTTGCTTGATCGCTTCAACGAATTGAGCGCGCGGTGTGGTGAGCCGCTCGCCGATGCCGAACTGGAAAAGGTATATGCGGAAATGGCCCGTGTACAAGATTTGATCGATGCGACGAATTCCTGGGAACTGGATCGCGAGATCGAAATTGCATTTGAGGTCATGAACTTGCCTCCGCCAGAAGCGGACGTCTCCTATTTGTCCGGGGGCGAACGCCGCCGAGTGGCTCTATGCAAATTGCTGTTGGAGAAGCCCGATTTGCTGCTGTTGGACGAGCCGACGAATCACCTCGATGCCGACAGCGTGCAATGGCTGGAGCGCACGCTACAGAACTATCATGGAACGGTCGTTGCGGTCACCCACGATCGATACTTCTTGGACAATGTGGCGGGCTGGATTTTGGAATTGGATCGCGGCGAAGGGATTCCCTTCGAGGGCAACTACTCGTCGTGGTTGGAACAGAAACAGCAACGGCTGGCTTTGGAAGAGAAGCAAGCAGAGGCGCGACAGAAGACATTGGCTCGGGAGCTCGAATGGATTCGCATGGCGCCGCGGGCGCGGCAAGCCAAGAGCAAAGCGCGGATCAGCGCCTACGATCAATTGGTTGCTGAGGCTGGCCGGGATCGTGAAGACGAATTTGAATTGCAGATTCCGATCAGCGGGCCGCTGGGAGATGTGGTTGTCGAAGCCGAGCGCGTGTGCAAAGGTTATGGCGACCGCCAATTGATGGAAGACTTGAGCTTTCGGCTCCCTCCCGGTGGGATTGTCGGTATCATCGGTCCTAATGGCGCCGGAAAAACGACCTTGTTTCGCATGTTGACCGGTCAGGAGCAACCGGACTCCGGAACTTTGCGTGTCGGCTCGACTGTGGAGCTGGGATATGTGGACCAGAATCGCGACGCCTTGAATCCGGAGAGCACGGTTTACCAGGAGATCTCCGGCGGCCACGATTTGTTGGAAATTGGCAAGAAGAAGGTCAACGCCCGGGCCTACGTTTCGCGGTTCAACTTCCGCGGGCCCGACCAAGAGAAAAAGGTGGGCAACTTGTCGGGTGGTGAACGGAATCGGGTCCATATGGCCAAGCTCTTGCGGCGCGGCTCCAATGTTTTGCTGTTGGATGAGCCAACCAACGATCTCGACGTGGACACGCTCCGGGCGCTGGAGGAAGCGATCCTCAATTATGCGGGTTGTGTGGTCGTCACGAGCCACGATCGGTGGTTTTTGGACCGGCTGGCGACGCACATACTGGCCTTTGAAGGGGAGGGCTATGTTCATTGGTGCGAAGGCAATTACCAAACCTATGAGCACCAACGGCGCGAACGTCTCGGCATCTCCGCGGACCATCCCCGCCGCTTCCGCTACAAAAAACTCCTCCAATAAAAAAAGATAAAAGGACAGGCATTATTATATTGACAACAACCGGCTGCTTTGGTATTCTGATGGTTCGTGCTTTCCTTGTGTGTAGTTCACGGATGAACTTCTGCTATGGGGAGCAGAGCGTAAAGTTCGAGCGAGATTGCTTGTCAAGATCGGTTTAAAGTCCCAAAAAAGTCGTTAAAAGGAGATTGCTGTATGACAATGCCTCGCAGTATGTTGGTCGATATCGATGTGACCCGGTATTATCACTGCGTTTCCCGCTGTGTCCGGCAAGCGATGCTCTGTGGGCCAGGCTTTGAA
>JACTND010000297.1 GCA_014584305.1 Planctomycetota bacterium | reverse complement strand
GGGCGCAAAGAAGCTATGTGGGAGTTTCCATTCCTCGACCCGCGACCGCCTGCAAGAACTGGCTCAACAAAAGGGCCGTCACCATCTGGACAACCTCGTTCCAATTAAGCCGCCAGGTTAGCAACTGAGCGGCAAACATGTCTTGGCACGTGGATACCTGAATCGATCGTCGGGCAGTTTGTTGGCTGCGCGATCTACTCGATTTTGACGCCTGCAAGTGCTCGCAGTGCTGTTCTTGTATTCCACGCTCTATGGAGATTCTTTCTACAGGCATCTCCATTACAGGCGACGTCCGCTTTGAGTGACGTCGACGGTCGTCAATGACTCTGATTCTCAGGGGACCCGGACTGCGATGATGGATGTGGGTGGCTTGGCGGACGGGGAAAGCGGATGGGGTACCAATGAGCATCGCGGCGGTTTGCTCTGGCGGTAGGTTGACGCCGGCAACAGTTAGCGAGTATTCGGCGATCGATTCGTTGTAGTCGGCGACTGCTTGCGCGAATTCCAGCAGCGACGCATGCCAAGCATCGGCGGAATATAGGACGGACGTGAGGCTCGTTTGCCCGTTGGCATAGGCCTGGAGGGATTGCCGCCAAGACTGGTCAGCCAATTGAACGGCTTGTGCGCGTTCGGTAATCAAGGCATGCATTCTTGGCAATGCGCGATCAATTCCGCGCAAGGCGGCGCGTCGTTCGCTAACTTGGCCTGCGTACCAATCGAAATGCGTTTCGTAGCCGCGCACTAGAGGCATGTCGGCGGGCAAAGGGTACACATCACTGTTTCCAGACAATGGCAAGAACGCCTGAAGTGTCGTTTGGCTGCGAAGAAGTTCAATCGCGGCTTGTTCTGCATCGCAGCGGCTGCGGTGGAGAGATAGGTTCCACAAGTTCTGATCCACAACTGTTTGCGGGCGGATTGTTGATTCTAATCGGGAGACCTTCTGTTGGGCAGCGTGCCAGCGCATCAAACCATTATGCGTTTTCCAGTACTGTACGACCATGGCCGGCCGCTGGAGCGGATTAGTCTCGCGGAGCGCTTCAGCCAGTGCCAACGGTTGGCCGGGCAATGGATCGGGCAAGTGCGCCAACCCCATTGAGTCGAGCAGCGACTTAACCAAGTTCCTGGATTGATCCGAGGTAGCTGGATCGAGTTGCATAGTATTTGTTCCTTCCGCGTCGTCAAAGGAGGCCGGGATGTTCTCGCGCGACAGGCGTGGTGGTTGCGCGGCCGCGCTGTCCCATTGTAGCTGACGACTGGGAGGTTGGAGGAACTGCTCCTGGTTGGAAAGCTCGGCCGGGGACCTGGGAGTAATAGTAGGGGGGCCATCTGCAAATGTTCCGCGTCGCAATTCGTTGAAGTCGAGCGGCGATGCAGGTTTTGGCGCATCGTTGTCTTGAGTTTGTGGCGAGTTTTCTTGCGGTGGTCGGCCCATAGACGGTTGCAAGGCGCCAGAAAACTCTTGGCCTGGCAACAATTGGAATCCGCTGAACGAAACTATCGCCAACCAGATTCCGCACAACTTGATCATCCGTTCATTCGACATCTCAGTGCAACCTCCTGTAAACACCTGCGCGCGTCGTGTTTTCAATGCCGTTCGCCAGCAATATCTGACATCTGTCCGCCGGTGACCGTGGCCAACTCATTGAGAACGCGGCACCAATCTGCCGCTTTCCGAGGTTCAGGTCAAGCTCAATCTCTCGGGGTCTGGTTGCCGCGCCCCTTGGCGCTGGGTAGTATTGAACATCCGGGCAGGGCACAGCCAACTAGTTGGTAATAGGTTTCTTCCAATGGTGATTTATCGAGCACTTCCCTTCGTGCTAGCGGTTTGCGTAATCAGCGAAACAACGGCGCGCTGCGATGAACCCGCGCGCCAAGCGGCCGAACGCCTCTTGACGACATTGTGGGATAAACAGAGCAACCGCACCGTCGAGATTCCCGAGGTTTTTCGAAAATCGGTGCAGGAGCTGGGTCAACATCCTCTCCTCCTTCAAGCCTACGTCTTGAATCGCATGCACTATTATCGTTATCGCGATGCTTTGCCCGTGGCTGAACAGTTGTCAGACCTTTCGCCGGATTTGTTGGAAGCCTGGATGATGCGGGCCTGGATCCAGGGAATACTGAGCCGTTTTGAGCGCATGTTGATCGAAATCCAGTTGGCAGCGCAGCGGTTAGGTCCAGCCATTCAAAGTGGCCAGTATGAGCAAGTCGAACTGGAGCGGATTGCAGCGCGGCTCGGGCGCATGTACGGATTTGCGGAAGGGCCAGCGCAACATGACGTCAATGCCGCGACGCTGCGCGACGTATTGCGGGAGATTCAACGCGCCTTGAATGACGACCTGTTGCGTATCTTTGAAGACGAGCGACAGGACGTTCTTGCGCAATATGTTCGCGCTGCCAACGATCGGCAACAATCGCTGATCCAATCCGAGCAAGACTGGCAGACCAAATCGCAGCAGGAGATTCAAAACCTGGACGCGGCCAACGCTCAATTGCAACAGCGCCGCGACCAACTACAACAAGAGGCTATCCGAGTTCGCGATGACGGACGGCGTCAGTTATCCGAATTCGATTCTCGGCTGGAGCCGTTACGTGGTGAAGCCTTGGCGGCCAATCGACGTCTGGCGAGTGTCGAGTGGAGTTGGCAGATCGTCGCGCAGAACATAGCCGCCGAAGAAGCCTTGTTAGCCCGCGAGCAAGATCCACATTTGCGAGCCATTATTCTGGCTCGTATCAGCCAATTGCAATGGCAATTGCGAGGTATTGAAACTGACTTGTTTGGACTGCGCGCCCATTTAGCGACTCTGCGACAACAACTGAATGCGCTCGAGTTGCAGCGCCGCTCGTTGGCCCAATCGCTTGACGCGCAACTGAGTACGCTACAAGGCGAGTTGCAACAAGTCCAACGCAGCGAACGGCAGAACCTCACTCGCCGCGACAAACTGCTGGGCAGTACGGCCCCCGTCCCGACGTCGGCGCGAGTGATCAGCGACCAAATCAAGGTGTTGGCGACGTATGATCCTTATCCAGTAGAGGCCGAGCGTCAGCGGTTGTTGCAGGATTTGCGGCAATTAGCGCGTGGAGGCGGTTGAACAAGTCCGGTAGGCATTCGACCGGCAAACCGACTACGTTGGCGGCACTTCCGGATTCCAAAGTCAACCATTCCCAGCCGTCTTGGTAACCGAATGCGCCGGCCTTGCCCACCCACTCGCCGCTGTCCAAGTATTCCTCGATACCCTGGGGATCCAGAGGCGCCATAGACAGGACGCTGATTGCCAAATGAGAAACTTCGCAATGGCTCTGCGCATCGTGCAAGACGACACCGGTTACCACGCGATGCGTGCGACTGCTGAGTTGTTGAAGCATTTCGCGGGCGTGGGCTCGATCGAATGGCTTGCCCAGTGCCACGCCCGCACATTCGACCAATGTATCGGCCGCCAACACCACCCCGTGCTCAACCGACTGGGCCACTGCCCGGGCCTTGGCTTGGGCTAGGCTGACCACGGTAAGATCCACACTTCCCAGGGGGGCCACGCCATCTTCAACATGTGCGGCGGGGGCAATCGCCTCGAACACGTAACCGGCATCCTCCAACAGCTTGCGCCGCCGTGGAGATTGGCTTGCCAAAATCAGTCGCTCCGTCGAGGGCCAGATCATAACGCAAGTCATTAGCCATTCATTCAGAGTGTTCGATATTTATTCGAGCGTCAAGATTTGCCACGCGATTGATGACAGAATTCTACGTCGATGAAACTGTCGATTTGGAATGATAACCGCGCGGGTGGGTCACGTGCCAACGCCAAGCGGTTTCCACAATTTCACGCAGGTGTGTAAATTGCGGCTCCCAACCCAATTCCTGCCGTGCTAATCGGGGGTCGGCGACCAGCTCAGCCGGGTCGCCGGCGCGGCGCGGTCCGATCGTAGCCGGTATCTCGTGACCGGTCACCTCTCGGCAGGCATTAATTACTTCGCGCACGCTATGGCCGCGACCGGTTCCCAAGTTCACTTCAATCCCTCGGCCGGGGACCAGCCTTTCCAGAGCCGCCAAGTGGGCCCGCCCCAAATCGTCCACGTGAATATAGTCGCGGACGCACGTCCCGTCGGTCGTCGGCCAATCGTTGCCATAAATCGTCACGTGAGGTCGCTGCCCCAAGGCCACTTGCAAGACAATTGGAATCAGATGAGATTCCGGGTTGTGGTCTTCGCCAATGTCTCCAGTTGGACTGGCTCCGGCCGCATTGAAGTATCGCAGCGCGGCATAAGCGAAACCGTAGGCGGCGGCGTAATCAGCCATGGCTTTCTCGATCACCAGCTTCGTGAAGCCATACGGATTGACCGGCTGTTGCGATTCTCGTTCCGTAATGGGAACGCGACTCGGCGTACCATACGTTGCGCAGGTGCTGGAGAAGACCAATCGATTCACTCCCACGGCACGCATCGATTCCAACAACGAGAGCGCTGCCACCACGTTATTTCGATAGTACTTTGCCGGATCGGTAACCGATTCATTCACCAAGGCACAAGCCGCGAAATGCATTACCGCTTCGATGCGGCAGTCGTTCAAAATCGAGCGCACCAAATCCTCGTCATCCATGTTCCCGAAATGAAACTCGCCCGCCGTAACGGCTGCACGGAATCCGGTCGTCAAATTGTCCAACGTGTGGACCTGATGGCCTGCTTGATCCAAAAGTCGGACCATATGCGATCCGATGTAACCTGCTCCACCGACAACTAAGACATTCATGTTGAAATTCGTTGCCAAAACTGATTGCAAATCATCCGAGGCTTGACGCCACTACTGCCGGGTCATTCTTCAACTTAATACGTGCGACATCCTGTCAGCCTAATGCAGTCGGGTGTGTGAAGCAAGTCGAGCAGGTACCTTGTTGGACAGGGCCTGAATAGGGCGATCGCTGTTTGGAATTTCAAGCGGCCCGACGCGCAGGTTGACGAACATTGAATAGCCAAGACAATACCCGCTGGGGATCGTGTTCCGATCTCCGCCGCGTGGCGGCGTGTTCCGCCGAATGGCGGTAATGGGAATAATGGCGGACAATCTCATCACGAACCCGTCGAGGGGTGTCAGCTTCAGGTTCTGAATGCAAATGGTGGCGTCATGAAAGGCATTCGTCAAACGCACCGTACAGCGACGATGGTGCGGCTCCGTAGTAGGAATTCGCAGGATGACCCCGGGCAGGACCCCTTTGGGCGCATGCCCAACAATGTGACACGACCCAAACGATGCCAGCGACTCTCGGCCGGAGAACTCGGCCGATGCATTACGCGCAATCTCGATGCGGATATACGTGCCGGCATTTATGGGCGACCGCCATTGAAACTGTAATGCAATCGCCGTTACCCTAGGCTCGATTTCGAAATGCAACTCAAGCGGATGATCGCCGTGGTCCAAAGTCAGTACGCCTCCCTCTGAGGGGAGGTTGTCCGACGAAAATACCAGATTGCCTGCATTCCATTCGCGCGCGGCGGCTGGGCCATCCACGATCTGTTGTACATAGTCAAACAAATCCGGACTCAACTCGTCGGCTAACCAGGAACCCGCGGAGACGACCACCGGCCTACCTAGCGTCAACAACTCGTCGAGAATTCCCGCCCGACGCGAAAAGTAGGTTTCGGCATCGTACAACAACAAACCACAGTCGGTGTTCCTGAGCAACTGATCGTATTCGTTTCGAGGGAGTGGGTGTGGCAGGAATTCAATCGTTGAGGGCGGAATTGGCTGTGGCGATTTGTGGTTCCCGGATGCGGCCCCGGGGATGCTCACCGGAATCTTCGGCCGACGCCATGATCGGCGCACCAGCGTCTGGACTTGCAGTTTGACACGACCGGGGGCCAAATGCGTGTCCCAGATCTGGTTGATTACTTTTTGCAAGTAGGTAGCCTGTTGTTTCTCTCGCCGTACAGCGCCTATACAGCTTAATCGCAAGGGGCCCTCGGATGGGTCCAGTTCTTGCTCGGGAGCAATCACAGGATACGGCAATACGGAAAACTTGGCGATCTGCAAGCGATTGTATTGATCGGCGAGATGTTCCGTGGTGGTGTGAAAATGCAGCTGATGGTACGGGAGACCTTGCAACGCCGAAAGGAATCGGTCGCGCAGTCCACGCAAACGCCATTGCTGCTGTTCATATTCGGGAGTCCGCCCCTGAAACAGATTAAAATGAAAAAGAAAATGCCAGTGCGCCTGGATGGTATTGGGAGTCGCGCGGAGGTAGGCCCCTATACCGGCAAAATCCAAATCCGAGGCAGTGGCGAACAGGACAGTCGTCGCATCGTCGAATGATTGTCCCGAGAAAAACTCGGCCAACGACTCGGCATACCGTCGGGCGTAGGCCAAATGGCGCCGCTCGGCGCCCCAATTCTGCAAACGGGATTTGATGCTCCGCCAGTTCCACCCACTGTGCGGAGGTTGAGGCCGAGCCCATCCACCGCGCTTGATGGCTTGGAGTCCAGCCAATACGCTGGCCGCCTGATAGGACGTCTCACGAAACAGCGGGACCACGACAGCCGGAGTCAAAGATTTCTCGCCCATTAGAAAATCGCGGTGCACGGCGACACGGGTGCGTATCTGTCGAGAATTCGCGGCATGGACCAGTGCCGATCCAAACTCCGCGTGGTGATCGCCGGTGCAACGCCAGGATGGATCGATCAAGAAAAATTGAGCCATCGAATATCACTCCCTGTCGGCGGGGCTGGCCAACCCAACTTCACAGTCACTTGCAGGGATTGGCGGTCGCGCGTCATTCCTTGTTTCGGACGGGCTCCTGAAAACGACGGCATCTTACGTGCGATTGCGATGGCGGGTCAATCGCAAACGAAGGGGGGATTGGGTGCCGGAATGCTTTGTCGTCAGGCGTCTGCGGATGGAATCCGTGGACCTGGATCGCTATAATACGTGGTTTACTTGAAATCGGCCACGGGAGGGCGCGCCGCCGCCATGCCAGCTTCGGATATCGTCATCAAAGGGGCTCGCGAGCACAATCTGCGCGACATCAGCCTGGTATTGCCGCGCAATCAGTTGATCTGTTTGACTGGCGTCAGCGGCAGCGGCAAGAGCAGCCTGGCCTTCGACACGCTGTTTGCCGAAGGCCAGCGCCGCTACATCGAAAGTCTCTCTAGCTTTGCCCGGCAGTTTTTGCAGCAACTTCCCAAGCCCGACGTGGATTTGATATCTGGGATCAGTCCCTCAATATCCATCTCCCAGAAATCGACGGGCAATAATCCGCGCAGCACGGTGGGAACGATCACGGAAATCAACGATTATCTGCGCGTCCTATACGCCCGAGTAGGGCAAGGCCATTGCCCGCGCTGCGGGGCGCCGATCGCCGCACAAACACGCGATCAGATCACTGCCGGCATTCGCCAATTGCCGCCCGGAACCAAGTTCCTCGTACTAGCACCGGTAGTTCGCAACCAAAAAGGCGAACACCGCGATCTCTTTTCGGATTTGCTGAAGCAAGGGTTTCTCCGCGTTCGCGTCGATGGAGAAGTTCGTTCGCTGAGCGAGTCGTTTCGATTAGAGCGCCAAATTCGCCATAACATCGAAGTGGTCATTGATCGATTAGAGGCCAAAGCTGAGTATTCCTCACGTTTGGCGGAAGCAGTTGACCTGGCGCTTAAAGTCGGTGGCGGAACCATGTGGGTAGTTACGGAAGGGGGGCAACCAACGGCGACAGGCCACCGGGAAAACGATGCCGCTCCGGTCAATCAATGGACATTCTCGTCGCGCTATGCGTGTGCCCCCTGCGGGCTGAGTTTCGATTCGCCGACGCCGCAAATGTTCAGCTTCAACAGTCCAGCGGGAATGTGTTCGGCCTGTGCCGGGTTGGGACGTGTGTTTTCATTCGTTCCGCAACGCCTGATCCCCGATGAACGCAAGTCGATCAAACAAGGTTGTTTCGAGGTGCTGGGCAAATGGGCCGACCTGGGGCGATGGCGGCGCCATATCTATCAAGGCGTCGCCGATACCATCGAGCGGTTATGGAAACTCGACGAAGGAGTATTGCTGGAAACACCGTGGGGCGATCTGGCTGCTGAGCATCAGCAACTGTGGTTGTATGGCACCGGAGATCAACACATCACATTTACTTGGCGCGGGGGTTCGTCCCCAATGAAATACGGCGGGACGTTTGCCGGTATCATCAGCGAACTGGACGAACGTTACCGCAACCTCAAGGCCGAGTTTAAGCGAGCTTCGTTGGAGCAGTACATGGACCACGTCCCGTGCGCCGCATGTCGCGGGGCACGACTCAATGACGTGTCGCGCCACTATCGCTTGACAACGGTGTCTGCGGAGTTCGACCAACGGTCACTCAGTTTGCCGGAAGTCAGTGACCTGTCCATCGAGCGGGCCGCAACGTTTTTCTCCGGACTGGAACTCGACGCCACCGGGCAAATCGTGGCCGATCAATTGCTCAAAGAGGTCCAGCAACGGCTGGGGTTCCTGATCAATGTCGGGCTCAGTTACCTGACATTGTCGCGCACGGCTCCGACCTTGTCGGGGGGCGAGACGCAACGGATTCGGTTAGCGGGTCAGATCGGGGCCGGTCTGATCGGAGTGCTCTATATTCTGGATGAACCATCGATCGGCTTGCATTCCCGAGACAACGATCGACTAATCGCCACGCTGCAGCGCCTCCGCGATTTGGGCAATACCGTGGTGGTGGTCGAGCACGATGAAGAGACCATGCGGGCGGCGGACCACTTAATTGACTTCGGCCCAGGTCCTGGCATTCATGGCGGACAGATCGTCGTCTCCGGGACACCGGAGGACATCATGCATGCGCCACGGAGCGTGACGGGACAGTACTTGTCGGGGCGGCGGCAGATTGCCATCCCCGCCCGCCGCCGAAAGGCGGATCCCCAGCGGGCCTTGCGGATCATTGGCGCCCGGCAGAACAACTTGCAGAACATCACGGTCGAAATACCTTTGGGCTTGCTCGTCTGTGTCACCGGTGTCAGCGGCAGTGGCAAGAGTTCGTTGGTCAACGACATCTTGATCCAATCGCTTCAGGCGAAGCTCAATCGCGGGCTTTCGGAACCGGCGGAGTTCGACCGGTTGGAGGGAGTCGAGCACTTGGACAAGATGATTGCCATTGATCAGTCTCCCATTGGTCGCACGCCGCGGTCGAATCCTGGGACATATATCAAACTCTTCGACGATATCCGCGCACTCTATGCGCAACTGCCGGAAGCGAAAAAGCGCGGGTTCGCTCCAGGACGTTTCAGTTTCAACGTTCCCGGGGGACGTTGCGAAGCGTGTGAAGGGAACGGTGCCAACAAGTTGGAGATGGATTTCTTGGCCGACATTTGGGTGACGTGCCCCGTTTGCCAAGGTGCGCGCTTCAATCGAGAGACACAGGCGGTCCGGTTTCGCGAGAAAAGCATCGACCAGGTGCTGCAGATGACCATCGCCGAGGCGCTCCCGTTTTTCGAAAATATACCGAAAATCCACGACAAGTTGCGGACGTTGCACGACGTCGGTTTGGATTACTTGCAAATCGGCCAACCGAGCCCCACGCTATCCGGCGGGGAAGCGCAGCGGATAAAGTTGGCGCGAGAATTGGTCAAACGGAGCACTGGCCGCACGCTGTATCTCTTGGACGAGCCGACGACGGGATTGCATTTCGCCGACATCGAACTGTTGCTGCGAGTGTTGCACCGCTTCGCGGATGCAGGAAACACGGTCGTGGTTGTCGAACACAATCTGGATGTGATCAAGACGGCAGACTGGGTGATCGACCTGGGGCCGGAAGGTGGTGCTGCCGGGGGGCGCGTGGTTTGCGCCGGAACACCAGAAGACGTGGCCGCGTGTTCCGATTCTCATACGGGACGCGCATTGGCCAAAGTCCTGTCGCCTCGTCAACCGCCTCCGAAATCGGCGCGCCGTCGCAGGCTGCCATCGAAAAAGGCTCCGCACAGCGAAACCGAGATCGTAGTCCAAGGAGCCAGACAACACAATTTGAAGAATGTTCATACCGTCATTCCACGCGACCAGCTAAACGTGTTCTGCGGTCCCAGCGGCAGCGGCAAGAGTTCCTTGGCGATGGACACGATCTATGCTGAAGGTCAACGCCGATACGTGGAAAGCCTCAGCTCCTACGCCCGTCAGTTCGTCAACCAAATGGACAAACCGAAGGTTGACCATATCGACGGATTATCGCCCGCGATCGCTATCGAACAGAAGAATTTCGGCTCGACACCGCGGAGCACGGTGGGGACAATAACCGAAATCTACGATTATCTTCGTGTGCTGTTCGCTCGCTTGGGGACTCCCTATTGCCCCCAATGCGACGTCCCCATCGGCACGCAGACTCCGGAGCAGATCGCGGACAAGATGGTGGCACGGTTTGCCGGTCAGCGCGTCATCCTGTTGGCTCCACTGGCCATGGAATCGACGAGCGAATTGGATACCTTGGGCGAATCGTTGCGGTCGCAAGGCTACGTACGCGTTCGCGTGAACGGTCGGCTCTATGCGGTGGATGAACTGCCACCGCTCAATCGGCTTGGCCGACACGAGATCGAAGTCGTTATGGACCGGTTGGATGTCAAGCCGGATGGGCTGTCACGGATTCGGGGGAGTGTTGAAGCTGCGTTGTCTCTGGGACAGGGTCGGGCCGCGATTGTCGCGCCCCAAGATGCCGTGGCTCAAGAGCATTGGCCTCTCGTTTGGTTCAGCCAGCATCTGGCCTGCGAAACCTGTGGGCGGGGCTTTGAGCGACTGAATCCCCATCATTTTTCCTTCAACAGCCAGTTGGGATGGTGCCCAGAATGTCAAGGCTTGGGGACGCAAACAGGGACCAGCCCGGCATTGCTGTTCAAGAACCTGGAATCTACTCTCGCGATGGGCGGAATTCGACTCTGGCCCAATCTGGCTGACGAATTGAGCCGTTCGATGTTGGCGGCCCTGTGCCGATCGGCCGGTATCCCACTCGATGTGCCGATCAGCCAACTCGACGCCCGGCAACGACGCGTGTTGTTCTATGGTACCGGAGAGCGTTGGATCGAAGTGGCCTTGGACGGCGGGGGCCAATTTGCGTTTCAGTTCAAAGGGCTCTATCCGGCGATCGAGGAAGCCGCCAACCTTTCCGTTTCCTTGAGGAACAGACTGAGTGCTTTTGTCGGCGAAGTAGATTGCGGAGCATGTGGCGGCAGCCGATTGCGGGAGGATGCAGCAGCTTTTCGTTTTGAAAGCGTTACACTGGACGGGTTATGTCGATTGCCTTTGGGGCGGTTGTTGGATGCCATCGAGCGATGGAAACTAGACGAACGCGCACAGAAAATCGCCGGCGAGCTGATCGGGGAAATCCGCAATCGCGTCCGATTCCTAGTCGATGTTGGTTTGGAGTATTTGACTTTGGCCCGCGGTTCAGCGACGTTGAGCAACGGCGAATCGCAACGTATTCGTTTGGCGAGTCAACTGGGTAGCGGCTTGTGCGGCGTCTTGTACGTATTGGACGAGCCGACAATCGGGCTGCATCCGCGCGACAATCAACGGCTGTTGGGTGCGCTGAAACGCCTGCGCGATCTGGGCAATACGCTCATCGTCGTGGAGCACGATCGCGAGGTGGTCCAACAAGCGGACTGCGTATTTGACTTTGGTCCGGGGGCGGGGCGCGACGGCGGCGAGGTGGTGGCGTTCGGAAAACCCGCGAGGGTCGCACGCGATGTGCGATCGGTTACCGGGGCGTATCTCAGCGGCAAACGGGCCATTCCCATTCCTAGCAATCGCCGCCCCGGATTGATGCATGAATCGGACGAGATTCGGGTTTCTTCAGGCCAGCGTCCAAGAAAGCGCTCAGCAAAAGAGAGCATGCCGCCGCGACAGACCTCCGCACCGGCAGAGACATTGCGCGTCAGCGGAGCTCGTCACAACAACTTGCAAAATATTTCTGTCGAGTTTCCTTTGCACACACTGACAGTGGTTACTGGGCCGAGTGGTTGCGGGAAAAGTTCCTTGGTGAACGATATCCTGTATGCCGCTTTGGCGCGCCGCCTGCATGGCGCCAGTGTACAGCCCGGGGCCCATCAAAAGATCGAAGGTTTGGAGTTCGTCAACAAGGTCATTCAGGTCGATCAACAGCCATTGGGAACAACGCCGGCCAGCAATCCCGCCACGTACACCGGAGCGTTCGAGTTAATTCGCAACTTGTTTGCTGAATTGCCCGATGCCAAGGTGCGGGGGTTTTCGGCCAGACAATTCAGCTTCAATGTTGCTGGCGGTCGCTGCGAAGCATGTCAGGGAATCGGACAACGTTGTATCGAAATGCACTTCCTGCCTGATGTGTGGGTTCCCTGCGAAGTGTGTCAGGGCCAGCGCTACACACAAGAGACGCTGGCCGTTCAATTCCACGGCCAATCCATTCACGATGTTTTGGAGATGACCTGCCGCGATGCGCTACAACTCTTCCAAAACGTTCCCAAGATTCGCAAGATCATTCAAACGCTCTGCGATGTTGGACTCGATTATGTGCGTTTGGGCCAAAGTGCGCCGACACTTTCCGGCGGTGAAGCCCAGCGCGTGAAATTGGCCGCTGAGTTGGCACGACCGGATACCGGTCGAACAGTCTACATATTAGATGAGCCATCCACCGGATTGCACTTTGACGATTTAGCGAAGCTGCTCGACGTGTTGCAGCGCTTGGTGGATTTGGGCAATACCGTGATTGTGATTGAACACAACCTCGATTTGATCAAATGCGCCGATTGGGTCATCGACTTGGGGCCGGAGGCAGGCGCCGAGGGAGGGCAAGTCGTTGTGGCGGGTACTCCCGAGACGATCGCGGATTATGCCCGGCGCGCGGCTCGGCCGCGAGGAAAGTTGCTCAGGAGCTGGACCGGTGAAGCGCTGGCGCCGGTGTTGGCCGCGGGACCCTACCAAAAACGCGCGGTGGCGCAATTGGAAAGTGTTGACCCGGAGGACACAGTAGGCGAAGATCCATCCTTGGCCGCAGCGGCCGCTATGCCGTGGGAAAGTGACGGGCGCCGCTGGCATACCGAACAATGTGTGGGTTACAACGGGAAACGCGTCCAATGGGATGGACGGATACTGGCTGCCGTAGTTGACCGAATCGAAGCCTACGAGGGATTTGAACCGACGAATTGGAATCAGCGTAATGTGGTTGAAATTGCGGCACCCGCTGCTGGCGCCGGCTGGTTCTTGCACGCGATTACCGGAGATCAGTGGTGGCTGAAACTCAAGTTCCGCGTCCGCCGCGGGACGTTTCGCCTTGCGGAACTCGCGCAACGCATTCCACTAAAAACAGCCAACGACATGGACGACTTGCCTGTCTATGGCAATGAACCGAGGTTACGTGTGTCGCAGCGCGGCCCTTGGCAAGAAATCGAATGGCGGTTGCACGCATGGGAAGAGATCGACACGCCAGAGTTTTGGGAGTTTATTAATGGTGCAATCGTGGCCTATCTCAAACCGCGCCGCGATGGCAAGTCGCTGTCGATCAAGGACGAGATGCCTTGGATGAAATTGGGAAAAAAATGGCATCTCCTCCCCAAGGGCTTTCTCACCGGGGGCGCGCCCCAATGGCGACTCGAGTTGATCGAAGTCGCGCAGCAAATGTTGTCTGCTATTGCGCCCGAATGCCGCTTGGACTGGAAACACAAGCAGTTTGTCCACGTTTCGTTGCCCGGATCGTCGCGCCCTTGGGCGACGTTGCAAACCAAGAAACCCGAGATGCTATGGCTACACCTCCGCGGACCGCGCGATCGGTTTCCGTTGGGGCGATTGACGGAATTGGGAGCCGCGCGTGAGGTGGCCGTGCATGATCAATCAACCGACACGATCAGCCTCGGATTTTCTCGCCGTGAACAATTGGAGGATGCGCGGCTAAGTGAGTTCTTAGCCGAGCACGCCCTGGCTTGCTCATCCCAACCCCAAACCTAAGGGATGACCCATGTCGCGATCACAACGTCAACGACCGGAAGATGCGGAAACACCTGTCGAGTCACTGTTCCATAGGGCTGGCGGGCGAAGCGGCGAACTGGCGCAGATTCCCAGAAACTTGCTGTTTCGGTATCGGTTTCCCTGCCCGCGCGTGGAGAAAGTGGACATTCGTCGGATGTTTGCTCTTCCCGAGTCATGCAGACTAGTCGATGTCAGTCGATTGGAGGGCCGACCGGCCTTCGCGCAGTGGCGCGTCGGTTGGAATGACAATGGTCTTTACCTGACTTCGATAGTTGGAGGCAAGCGGCAGCCGCTCTGGTGTCGCCCCACAGAGATTCTGGAAAGCGACTCTTTGCGGGTATGGATTGACACTCGCGATACGCACAATGTTCATCGCGCAACACGATTTTGCCATTGGTTTGTCAGCTTACCGACGGGACCGCAAGGACAAGAATCGGCTAGCTGTCGCATGCTGCGCATCAATCGGGCGCGCGAAGACTCACCGACATTGAATCGCGGCGAAGTTACGGTGCATGGAATGGTTAAGCCCAGCGGATATCAACTGGCCATCTTCATTCCTGGCGCGCTGCTCAACGGCTGGTCGCCAACGGACCAACCGAACATCGGTTTTTTTGTTGCGCAAGTGGACCGCGAGTTTGGTTGGCAGACGTTAGGAACCGGCCCAGAACTCCCAATCAGCGACGATCCCAGCCTCTGGTCCACCCTCCTCCTCCGCCCGTAACCCTAAAAAATAAAAAGGACAGGCATTATTGTTTGAAGCCAGTTCAGCCGCAAAATTGGCATTTTTTTCCAGCGCGCGGCTACTCGAGCTTTCAGGACCCGCATCGGGCCGTCGAATGGCAACACGCTCCCTGATCACCTCGGAGGGCTGGTCGAGGTTTGAATTCCCCAGACTTCTGTTTTCTCTGGGGGTGTTTGATTACCTCTTTCTCAGGCCAGGCTACTCATTACCACATCAGCAGCGTGCGAAAACGCACACTTAGGATATGTCCCAATAATTATGCCTGTCCTTTTAATTGTTTGGTGTTTATTGGAAGGCTTTTTTTAGCAGTTCGAGGCTTTGGGGGATGGCAGTTCGGAAATCCTCTTTACCTTCGAATTCCAAGGAGATGTAACCCCGATAGTTGTGGCGGCGGAGGATTTCCGCGACGCGTTGGTAATCGATTTCGAGCGTGTACCAAGTTCCGCCGCCAAAATACGTCTTGGCTTGGACCAAGACAGTTTTTGGCGCCAACATTTCATATTGCTCATACTGGTCGTCAAGGAAATTTCCCGTGTCGAGGGTCACTTGTAGCCAGGGCGAATCGAGGGCATTCACAATGCGCATGACGCCAGCTGCGGTTCGTCCCAACCCCCAGTGATTTTCCAGCCCTAGGGTCACGCCGCATCGTTCGGCAACTGGTAAGCATTTCTCGAGACTGGCAATGACCCATTCAAAGCCTTCGTCGTCGGAGTACCCTTCCAGATTTGGCTCAATCCCGCGATTGGCCATCAGTTCGTCAAAATTTTTGCTTGTACCCCATCGGCCCGTGTTGACGCGCATTGTCGGAATTCCCAACTGATAGGCCAACTCAATTTGATGGATCGTCAAACGGATGTTCTCTTCTCGTACATCGGCCGAGGGAGAAACAAATCCTTGGTGAGTCGAGAAGCCGCACAAGTCCAGTCCCAGCGTAAACGCTTTCTGTTTGATTTTCTGCAAGGCGGCATTAGACTGGTCTTGCATCTGCATCAACAAAATTTCGACGCCGTCGAAACCCATCTCATAGGCCAATTCAATGCAATCCTCGATCGTCAACTTGGAATCCTCGCGAAATCGCCAGAAGGAGTAGGTCGAAACGGCAATACGGTTGCGCAATACCGCCGGCGTCGATGGCTTTGGCGAAGCGAAGCTTGTGGTTCCGTTGGACAAGATGTGAGCCCCAGCCGCTCCCGCGGCGGCCGCCAACATATTTCTGCGAGTGATCGTCATAATTGTTTGTCTCCCGATATCCTGTAGTTGTACACCCAAGAGGCGATGGTCTGCTAGCACACAGGTTTATTCATCCGCATCATCTGGGCAAGACGTTTGATATTTGAACGATTGGCGAAATTGGCTAGATTGCTGTATTCGCACAACGTTCGGGTTCAAGGAAAGAAGGGCGACGCGGGAAACACCCAGAAACCGTTGTGCCTGTCGTCGTTTTTTCGTCCGAACTACATGAGCTGTCGATTCAGGGAGGAAACCATGGCGGAAGCCTTCAAGTTCATCCAAGCCAGCGATCTCCACTTAGATCGCCCCATGCAGGGCTTGTCCGAAATTCCGACAGACTTAAAACGCCTGGTAGCCAACGCACCCTATGACGCGGCACAACGCATTTTTGATCTGGCCTTAGCGGAACGAGTCGATTTTGTCTTGTTGGCGGGGGACATTTTAGACATCGAACTTGGCGGTTGTCGTCCCGCCGCGTTTCTTTTGTCGCAATTTGAACGCCTGGCCGAGAAGAATATCCAGGTCTTTTGGTGTGGCGGCGAAGTGGATCACCCCGAACGTTGGCCATCCGCCGTTGACCTGCCGAAGAACGTCGTGTTGTTCTGCTCGTCGATCGTCGAGGAGTCGCTAGCGACGCGGCAAGGACGGACGTTGGCCACGATAGTTGGCAGCGGCTACGATCCGAAACGAAAATCCAGCGCCGACTTCATCGTCGATGAACAAGCGGCGTTTCCCATTGGCCTAACCTACGGCAACTTTGAACCCACAGCGTTGAATGCCAAACACATCCGCTATTGGGCGGTAGGGGGCCAGCACCGATCGTATTGTATCGATCGGCCGCATGAAACGAATCCCAGTTGGATTGTAGGCAGCGGCACGGCGCAGAGTCGCAATCCCCGCGAAATAGGCGCCTGCGGCTGCCAACTGGTCAGTGTCGATACTGCCGGCGTGGCGAGGATCAAGTTCCACGCGGTCGATTCGATTCGCTGGCTGCCACAAGCCATTGAGATTGCGGAAAACGCCACGATCGATCAATTAAAAACGGCGTTCACGGAACGAGCGATGAAGTTGGTCCACGAACATCCGGACGAGACTTTGCTCGTGACATGGCGCGTGGCGACCACCGGAGAATATCATCCTCGCTTGCGCCAATCGCAGCAACGCGAGGAAATTCTGCAATGGTTGCGGCGTGAGTTTGGATCGTCCACCGCCGGCGGATTGTGGACCGTGAACGTGCAGATGGATCCGCCGGCACAATTGCCCGCGGGCTGGATAGAAGAGGACACGATCCTGGGAGACTATCTGCGCGCCATCCACCGGTATCAAGCCGACGCATCGCTCAATTTGGCACTGCACGAGTATCTGCCGGCCCGATTGGAAGATGAAAGTCTGACCACTGCCGCCCGTATTGTCGGAGACGAACGTCAAACAGTGTTGGCTGCCTCGGCCCTGACGGGAATTGAATACTTGGCGGCCCAACGCGAACCGGCGACTGGTTTAACGCGGGCAGCTTGAACCGACGCATATGGGATGAGCAATCGCTTAGGAGACCTCCGTGAGAATCACTGATTTACAATTGGATGGCTTTGGCGTTTGGAAGGGCCTGCACGTCCGCCAATTACCCGGCGACATGACGATTTTCTACGGTCAGAACGAAGCCGGCAAAACCACCTTGATGCAATTTATTCGCACCATCTTGTTCGGCTTTTCACCCGAGCGTCGCGACAAGTATTTGCCGCCGGTGTACGGAGGACTAGCGGGCGGCTCGGCGCACATCCGGGTCCCCTCCGGCTCGTTCGAAGTCCAGCGCCATCTCGACGCGCATCGGCCGGATGACATCATCGGCGACTTGACGGTGACGGACAATCAAAATGGCGATATTCATGGCAATAGCCAACTCGCGTCGTTGATGAGTCAGATCGACGAATCGATTTTCAACAATGTCTTCGCCGTCGGACTCCGCGATATTCAGGAACTTGGGGCGTTGAACAACACGGAAGCCGCGGAGTTCTTGTACCGGCTGACAAGCGGTATGGACCGCGTATCGTTGATCGACGTGATGCGCGATTTGAATCGCCGGCGCGAATTGTTATGGTCCACCAACGATGACACGGCGGCCCGGCTGCAGCAACTGCAACTGGCGCGGCAGAAACTGATGCGCGAGATCGACGAGCTGCGCGGGCGCACCAAACGCTGGTCGCGGATTGCCCTGCAAGCCAAGGATGTGCAGCATCAACTGGACGATACCACACAGCAGCTCAAACGTGCGGAGCGCGAAACGCGCTTGACGGAATTGTCCATTCAGATTGCCCAGCGCTGGCGACAACGCGCGGCGATCAGCATGAATATCGAGGCGTTTGGCAAACTTCCCGATCCTCAGGATGTATCGGTTGCTCGTTTGGATGAATACAACCAGCGTATTATGCAGCTCGAACAGCGCATCGAGCATTTGCAAGGACAGCGGGGCGAGATCAAGCGGGCGGCCCAATCATTGCCGCTCGCCCGTCAGATCTGGGCGCAACGCACGCGGATTGAAGCTCTGAGCGCGCATGCCCCGTGGATCGAATCGCTGCAACGCCAAACCGAACAATCGCAAGGCGAACGGCGCGATGTCCAGCAAACCATCGAGCGCGAAATCGACGGTTTGGTCGCCCAATTCAAATTCAAGTCGCGGGAACTGCCGGCGCCGGCTAACAAGACCTTCAGTTCCTTGCGCAGTACTGCCCGAGACCTGACGGAACAGCAATCCCGACTCCAGCAACTGCGCGATGACGCGGAAAAGGCTCAATTTGAACTAGGTCAACACGAAAAGCATCTCGGCGGTTCGCTTGCGCAGTTCGACGAGAACATTCCCGGCACGCTCGATGACATCCACCGGCACGTGAATCGTTTGCGACGGCGGATCGAATTGGAGGAAAAGATCGACAAACTCCAACGGCAGCGGAGTGAGTTGGAGCGGGAAGTGGATGACGTCGTTAACGAACAAGTCTTGCCGGTCGGCAAGCTGACCGCTCGGGCCTTCGAACCCCCGACCCGGCCCTTCGAAACCGACCCGCAGACGCTGCTCCTCCATCATTTTGACGGACCCCAGGAAGCGATCGGCGTCAGCGGATCGCTGCCCGTCCGCTTCGTCACGCCGTAGCCGATGCGATGGCGAGCACGCTCGTCGCATATTCCCCCTCCAGGTCCGCC
>JACTND010000034.1 GCA_014584305.1 Planctomycetota bacterium | reverse complement strand
AACGCCAGACGCATGCGCGGCGCGAGCGGCGGATGGCTCGCGAACAGCCGTGCGAACCCGCCGCCACCGGCAATGCCGAACGCCTGCATGTGATCGGGCAGGGTCGATTCGCCGTGGCCGGCCCGCAGGCGCTCCAGCGCCGCGATCATGCGTTCGCGACCGGCGAGGTGTGCACCGCCGGCGATTGTTTCGTTATCCGCCCACGTGCGCTGCCCGATTTGTCAACATGGATACGCTTTGCGATCGGTGTTGCCTGCGGACATTCCGGGTTTAGAATTAATTAGCTGTGCCGATGCTGAATCAAATTCGCCTTTCAGCTCCACTGGAACTGCAGATTCATTGTCGGTGACGGCAGATCGCCCTGTTCCCGTGGCGGACAGGTTATCGATTCCAGAGGTACTGCAGCGAGGAGCCAAGCGTCGTGGTCGTCGCCGGGACATCGTTGTGCGTACCGACGACCGCGAACTGGTTGCAGAAGGAAGTTCGCTGGAGGCCGAAATTGCCCCTACGGATCGGCGCGACTACCCGCAACGCGCCATGAGCCGCCGGCGACGATCGACGAATCAGTCTTCGTTGGAAGTCGCCAAAGTCGTTATCGGCGCATTATTGGCCCTGCCGGCTGCACAGCTCATTATCTGGTGGGGACTGGGGCTCGATCCCTTCCGCATGGGTCCAGGCGTAGGCCGGTATGTTCCCTTCATTGTGCCCAGCCGCTTGGCGGAAGACGACTCCGCCGATTAGCACGGTATGTTCGCCAAGCTCCTGTTGCTGCTGGTTCTCGTCCCGTTAGCGGACCTGATCCTGTTGCTTATGATCTCGCGCGTCATCGGCTTCTGGGGAGCCGTGGCCCTGGTGATTACAACCGGAATGGCGGGAGTGCTTTTGTTCCGCTGGCAATTGCGGATGTTGGCCCGAGCGGCACAACGGCAGGCCGTACCGACCGCCGAAACGGGGAATGTGCTTTCGGATGGGTTGATGATCTTTGTCGGCGCTGCCCTGTTGGTGACGCCCGGCCTGATAACCGATACGATAGGATTGTCGTTGCTCATTCCCGCGACGCGGCGTTGGCATCAGCGCAAGTTATTCCAATGGTTGCTGGGAAAATCCGGTGTGACGTTGTTTTACTCGACATTCTCCGATAAGGATGCGACGGTAGTTGATGGTCAAGTTGTCGATCGCAATACGGAGCGATCCGATTCATGTTGACCCATTTTCGCCGTTTTCGGTTGGAACGCGATTTGACCACGGGCCTAATTGCCGATCCCGGTTGCCCGGAGGGTTATCGGTGTCTGCCCTGGTCGCCGCGGTTGATTGCTGCGCATGCGCGGGCAAAATACCATAGCTTCCGGTCGGAATTGGATGTGAGCGTCTTTCCATGTTTGGGCGATCGCGATGGGTGCCTTCAGTTGATGCAAGAAATTGTCGGTCGGAATGGGTTTGCCCCTGAAGCCACCTGGTTGATCGTCTGCGACAGACAGCCCGAAACTGCCGTTCGATCAGCGGATCCCGACGGCGAGCCCGTTGGGACGATTCAGGGCATCGTGACGGATGAGCGCACAGGGACCATTCAAAACATCGGAATTGCACCACCCCATCGTGGCCAAGGTTTGGGGCGATTGCTGATCGGCCGGGCGTTAGCGGGATTTCAATCGCTGGGCATCCTGCGCGCGGTGCTCGAAGTCACGGCTTTGAATCAGAACGCTTGCCGACTCTATGAGCGATTGGGGTTTCGATTTCAGCGCGTGGTTTTCAAATTCCAAGATATAGCGCCAATCGAGTGATCGGTTGTTCGATAGGACCATGGTACTCGAAACGCAGTGGTCGCGCACGAGAACCAATTCATGAAGGACGAGCGCGATTCTTGAACAAATAGTGGAGCTTCTGAATCGGGAACCGACTTTCGTCAGGCCGGCCTACTGGCTCCGCTAAAAAAAACGCCGCACGTTTCCAGTGCGGCGTTTTCAAATCGCTTGAAACAAAAAATGTCTTCGATGGAACTAGGCCACCATGTCTTTCAAGGCTTTCAATGGTCGCACGCGGACTGCGCGGCTAGCCGGCTTGGGATCGGCCCAGACCATTTCGTTGGTGCCCGGCTTGCGCACTTGGCGGCGCGGCAACGCGGGCTTATTCTTGACCACGATCTTGCACAGACCAGGAATTTGAAACATTCCTGGGCCACCCTTCTTGCCGATGTTGGCCTTGATCTCATCGACCAACGCATCGAACACCGCACCGATGTCCTTCTTGGACAAACCGGTTTTTTCCGCGATATTGGCGAAGACTTCCGTCTTGGACGGAGCTTTCGCTTTAGCTGCGCTCTTGGCCATAAAGTAACCTCCCTTTCGTTGAAAAACTGGGTATTTGAAACAAACCTTGCGGACCTCGTAATTCGCGGAAATTAGAATGATTCGCACCAAAATTACAAGCCGATAATCCCAAAAAAGCGGGGTTTTCGCCAATTTTTTGGAAAAATGCCGCATTTTTGCGCGTGGATTTCAACAATATGTGGCAATTTGCAGCGTTTTTGCGTCACCTGCGATATAACTTGAAGTTCCGTATCAGGGGACCGGCATCGTTTCAAA
>JACTND010000057.1:18460-21443 GCA_014584305.1 Planctomycetota bacterium | reverse complement strand
CCCGTTTCGGCCGTCCCATGGTTATGCCTCCTATTGGAATGGACGGAGTATAGCAGAAATTGGAGGGTGGAGCAAGAATAGGTGGGTGGCACATATTGTGGCTGGACGGGTGGCATGGATGGTGATAGCGTAGGATGCTGATTGTCGCCTGCTGCGCCGGAACTCATGAACTCGTCGAGATAGCGATCGGAGTTGTGTCCAATAGCTTGTTGAACGAACTTGTCGTGTATTTGCAGTTAGCGCAGGCGTTCAAGGATCGCTTGCAGCTACCGGATCGCGATCGCGCATTGGTATTAGCTGGTTCTGCGGCAAGTTTGTTGAAATTCGAACCTATTGCAAATTTCTGCCGGGCGTTGATCTTAAATAACAACGCGGGGCATATGGTGAAGCGTTGGGGCACGTTTCGCGAAGCGTTGCAAGATGACGACTTTCATGTATTCTTGAAGCAGCTCACACGGCGATTTCCCACGGAAGTGGCGGAGTCGCTGTTGCGGGATTTCGGTTTTCAATGTGACGTGCGGCGCAGTGATTACGAAAACGAATTAGACTTCGTCGCTGCCATCATGGGTGTCGATGCGCAATGGGTCGAGGAGCACTTTGCTTAAAAAATACGCACGATTGTGCATGATTGTCGGGATGATCATGGGCGCACTCGCCGTGATTCTTGGCGCGTTTGGAGCGCATGTCATGGCTTCTCGGTTAGAAATCTGGTTCGCGGATGCGCCGCGCCGCTTGGACATTTGGAAAACAGCGATACAGTACTTGATGTATCACGCGATCGCTTTAGTCGCTGTATCTGCCAGCTGGCCTACCCGCCGGCCGGGATTAAGGCTAATCGGAGTATGTTTTGTACTCGGCGCCATTTTGTTTTCTGGTTCGTTGTTGGTGTTGGCTGTTAGCGATTGGAGTGTTCTGGGAATGGTCGCTCCTTTGGGTGGACTGTGTTGGATTATCGGCTGGATTGCGGCGGCCATTTGCATCGCAATCGATCCCTCAAGGGAACAATGAATTCAGTCGGTTACTGTACCAATGTCTTTTCGGGAACATCGCTCGCCGCTGTGATTCAGAACATCGAGCGGTTTACGAGTGAGCTCCGGCATATTCCTCACACGTTTCCGAGGCCGCCGCTAGGGCTGTGGCTTTCGCAAAGCGTCGTGGACGAGCTTTCGAATCAGGACGGGCACGAACTTTTACAGAGGGCACTTGGCCAATACGGATCGCCCCCGCAATCGCTCAACGGTTTTCCACAGGGAGATTTTCACCAAGCAGTCGTGAAACATTCCGTGTACGAACCCAATTGGTGCCAACGCGCTCGTCTCGAATACACGATGCGGCTCGCGGAAATCTTGGCCGCCCTAATCGATGAGGGACAGTTCGGCACTATTTCGACTTTGCCCGTTGCCTGGGGAACGCCGCAGCTATCGGCCCATGAGCGCTGCCAAGCCGCACAACATTTGTGGGAATATGCCTTATTCGCTGACAAGTTAAAACAGCAAACTGGCCGGACCATCCGGCTCTGCTTGGAACCGGAGCCAGGTTGTGTCCTGGAAACCAGCCGCGACATCGTTACGTTCCTCAACGACGACCTATTGCCCCAATGCAAGTCGGAATCCATTGCCAGAGAGTATGTGGCTATTTGCCATGATGTGTGCCATGCAGCCGTCATGTTTGAATTGCAAGAAGATGTGGTGGCATGTTATCAACTTGCTGGATGGAAAATCGCCAAGGTGCAATGGTCCTCAGCTCTGGTCGCCGATTTCGGCCGGATTAGCGACGACGATCGGGCGCGCGCAGAGCACGCGTTGGCGAAGTTTGCCGAACCTCGGTATTTGCACCAATCGTGCATTGACGGGCGGGACTTTTTTGAGGACTTGCCGCAAGCTTTGCTACAAGCACAACGTCGGGGTGAATGGCGGATTCATTTTCACGTTCCGATATTCTTGCGGGAACTGGCCGACGGATTAACCACCACTCAAGACGCAATTATCGATTGTGCCGCTGCCCTTCGCAAATGGTCGAACGACGCACATTGGGAAATTGAAACGTACGCTTGGCATGTTTTCCCTCAATCCCCTGCCCCGGACCAAATCGGCCGATTGATTGTGCAAGAGTTGCAATGGTTTCATGACACAATCGGTTGTTGAAAAGTCGCTGGGCCGAGTGACCGTCGAAGTAGGCTACGCCCGCCCCTTACGCAGTCGGTTCCAAGGCTTTATCGATCGACACGTTTCAGATCGAGTTCGTAAAACCAAAAGTCGTCATTGGGCTGATCGATAGTCAAGCGTTCCGGCTGGCCGCGCGTATCGAGCGAAAAGGTGACGAAACCCCTAGGGAAATTGTAGTTGACACTCGGGCGCCATTTGATTTCAAAGGTATTGAAATGCCAATGTTCCAAGTCGGCGACTAGAAAAACGGAAGGCCCCATGCGCAGCGAAAGTTTGTCGTCTTGAGCCTCGACAATGACGTCGCCGTACATCGGGCAGCGGTACGTGCCAGCAAACTGACCGAACGACAACGCTGGCGGAGCAGCGGCGACCCGGGCGCTGTCCAACTGACGGTTTCGCTCCTCCGCTTGAACCGCAGCGCGCTCACGACGCAACAAAGCCTCCTGATTCCAATCGCGCTGCGGCTCCACTCCGAAGTAGATATCCAGAATGCGATCGCGAATGATGCTGGCGGCCGGTGATTCACTATTTGTCAACACGACGATTCCAAGTTGTTCGGCCGGGACGAAGGCGGTTTGCGAGATCATTCCATCCAACCCGCCGCCATGACCAACGACTTTTCGGCCATAGTAATCATAGAGCACCCAGCCGAGTCCATAGGACAAAAAATTACGATGGGGTTGGTTGGCAGCTGCCTCTGGCGTGATCCGAATCGGCGTTACGGGTTGCGTCAACTCCCAGGCCTGGCGGGAGCTGAGTAGTTGCTGATCGCCCGCACGGCCCGCATTCAAATGAAAACGCAACCATTGGCAAAGGTC
>JACTND010000057.1:0-18450 GCA_014584305.1 Planctomycetota bacterium | reverse complement strand
CCACAGGCGCCCCAGCAATTATCGACATTGCTGTGGCGCAGCACTCGCAGCGCGCCGCCAGACTCATTATGAGGCATCGCGACGTTTTCGCCGAATTGAGTGACACTTGTGGTGGTTCGATCCATCGCCAGCGGTTTTAGCAAACGTTCGCGGACGAATTCTGCACAGGGAGTTCCCGAAACGCGCTCGACAATCTGACCGGCTGCGATAAACATCAAGTTTTGGTAACCGTACTGATTGCGGAAACTGGCCGCCGGTTTGAGGAACTCGGCCCGTCTCAGGATCTCACGGGGCGAGTAGCTTGTTTCGTACCACAGCAAATCCCCGCTAAAAGTCCCTAATCCGCTGCGGTGCGACACCAAGTCACGCACCGAAATATCCTGCGTGGCCAATCGATCGTAAAGCCGCAACTCAGGCAAGTATTTCGTCGCGCGATCATCCCAATGCAACTTTCCATCATCGACGAGCAATGCCAGGCTGGTCGTCACGAATGCCTTCGAATTGGAGGCGATGACAAACAGCGTATCCGCGTCCACAGGCTCTGCTTGCCCCAATTCCCGGACACCGTACCCGCGCGCAAACACAATTGCATCGTGGTGAACGATTCCGACCGCCAATCCCGGGATATTCCAATCGGACTGGACGTGGCGGATGTACTCGTCCAAGCCGTCCAGTGCCACTCGGTCTTGTCCCGAGAGGACCTGACCTGAGCAGGCGACAACAACAAGCAACAACCACATGCGCCACGATCGCATCGAATGACCTCTTAGGGAAAAATGCCCATCTCGTTGTAGCAGATGGCAACTTTGTTGATCGCGTTGACGAAGGCGGCTGTGCGCAGGTCCGCTTTGCCGTCCAAGCTACGGTAGCGATCGCGGATTTCTTGATAGGTGGAACACATGGTCTCCTCCAGTCCGGAATAGACCAAGTCGTTTTCATCGGCACCTTTTGCCAAGACGTTCAGCATCTCCGCCGTGAACTTGCGGGCCGTGGCGCCTTCCACAGCCTCCAACAATCGGCGGAAGGCGTGTTCCTCGAACCTCTTTTCCATGCGGCCGAAGCGGACGTGGGACAAATCCTTGAGCCATTCAAAGTAGGAGACCGTCACTCCACCGGCGTTGAGGAATGTGTCGGGAATCACCATTACGCCCCGCTGGAAGAGCAAATCACCGGCGGATGCCGTCGTGGGGCCATTCGCCCCCTCCGCGATGATCTTGGCCTGGATTCGCGATTGGTTCTCCTCCGTAATCACATTCTCTAACGCTGCGGGAACGAGAATATCGCAGGGATACTCCAATACATCGGAGTTGCGCGGCAGCGTATTACTCCCCGGGCAACCGAGTATCGAGCCAGTCTCGCCGCGATGTTGAACGATGCGTTCCAAAGACATGCCTTCCGGGTTGTGAATGGCACCGTCGTGTTCGCCGACGGCCACCAACAGGGCGCCATTTTCCGTTAGGAACTTGGCGGCATAATAGCCGACGTTACCCAGTCCTTGCACCGCGACGCGTTTGCCGTCGAGCCCGGGATGGAGACCCAACTGGCGCATATCTTCCACAATGGAGCACGCTTCGCGCAGGCCGTAAAAAATCCCCAAGCCGGTCGCTTCGGTTCGTCCGCGAATGCCGCCAAACGGGATTGGCTTGCCGGTCACACAGGCCATGGCGTTGATGTCATCGTGGCGCAGCGATTGGTAGGTGTCGGCGATCCAGGCCATTTCGCGGCTGCTCGTGCCGTAATCCGGCGCAGGGACGTCGATTCCCGGCCCAATAAAGTTTTTCCGCGACATCTCGAACGTATAGCGTCGCGTAATGCGTTCCAGTTCATTGACTGAGTAGTTGCGACGCTCGATGCGAATGCCGCCCTTGGCGCCGCCAAAGGGTACATTGACGATCGCGCATTTGAATGTCATCAACGAAGCCAAAGCCATCACCTCGTCTTCGTTGACATCGGGCGCATAGCGAATACCGCCTTTGGTAGGCAGTTTATGTTGGCTATGTTCGGCGCGCCAGGCGTGAATGACTTCGATTGCACCGCAATCGCGCTTGACGGGAAACGTGACGTGATAGACGCTATTGCAAACTTTAATCTGTTCCAGCAAGGCCGGATCGTGATTGGTGAAGGCCGCCGCTTTGTCAAAATTCCGGTTGACCTGTTCGAGAAAACTGATTCCTTGTTGAGCCATAATCAACTCTAGCAGTGATGGAAAACCTTCGATCGACGCTCACCAACGTGAGCGTATTTGGCAATAGCGTAAATGGGAGAAATCGACCCGACAATCAGCCTGCCTCCCAGTGGCCCCTTTTAATCGGTAATTTCCTTCCTTAGGATGACATGTGAAGATTGGTCTAGGGTGACGGCGACCAATAATGATTGCCGCCGGTGACCTGCGGCGTGGATGACCAATACTATGTGAATTGGCAATAACTACCGGACAGCGGATTGCAATGGACGATACCTTCGAGCAGCGTGGAAAGGCGTTGGAAGAGCATTTCTTTCGTCAAAAGAACCAGGAGTTGCTGGAAAAACTGCGTCGAGAACTGGAATCCAAGGAGCAGATCGAGGCGCTCGCGCACGTCAGCGGCATTGACGACCCGGCCGTGTTGGCATTGTTGGTCGAAAGTGGTATCGGAGCGGAAACGCTGGTGTGCATTAGTCTCATTCCATTAATTGCCGTCGCCTGGGCCGACGGCGAGTTGCAACCTGAAGAGCGAAAGGCGATTTTGGCCGCGGCGCAGCAAACGCACATTGTACCCGATTCGGCCAGCTATGCCCTATTGGAAGAGTGGATGGCGGAGCGCCCTGGACCGGAGTTGCTGGAAGCTTGGCACCAGTACATGCGCGGCATCAAGTCCAAGCTCAACACCACCTCGTTTTTGCAAATGAGGGACAGCATCCTGAAGCGCGCTCACGAGATCGCTGATGCCGCCGGCGGCTTTTTGGGAATTGGGCGTGTTTCGCTGAGCGAAAAACGCGTGCTGAAGAAACTCGAGTCGATGCTCGACGAATAAAAAAAGCGAACCCAAGCCCGTGCTTGGGTCCGCCTCGAAAGGGGGGAGATATCGACAATGCATTTGCCGATGCTCAACCTTAGCTCGACCAATAAGCCGGACCATTCCCGAAGCTAGTTTTCTTGTGAAATAATACTAGCCGCAAGGTGAGTTTGAGAATCGTAACGATTGCACGGTCAGTGGAGTTGAAGAGGCTGCGGACTATTACAATTGAAAAGGCGTCTCGGCTTGATTTCGCGCCGGCCGTCAATGGGGTCGGAACTTGGCAACGCGCCCTTCAGATCCTACGCCCCAACCCGCGCCTGACGATGCAAACGACAGCGCATGAAAACCATGTTCCGATGCGGCATGCCACGAATTTCCGGAATCGTGGGATGTATCAGTTCCGTTCGGGCCGGTGGCAATCCACTGCGTCGGGTTCGTGCCCGGCACAACGGCGACTGCCGAGCGGTAGCCACGCGGGACGCTGTTTTTGGGTGCCAACCATGTGATTCCTCCGTCCGCCGAAAGGGCCACGTTGCCGATCGCGCGGTCGGGATTCAAGTAATCGCCCCCAACTGCGACGAGTTCCGTTTCGGACGCCGCAGCGATCGAGAATACGCCGCTCGATGCCGATCGGCTGAGGGGCGCTTGGCTGACAACCCACGTTGCCCCAAAGTCGCGTGTGCGCCAAATAAGTGCGCGGGCGCCAACCGCATCGTTCTCGGTACCACCTAACCCGATCCACGCCCAACCGTTACCCAACGCGCACACGTTCGTTCCGCTGGCAGCGAACCCGCCTTCGCCTGCCTCCGATTGAGGTCTCGCATCGTCCGGCACATTGGCCCATGTCCGACCGCCGTCTGCGGTTACCGCCAACACCAAGCGGCCATCGATCGGGTCTCCCATCAGCAGACCGCGCTGCCGGTTCCAAAATGCGATTCCGTCCAAAAATGCATCGGCGCGGGGATGTTCGAAAACCACTTGCCAATGTGCGCCGCCATCCTCAGTCAGCAACAAAATATCGGGGTCGCCGGCGCTCATGATAACGGCGTGGTGTTCATCGAACGCGTGAACATCGCGAAAGTCGCAACGGAGAAATCGATGGTCGGTGGGTGACACGTTGTGCCAGGTAGTTCCGCCATCTGTGGTACGCAGGACGGTTCCTCCCGCGCCACTCGCCCAACAGATCGTATCGTTCACCGCGGAGACTCCGCGCAAACTAGCGGTACTGCCGCTTGACTGCAACTCCCAACAATCGTGGTTCAACCCACCCAAGCCGAGGGCCAGCGCAACTAAGAGCAAACTAGTCGTCATCTTGTTCGTCACTGTTGCGTCGTCGCCGACGATCGGGGTTCCAATCCAACACTTCGCGCCAGCCCGACCCAGGAACGGGAACTGGGTATTCGCCATTGGCCAGCGGTTGGACCGGCGCTTCCATATCCAAGGAATTCATCGCGTCGATATCGGCCAATGATATTTGGGATTCCAGCGCGCGATTCCAGTCAATCGTTTTGCCGGAATACGTCGCCAATCGGCCAATAATGGCGGTCATCGTGCTTTTGGCCCCATATTCGCCTTCGTTCGGAATCACGCCGCGCGTCAGATCGGCGAACAAATCGTGTTGTTCTTGTTGATGTCCGCCGCGCGCGCCATTGGTTTGGTAAACCAGATTGCCGGTCGCATCGAAAATGCGTCCGCCGGCGATATCACAGAAACCGCGCGTGCCATGAACCCATTCCGAGACATTGTCCGCGTTTTCAGGAATTTGCCGACATTGGCTGAACATCTTGACGCCGTTGGCATACGTGTATTCGACCGCATGGTGATCAAAAATCTGTCCGTGGTGAGGGCCAACTCGGACCTGACGGCCACCCATTCCGTACGCCGACACCGGATAGTCGTTCATCAACCAATTGATGACATCCATGTTATGAATGTGCTGTTCGACAATATGGTCTCCCGAGAGCCAATTGAAGTACAACCAATTGCGAATCTGATAGGACAGCTCTGATTCATTCGGATCCCGATTGGCAACCCACAAACTCCCTTGATTCCAGTACACGCGGGCCGAGATGATCTCGCCGATGGCACCATCTTGCAATCGTCCGATGATGTCGCGGTAGGCTTCTTCATGGCGCCGCTGGAGCCCGACAGCGACCGCCAAGCCCTTTTGCTTCGCCTCTTCAGAAGCTTTCAAGACCCGCCTGACTCCAGGCACGTCCACGGCAACCGGTTTCTCCATAAAAACATGCTTGCCGGCGCGAACCGCTTCCTCAAATTGCAGGGGGCGAAACCCAGGAGGAGTGCATAACAACACCACCTGGCAATCAGATTCCATCACACGTCGGAAGGCATCCAATCCGGTGAAGCGTTGGTCGGCAGATGGCAATTGCACGCCTTCACCCAACTCGCGTGTCATGCTTTCGAGCGAGCCATTGACGCGATTCGCATATACGTCACCGATGGCCGCCAACTCCACATGGCTGCTGCGCGTGTTCAATACCTGAATCGCCGCCCCGGTCCCGCGCCCGCCGGCGCCAATCAAACCAAACTTGATCGTATCGCTCCCGAACGGAAAGTATCCTCCGCTCACGCTGGGTGCCGGGAGTGCGGTTGCCAAAGCCGTTCCAGCCACAGCTGAGGCGGAAGTATGTACAAATTGCCGCCTAGACGGCCGGGTCTTCGCGTTGTTATCGGTGTTTGTGCGTGTCATTCGTTTCGTATTCCTTGTAGTGCATTCCTACGTTCGGCTTCCAGTTTATCCCGGTCCCGAACGCCGAGCAATCAGCTAGACTGAATGAATCGACCCGATTGTGGTGGGAATTCGGCAGAAGCGATTCGTGTGGAACAGGCAACTAGAGTAATAACCGATATCCTTCGACGTCCAGTGAGCACCGCCTCGCGACGTGCGCGAATGTCGCGCCGACATGAGTTGCGCGTCAACTATCGGAACCAAAGCACTTTTGTTCTGGGCGATTTCCGTAAGGTTGCTGGGCTGTGCTGGGCTGCGGCGTGTGTACTCAGCTTGTGCAACGGTTGGATTGGCATTGCTCATGGGCAAGTCGAGATTGTCCAGCCGCATGTCGCGATGGGTGTCGAGTTTCGCCTGATCGCGTATGCCGAATCCGAAGCGTCTGCTCGGCATGCAATCCGGTTAGCGTCACTGGAGATCGATGCAGCCGACCGTGTGTTGAGCGACTACAAGTCGGACAGTGAGCTTTCTCAACTCATGCAGCGCGCCCGTGTAGGTGAATGGCAAGACATCTCGCCCAGAATGTGGACAGCGCTCAGGCGATCCCTTGAATTGAGCCGTGCGACTCATGGCGCTTTTGATATCACGATTGGGCCCGCGAGCCGGCTGTGGCGAGGGGCGATCAGACGCCATCGTTTGCCGAACGCCGCACACATTACAGCGATGCAACCGCGCGTTGGATTCCAAAAACTGGAGTTGTCGCCGGAGGGAAGCCAACCTCAAGTCCGTTTGCTCCAGCGCGATATGCAGCTCGATTTTGGCGGCATTGGAAAGGGGCTGGCCGCCGATTGGGCTATCGCCGCAGCACGATTGGAAGGAGTCCACGGCCTACTCATTGACGCCAGCGGAGACATTGCAGTTTGGGGGAGACCCGTTCCCCGTGAAGGTTGGCGGATCGCCTTGCCAACCTACGAGGAAATTCCCGAACGCACGTTCGAAATCGCGGAAGGCGCCGTCGCCACCAGCGGAGATTGGAACCAAGCCTTGCTCATCGATGGCCAGCGGTATTCGCACATCGTTGATCCGCGGACCTTGTGGGCAACCAGCCATTCTTGCCGCGTTACGGTGTGGGCCAATGACGGCGCTGCGGCGGATGCATGGGCCACGGCGTTGGCCGTGTTCCCGCCAGATGAGGCTCTAGAACTAGCCGAAATCACGCCGGGATTAGAAGCGATGATCGTCTCGCGCGAGGAAAACAGTGGGCTTCGAGTCCGATGTACAAAGAACCTCCCGGGGAATTGAGACCTGCCAGAGCCCCAGTGTTCATCCCGTGGACACGACCCAGACGAGATTTGACGTATGGAATTTGATGTTTTACACTATTTGTTTCGTCGGGACTGTGCGGAACTGAACCAGCGTCGTGTTGAGTTCGTTTGAATCATCATATAGGGAGCAGCAGCATGAGTTTGAGAAGATTGATTGGCCGAGGCGTAGTAATCGCATGTGTGGCATTGGTTTTCCACATTGCCGGGCATCGCATTTCATTCGCCGACGAGTTGTTGGTGTCAGACAACTTTGGTGATCAGATTCTCCGCTACGACGCGACAACCGGTGCGTTTTTGGGTGTTTTGGTTACGAACAATCCTGTCGCCAACGGCGGTTTGTCCGGGCCGATCGGCATGAGGCTGAGTACGACTGGTACCTTGTTGGTCACCAGCCAGTTCACGGATGAAGTCCTGGAGTACAACCGATTCACTGGGCAGTATTTGGGCAAATGGACTTCGCCCGGGCAGGGAGCGAATTTGAATCAGCCGGCAGACCTGCGATTCGGCCCCAACGGCAATATGTATATTGCCAACTTCGGCGGCGGATCGATCGAGCATTTCATGCCGGATGGGACTCCGCTGGGATCATTTACTTCGGGAGGTCCCGGTATTTTTGGATCTTCGTCGTTCGCGTTCGGATCGAATGGCAATATGTATGTGGGCAGTTTCGGCACCGGAGATATCCAAGAGTTCGACGGTACTTCAGGCAACTACATAGGTCAATTCGCCAATGGCTTAGGCGGCCCGTCTGGACTTCTGTTTGATACGGACGGAAGCCTGTGGGTAGCCAGTCTGTTCACCGACGAAATCTACCACTTTGATTCAAATGGAAACCCGCTCGGGAACTTCAGCACCGGTGCTGCCACGTTTCCGTCCCATATTATGGTCAATCCCAACGACGCGAATGAGCTGTTTGTGGCGTTGACAGGAGCGGGCGGGATTTATCGTTTCCATAAAGACGGTACGCCCCTCGGGATTTTTGCCTTCGGCGGCGGGCTGCTCGTACCAGGCCAGATGTTGTTGGTCAGCGCCATTCCGGAACCCTCGTCGATATTGTTTGTGGGAATGGTTCTTGGGGTGGGGATGTTGAGAATGAGACGCCGACAACCGTGAGGTTGCTGGTCGTTGTTGAGACAGAATCCGGATCCGCGCGCATTTGATGCGTGCTGAACAACGGGTCCAATTTCATTTTGGTTTCTTTCGAGCTGGGCGGCGGAGCCGGTGGCAGCGGCCGGCTTCGATGCAAATGGATCGTCAATTATGGGCTTCGGCCGTAGTGAGAATTTCCGATAACGAACCCCAAGTGGATCGTATTCAGAATCGAACGGACGTGAAATGAATTGGAAAGTCACTCGCCAACCAATGGCAACGAGAAAGGGATTTACTCTAATCGAATTGTTGGTGGTGATTGCCATCATCGGCATTTTGATTGGGTTGCTATTGCCCGCGGTTCAAGCGGTGCGTGAGTCGGCGCGGCGCACGCAATGCATCAATAATATGCGACAAATTCTGGTGGCGTTGTACAACTTCGAAGGGGCGAACAAGAGATTTCCTGTTGGCGCCGAATCGAAACCGTTGCCCGGCAACCCTTCGTACCCTCATTCGTTTTATCGTTGGTCCACGTTGGCGCATCTCACGCCTTATTTGGAGCAGACGAACGCCTACAACACGCTCAATTTGTCGGTGCCATTGTTTGCGCCTCCGGGATTCAACGTTAGCCCCGAAAATGTGACGGCGGCGGGTTTGCTGATTCCCACGTTTCTTTGCTCCAGCGATCAAGGGGTATCCGTTTCGTCCGGCTTCGGAGTGCCGGCGATGGGGCCGACCAACTATGCATTTTGTACAGGGACGGGTGCGGGTGGCGGGACGCCCTTCAAAGAGGAAGGCGCAAACGGAGCGTTTTTTATTAACTCGCGGACCGCCAATCGGGACGTTGCGGATGGTACCTCACATACCGTGTTCCTATCGGAAAGTTCGCTGGGGACGGGGGACGAATCGACGAACAATCCGGCGTTTGTTCAACAGACGCCGCAAACGGTGTACCGCTTCGTTTTCACAGCGCCGTTGACTGACGCGTTGGCAGCATCCGCCACGAATTGGAATGTCACCAACCGCCGCGGCTTCATGTGGGTCAACGGGGAGTACCGTTGCACGCTATACAATCACTATTACGTTCCCAACAGCCCGACACCGGACTGTCTAGGAGTGCGACTGGTTGGCGCGCCCGCGATTCGAAACGCGGGTTATGGTTGGCGTGCGGCTCGCAGTTGGCATCGCGGCGGCGTCAATGTGGGAATGGGAGACGGTTCGACGCGTTTTGTTACCTCGACAGTGGACATGGCCGTGTGGCGCGGATTGGCGACGATTTCCGGAGCGGAAATCCCGGTAGAGTTTTAGCGTGTTGACGTGAACTCAAGGCGGCAAGGTCCCACGAATAACCGCAACCGCGCGCTATTGGCGATCGAAAATCACGCGGCGGAGTTCCTCCTCGAAACTGGCGCTTTGTCCCATTACCTCCTGGAAATCCTCTTTCATCAACGTGAAACAAATGACCGGCGCGACAGCTTGCACCGTCGCATTCCGCGGCTGTTCCTTAATCAGTGATACCTCACCGAAAAATGATCCTGCCCCTAGGCGATTGACGACATTGCCGTCAATCACGATTTCCACGTCCCCTTTGCCGATCACAAAAAACTCATCCCCCATTTCGCCTTGCCGAATAATCGCTTCCCCGGCGGCAAACGTGCGAATTCTCATGCGATCCGCCACATGCGACAGAACCCGCGGTGTCAAACTGCGGAACAAAGGAATATCGCTCAATACTTGGCAAATAACCGCTGTTCGTTGCACGAGCACGTTCGAATGGATCCGCCCATCGACCATATTGACGATCCGATCCGCAACATCCAGGATGCGATTGTCGTGCGTGACAATCACAATCGTGCAGTTATGTTCCCGTGCCAACTCTTGAAACAAAGAAACGACTTCCCGACCCGACTCGGCATCCAGCGCTGCAGTTGGCTCGTCGGCCAAGATCAATCGGGGGCGATGCACTACTCCGCGCGCGATTGCGACGCGCTGCTTTTGTCCACCAGACAACGATTTCGGTTTATAGTGGATGCGGTGTCCTAAGCCTAATCTTTCTAGCAGTCTCTTAATTTCGCCATCGGATTCGGAGTCGGCGACGCCGACCAATTGTGTGGCCATCCGCACGTTTTGATGGGCGGTGAGAGATTCGAACAGATTGTGCGCCTGAAAGATGAAGCCGATGTCTTTGCGCAGTTCGACCATCTTCGGCGGTGACATGCCTCGCAATTCGCGACCCAAGACGCGCAAGCTCCCTTCTTGGACGGTCCGCAATGTTCCCATCAAGGTCAAGAGCGTCGTTTTGCCAGAACCGGAGGGACCGGTCATAATGACGATCTCGCCGGCGCGAATCGACAACTCGTTATCGAACAGGACTTGCTTTCTCGCGTCGCCTTCACCAAAAAAGTGCTGCACGCGATCGACAATAACACTCAGCTGGTCAGCCGAAGGTTGCCAGCGATGGATCAATTCGTCGAGTTCGGTAGACAACTGGATCATGACGCGTGGTTAGTCTCCACTGACTGGATATGCAGTCACAACCAGGTTGTTGTCGTCCAAGATCAAACGCAGGTGAGTGAGACGCGGATGTCCGGATTCGCGGCCGCGCCGGCCACCCTCGAAGCCAATGACTTGCCCCATATCAATCGTTATTTGTCGGCGATTCCCCTGGCGCTCGTCCGTGACGACGCGTGGATCGCGCTGTTGGAGCTTGATGTAGGCGTCGTCGATCCAGGCGAATACTTGATATTTGTCGCCCATAAAGACGCTGTGCACCGCGCGCTCTGGCGCGTCCTGCAAATGCCGCAAGACATGACCGATGCGGTGTTCGCGATTGGGACCAATCCCGTAAACCAGGCCGGCTGGAGAAGTGAGTGGTTGGTTCCCGATCGTGTCTGGCGGGAATGTACCCCGTTTTGTGGTCGCCTGTTCGTTGGGCACAGTCGAAGGTTCAGTACCCGTCCCCTGCTCCGCACCGGCGCGCGGTTCCACATTGGCAACGGTTCCAGTCAACGAGGGGAGCGGGCGTCCGAGCCAGCGTTCTAAATAGGGCTTGCCCAACACATACGCGGCTAGGCAAGCGATCAGAACGGCGGTCCAAACCCATTTGCGCGGGTGCGATGAGCCGATGCTTCTCCGCTCCGTCGAGACCGTCCGTGCACCGCGACTGTGTCCTGATGTTCTATCGGTAGGGCGTCGTTCGGACATGTTGTCAAAAATGGGAACCGCGTTGTGCAAAATACAACTAAATCGCAAAGCCGAGGCCATAATCCCTTGCGGCGGGCAACGCCACCGCAAGGCGCCAATAGCGTTCGTTCAGTGCGCCTTCCGCCGCGATTCTAACGCAAGTTCCGCAACGCGTCCACGAATCTTGTGGCACGCCGAATTTGCTCATCGGGTTGATCGAAACGGCCTCCTGCGGTTAGTATAAAATCGAATGAGGTTGAGCAGTTGGACCAGGGTGGCTTGAGGATCCCCCTCGGTCATTTCCTCTCAAACAACTAATTTGCGAAATAGGAGCTAAGTCGTGCCCGAAATGGTTGCCGCCAAGTTGCCGTTTAAAGTCAAGGATCTGTCGCTGGCTGATTTTGGTCGCCGTGAGATCATGCTGGCCGAGAATGAAATGCCCGGCCTGATGGCCTTGCGTGAAAAGTATGGACTGTCCAAGCCATTGACTGGCGCCCGTATCGCCGGTTGTCTGCACATGACCGTTCAAACGGCTGTGTTGATTGAAACGCTGATCGAGTTGGGGGCCGAGGTGACGTGGAGCAGTTGCAATATCTTTTCGACTCAAGATCATGCGGCTGCCGCCATCGCTGCGCGCGGAGTGCCTGTATTCGCTTGGAAAGGCATGACGAACGAAGAATTCGATTGGTGTATTGAACAAACCCTGTTTTTCCCTAGCGGCGAACCACTGAATATGATTCTGGACGATGGTGGCGATTTGACGGCTATGGTCCACCAGCGATTCCCGGAACTGCTGGCGGGAATTCGCGGGCTGTCCGAGGAAACGACGACGGGCGTGCACCGGCTATACCAAATGCATGCGCGGGGTGAATTGCGCGTACCTGCGATCAACGTCAATGATTCTGTAACCAAGAGCAAATTTGATAACCTTTACGGCTGTCGGGAGTCCCTGGCGGATGGCATCAAGCGGGCAACCGATGTGATGATTGCTGGGAAAGTCGTCGTCGTCTGTGGTTATGGCGATGTGGGCAAAGGTTGTGCGCATTCGATGCAGCGGTATGGCGCGCGGGTGATTGTAACTGAGATCGATCCCATTAACGCGTTGCAGGCGGCGATGGAAGGGTTTCAAGTGACAACGATGGACGAGGCGGCGTCGATCGGGAATATTTTCGTCACGGCGACCGGAAATATCGACGTCATTACCGGCCAACATCTGCGGAAAATGCCCGACGATGCGATCGTTTGCAATATCGGGCACTTTGACAATGAAATCGATGTGGCCTGGCTGGAATCGCAAGTTGCTCAAGGAAAAGCCCGCAAAGTGGAAATCAAACCACAAGTCGATCGCTTTACGTTTGCGGATTCGGGACGGTCGTTGATTTTGTTGGCAGAAGGGCGACTGGTCAACCTCGGTTGCGCAACCGGGCACCCTTCGTTCGTAATGAGTAATTCGTTCACGAACCAAGTAATGGCTCAGATCAGCCTTTGGACCGAAGCGGAGAAGTACCGTGTAGGTGTGCATGTGTTGCCGAAACACTTGGATGAAGAGGTAGCGCGGTTACACTTGGACAAGCTGGGCGTGAAACTTACGCGCCTGACTGAAAAGCAAGCCGAGTACCTTGGCGTCCCAGTCGAGGGGCCATTCAAGCCGGAACATTACCGGTATTGAAAATGACCTCCAGCAGCCCGGGTACCCAAGGTGCCCTGAGCTTTTTGCAGGCGAACCAGATCGATCTCCAGTTCGATCCGTTCCTGTAGCAATTCAGACGTCAGCACTAATCGCCGGTTGGAATAGTCGGTTTCGCTGGCGACAGTCACTGGTAGAATGTCCTTGGCGGCAAGCCGTGCGTTCCAGTCGGCATCTAGACTCGCCAGGGCACGTTGTTTTAATTCGATCGTTCGCTGCCGCTTCTCCAGCGAGTACCAAACCTCCTCAACTTCCACGGATATCGCGCGACGCTTGGTGATAATCAGCTCGGTCAACTGCCGTTGTTGCTGGCACCAAGCATTTTCTAGTGCCGTGCGGTGTTTACAAAACAACAATTGCCAAGGTCGGACAGGCACACCGGCGGCAAATCCCAACAGCGGATGAATGCTCGTCGCCCACCCTGAGTTCAGACCCAGTAGGTCGCGCGGAGAAAGCGATTGCAAATGCTCCAAAGCCTGCAAGTCGCCGCGATGAGCTAAGGCGATCTCGATTTCGGCGGTGACGCCATTGCTGACCAACGACGGGGTGGCCTCAAAATCGGTCCAAATCGGTGAGAGTTGCGCGGGGTCGAGATCGAGCATTTCTCGCAATTGAGCGGTCAGCACGCGCTGCGAGTATTCCAACTGCGCTTGCTTTTGAAGAACATCCAAGCGCGATTGATTGATCGCTCCTTGGTGTTCCATTGATCGGGCAACACCTTGTGTTTCCAGCCGCTGGACGAGGTCTTCAAATCGTTTCAGTTCATTCAATGAGTGAACGGAAAGACCAAACTGAAGATACACGCTAGCTAGACGATAATACGCGATCAGCGCATCCCCAGACGATTGATTTCGTTCGAATGCAGCTTGACAGGCGAACGCCGAATGGAGGGGTGATCGTTCACATGTCGCCGCGGCATCGAACCCCGCCGACGTGAGCAAGGCGGCCAGGGATGAATGGGCGGCGGACAAGGATTCACATTCGGCGGGGGTCAGTAATCGAACGTCGGAAGGGTCGCCTTCGACAAAGGGCGGCGCTGCCTCGGGAACGTCCAAATTGAGGTCCAACTGAATTGGCGGTCGAGCCTCCCATTGGACAGTCCGCAGCGACGTAGGCGCTGGCCTCACGCATTCGATTGCGCATGAAACATGGTCCGGAGAGCAATTCGGCTGGCATCGTCCAGTAGGGTGTCGCGTCAGAGTGCACCCGGCGCAGACTGTCAGGAATGCCAGCAGCAAAATTAAATAGGTGCCACCCACCTATTCAAGCCAGTAAATAGGTGCCACCCACCTATTCAAGCCAGGGATAATAATTCCCCCTAAATAGGGGGCGAGTGGGTTTGGCGTGAATTCGATCGGAGGTTGGGTGTATTTCGTGCCGAGCCTCTCTCGTTTCCGCTGGAAATCAGGGCATAACGACTAATGGGTGGGTGGCACCAATTGGTTGTTAGAGGTTGGCGAACTCGGCCCGGCGTTTTTCGAGTTGCTCGTGAAGGCGTTGAACAATGCTGGTGTGCATCTGGCTGACACGGCTCTCGCTCAGGTCCAAAGTCGAACCGATTTCCTTCATCGTCAGTTCCTCATAGTAATACAGGATGATGATGAGGCGTTCATTTCGATTCAGGCCTTTGGTAATTAAACGCATGAGGTCGCTTTTCTGGATGCGACGGGTGGGGTCCTCTCCTTTTTTGTCTTCTAGGACATCGATTTCACGGACATCTTTGTAGCTGTCCGTCTCATACCATTTCTTGTTCAAGCTGATGAGGTTGACGGCGTTCGCGTCCAGCATCATGCGTTCGAGTTCTTTGATGGAAATGCCCATGTGTTCCGACAGTTCTTGTTCGGTTGGAGCGCGCCCCAATTTGGCATCGAGATGCTTGGTGGCCTCAGCCAGCTTGCTAGCTTTGGAGCGAACTAAGCGGGGCACCCAATCCATTTGCCGCAACTCGTCCAGCATCGCGCCTCGAATCCGTGGGACGCAATACGTTTCGAACTTGACGCCGCGGTTTAAATCAAAGGCTTCAATGGCATCCATGAGGCCGAAGACGCCGGCCGAGATCAAATCGTCAAGTTCCACTCCATCAGGCAATCTTTGCCAGATTCGCTCTCCGTTGTATTTGACAAGCGGGAAATACCGCTCCATGAGCCGGTTTCGCAGTTCTTGATTGGTGGGATCTTTTTTGTAGTTGACCCACACGTCCTGAATATCGTCTGTCGCCGGTGCAGCGGTCGTCGCCATTCAATCCTCCGTGATGTTATGGGCGAGGATGCCGTGGAATTGGACCCGGATCGGCTCGCCGCAATATGTCATTCGTTGGCGCCTCGATTCGCGCGAGTTGAAAAGAAACTCGGCCAACCAGGGCGTGGGCGGTGTCTAACAGATATTCAGGGCTGGCGTCAATGAATAATTTACACGGTCGCCAAAATTCTGAATTTCCTTTCGGCCTCCTCCTGGGCCGAACGTCCGCGCGGACCACCGCCTATCGTCCCCATCGGAATTCTCTCAATGAGACTTTGGCGATTTCGCGGAACCGAGGCCAAAATTCAGGCAAATGACAGAACTTCCGCGTTCGATGGGGCCTATCGACCGCGATATTGTTCCAATCGTTGGCGGTACTTTTGATACAAACGTGTTTGTTTGTTCTCCAAGTCGACTGGCCTCCCCTGAATATATGCGCCGAGTACCTGCGTGGTTGGCTCCAGAGGTGAACCATTCGTAATGATGAACGTTGCGTCTTTGCCGCTATCAATCGAACCGACACGCGAGTCCACGCCCAGAATTTCGGCGGCTGACAGCGTTATTGCGCGCAGGGCATCGTCATGGGACAGTCCATAAGCGACGGCTGTACCGGCATGAAATGGTAATGTCCGGACATTCCAACTTTCTGACCGATCTGTCCCGGAAATGGAAAACCGGATGCCGGCCTCTCGGAGCCGCGCCGGCAAAGTATAGGCATGATCGTAGGGATCACTGGCTCGGAGCGGCAGGCGATAGACGGCCGAGACGATGATCGGAATATCGTGTTTTTTAAGCAAGTCCGCGCACATCGGAGCATCGTAGCCACCAAGGATGACTAACCGCACCTGTTGTTGCACCGCAAAAGCCACCACGGTTTGGATCTCATTCAGTCGCTCGGCGCGGACAAGAATAGGCATTCGGCCATTTACCACATCAATCAAACCTTCCAAGCGCAGATCGAATGGCTGTTCGTTCGGCGCTGACTCCCTCAATTCTTGATACGCACGGGCTTGATCAAACCACTGGCGGAGTTCCTTGATGCGCTGATCCGTCTGGCTAACGGCCGTTTCGACATCTTCCGGCGGGCCGGGTCGAAATCGTCCGCGACGGCCACCCCCAAATTGCGGCCAAGAGACTACCATATTCGCTTCGGGCAGGAGCGCCATCTCTTCGTACGTCCAGCCGTCCAATTGAATGACGGCCGACTTGCCAGCGATGGCCCCACCTGACGGGGCGGTCAATGCAATCAAGACGCCTCCAGAACGCGTAACGGGGATGAGTTCGCTGTCCGGATTGACCGCCACGATCGCCTTAACGTTGGAATTGAGCATTCCTGTTTCTTGAAAATCATTCGTAGCGGCAACGGACGCGATTTCCGTCAATCCCAATTGGGAATGAGATTCAATGAGACCAGGATACAGATGTTTGCCAGTAATATCGATCCTTTGGGCATCCGCTGGGATACCCAAATCAACTCCCACGCCTACGATCTTGCCGTTCTCGAAAAGTACTGTTCCGTTTTCGATGGAACCGTTGGAAACCGTGTGAACTGTTCCGCCAGTCAACGCGATCGCAACGCGTTGCGGCGGCGCGGGAATGCGATCATCGGCCATGTTCGGGACGCAGGACAACGCGACGGCTTGTAGTAACAACCAGTACAGGCCACAGCGAACCGTTTCTAATACATCTCGCATGTTCATCTCGTTTGTTGAAATTGAGCATCCCTTGTTTGCAGCGACATTCCGCAAGCGCCCAGGTCATGTCTTACCGCTCGACAATAGCCGAATAAGCAGAGCCAATCGTCTTCGCTGCATTGATGGCATGCATCGCAAGTGGATTCCGCCAGGTTGTGCCAACAGTCCGACGAATGCCGATGCCCCTGACAAAACTCATCATAACGTGGCCACAATAGCGACGAATCGACGCGACCTTCGCCGGGCCGCGCTGGGGTTTCTCCAGAATCCAAGACCTTTTGAATCAACTCGGCGCGTTGTTTTGATTGTTGGATCACCAGTGCCGCCTCGTCATCGCGGTCAAAATACTTGCGACCATCGATCCAAGTCTGTTCGCACCGGGACATGGTGGACAGCGGATGGCCGTTCCACAACACCCAATCGGCGTGTTTGCCGGGTTCGAGGCTTCCCACCCATTGTTCGATCCGTAACTGTTTGGCTGGGTTAAGCGTCACAAACTTCAAAGCTTCTTCTTCCGCCACTCCGCCGTACCGAACGGCTTTGGCCGCTTCATGGTTCATGTGGCGCGCTAACTCGGCGTCATCGGAATTAAAGGAAACGATTACACCCGCTTCGTGCATCAACGCGCCAGCGTGCGGAATCGCGTCGTACACTTCGAACTTATAGGCCCACCAATCCGAAAATGCGCTGGCCATGGCACCGTGTTGAGCCATTTCCGGGGCGACTTTGTAGCCTTCCAAGATATGTTGAAATGTGCCGATCCGAATGTGAAACTCATCGAGGACGCGAATCAACGCGAGAATCTCGTCTTGTCGATAGCTATGGCAATGGATCCAGCGTTTTCCTTGCACGATCTCGGCCAAGGCCTCCAGTTCCAAATCGAAACGAGGGGGAATTCCCTGACGCGTGGTTCGCCATCGTTCGTGTGCGGCGGTGTACTCTTGCGCTGCGCGAAACGCATCATGCATCAATTGTTCGACACCCATCCGCGTTTGCGGGTAGCGAGTTGATGGCTCGCGACGATTGCTCTGTTTGACATTCTCGCCCAACGCAAACTTGATGCCCGGAGGTGCCTCATGGAACTTCAAATCCGCGTCGTTACTTCCCCAACGAAGCTTGATCACCTGATTCTGACCGCCGATGGGGTTAGCTGAGCCATGCAAAATATTGGCACAGGTCAGGCCGCCCGCCAATTGCCGGTAGATGTTGATGTCGCGGGGGTCAATGAAATCACCGATGCGAACTTCGGCCGTAATGGCTTGTGTGCCTTCATTGATCCCGCTGTCGGTTCCCATATGCGAATGGCAGTCGATTAAGCCGGGAGTGACATGGCCGCCGCGGCCATCGATTACAAGGTCCGCTGCCGGACGACTCTCGCCGGGTTTGATGATCCGCTGAATGACGCCATTGCCGAACAAGACTGCGCCATCGACCACCACGCCCTCGGGTCCGCAAGTCCAAACGGTGACATTATGAATCAGAACCGATTGTGGCTGCGAAGGAACACCGAGTCGGCCAAAATCGCCCAAGGGGTAGTTTGCTGGGAATA
>JACTND010000166.1 GCA_014584305.1 Planctomycetota bacterium | reverse complement strand
CCTCGTGGTCGGCTTGTTTTTGACCTACATCGTCAGCTTGGCCCTCACTCCGCTATCTGAGAGTTTTGCCAATACCCCAGTGCAACGCATCATCCCCCCCGAGACAGTCAAGTCGATTGTCGTATCCTTTTTAGGCGCCGCGATCTCGTATGCTTGCGTCAGTTTATTGTGGCAAACGAAAGACGACTTTCGGTTCGTAATCCCCTACGTCGAGTTCAGCAAGGATTTGCGCGGCGCCAAACCGTATATTCTGGATACGAGTGCCGTGATCGACGGGCGCATCGCAGACATTGTGGAAACGGGTATGATCGACAATCAATTGGTGCTGCCCAGATTTGCACTCGTCGAACTGCAAGCGATCGCCGATAGTTCTGACAAGTTGCGGCGGGCACGCGGTCGTCGCGGCCTGGACATACTCAATCGGTTGAGGTCCAACGACAAAATCGACTTCAAGATTTATGATCGCGAATTGCCGGAAATGAAAGGCCAACCGGTGGACTCGAAATTGTTGACCTTGGCCAAACACTTGGGGGGCAAAATCGTCACCGGAGATTTCAATCTCAATAAGGTAGCCAAGTTACAAAACGTCCCGGTTGTCAATCTGAACGAAATCGCCAACGCACTGAAGCCCGTCTTCCTGCCAGGCGAGACCATTCGCACCAAGATAGTCAAATCCGGCGAAGGCCCTAATCAAGGTGTCGGCTACATGGATGACGGGACAATGATTGTGGTCGAAGACGGACGCTCATACGTCGGCAGCCTAGTGGACATCTCAGTCACAAGTATGTTGCAGACGAACGCCGGCCGTATGGTATTCGGCAAATTCGAACGGTTAGTCAACGGCTAGATCTTATCCGCTGACAGCCGTACAGATCATGACGCCGATCAAGAGCGAAAGGCCCAAGAGGGCCAACGGTTGCACCCAACGAACGAAACGGGCCAATCCAACGCGGGCTTTCATAGAATTCTCTCAACGCTTCCTTCTGTGAGTCGTGATCCTGTGCGATCGAAAAGGACGGCCTGCGTCGTCGCCTGTCCAGCTCGGTGCACGAAACTTTTTGATGGGCGTCCAACACCACCTGTTGGCCGTCCGCCGTTCCCTGTCGAACACCTTCGCCGGGGTAACAATCATTTTTCATGCCACGACAAGACTTGATTGCTTTTTATTCCGAACGATCGCGAAAGTGCCTCCCGATGACAAAGGCTTTCCAGCAGTTCGCATCCCCATCGAGTCAATTTCCATACGGATTTCGTTTTGTTTTCTTGCGGAAATGTTTTTTCCGGATCCACAACTTCGTGTCCAAATTTCGATGGCAGATGTATTCAAAATGCTTCTTGAATCCAGGCGTTGATAAGTCTTTTTTATGCTGAGTCCGGCGTCAAACTTTCGCTAGCACGAACGACGCGAGTTTTTTCGAGAGTTTTTTTGGCGAAATTCGAAACCGGAATGGAAGTTCATTGATGGTTTCTTTTTTGGCGAGTAGAATTCCATGCGTGAATGAATTCTCTGCTCCTTAACGTAGTATTTTGAGGAGGGCAGCCTATGCAAGATCCACCTGGCAGTTTTCCTTGGGGTTGACGTTGTTCACATCGACGGCGCCCCGGAGGAAGCGGCAACGAGACGGTCTTTATTAACCATTTAGACACCCCGGCCATTGCCGGGGTGTTCGCCTTTTCCAAGAATCTCGCCTATTACCCGATTGCAAAGCTCCCTATACTCGCTTCAACGCGATTCAACTTCGAAGGAGCGATTGAATGGATGCGGTTGCTGGTCGCCGTCTGGAACGAAACTACAATCGGGCTGCTTGGTTTTATGAAGCGTCCGCACAAGTCTTCTCGGCCGGCCAAATTCGGGCCTCAAAAAAGCACGCCGTTAACCAGATCAATACGGGCGACAACGCGGTGTTCCTGGGAGTCGGCACTGGAGATGAAGTCGCGCTAGCAGCGCGACGCGGCGCCCATGTCACGTGCGTTGACATTTCCGCCGGAATGTTGGAGCGTTTGCGCGAGAGGCTGAATCGGGACGGCACTCCAGCCGAAATCCTTTGCCAAAATGCTTTTCAGCACGACCGTCCCGAACACTATGACGTCTGCGCTACGAACTACTTCTTGAATATTTTCCCCGAGCACGACATGGTGCGGATGTTGGCCCACGCGGCCACTCTTGTTCGACCGGGGGGAAAATTGGTTATTGCCGATGTGGCGTTGCCTCAGGGTAGTTGGCCGGGCCGATGGTTCAATACCCTCTATTTGAAATCGGCCATGGCGACATTCTGGATGTTAGGGCTGGTTCCCTGGCATCGCAATTACGATTACCCCGCGTACTTTCCGGCCGCCGGATTGGCGTTGGATCACGTTCGCTATTTTCGGCTGTTCAAATCCGGCCCTGTCCTCTTTCAAACCATTGTCGCAACGCGCTTGCCCTCCACAACGGCCTAAAACTTAAAAGGACAGGCATTATTAAGAATCAGGCCCCCGGGTGGCCACTCGGCAAGGCACTTCCATGGTTCACCCGACGATCACGACCTGGGACGCCAGATTTCAGCCGCTAGCAGGCGTCAGGCACACAATTATGCCTGTCCTTTTGGCTTTGGGTTGTTTAA
>JACTND010000003.1:553-3174 GCA_014584305.1 Planctomycetota bacterium | reverse complement strand
AACAGCACGCCCGCCATCGCGAAGATGACGAAGATCACCACCAAGGAGGCCCGCCACAATTCGGTTTTGGAGGGCCAGGAAACCTTGTTCATCTCGGCTTCCACCGAAATCAAAAAGTCCGCAAATTTCGCAAAGTTAACCAGGCGGAAAGCGATCCAAACTCCGATCCCGGCAATCACCAAGAACAGGAGCCAGTTGACCCCCTCGTTGACGCCCGCCGAACTCGCCAACCAGGCCAACCAGTTCGCTTGACGAATTTCCCAGGCCGTCAACACAGCAACCAAAGCCACGGCGGCAAATGTGACTTGCCGGACCACGCGCCCCTGGGTGGGTTTGTAGAGACCCGCGCGAAATAGACTGGACCAAAATCCACCCCCCGCGCCTGCTCGCTGTTTAACTGCCGTACTCATGACTTCCCTTGACCCTCTCCCTGGAAATCCTTCCTTCCGTTGCATCGGTGCAACCGACTTATTCTCCGTGAGGCGAACACCGCTGCAATCAAACAGCAGGGGCGGCAAGAGTCGAACTCGCAACCGCTGGTTTTGGAAACCAGTGCTCTACCAATTGAGCTACACCCCTGTGTCTGCTCCCTGTTGTCGGGCGGCAACCTGAATTACAAAAAGCGCCGCGGACCGCCCAGCCCTTGGCGCTCGAAGTTTCTGCTAATCAGGCCACCAACGACTCATGTTCGCTCGCGCCCGAAAGTTGACTACTCGACGATCTTGGTCACCACGCCCGAACCGACCGTGCGACCACCTTCGCGGATCGCGAACCGCACGCCGTCGTCCATCGCAATTGGCTTATGCAATTCCACCTCCAACCGCACATTGTCGCCGGGCATACACATTTCGGCGCCAATCAGGTTGGCGGTACCCGTCACGTCGGTCGTCCGGAAATAGAATTGCGGACGATAGCCGCTGAAGAACGGCGTGTGCCGCCCTCCTTCGTCTTTCGTCAAGCAATAGACTTCCGCCTCGAACTTGTGATGCGGCTTGATCGAGCCGGGTTTTGCCAGCACCTGACCGCGTTGAATCTCTTCGCGCTTGACGCCGCGCAACAAACAACCGACGTTATCTCCGGCCCGACCTTCATCCAGGATCTTGCGGAACATTTCCACGCCCGTGCAGGTCGTCTTGCGGGACTCGCCGGACAAACCGACGATTTCGACTTCCTCGCCGGTCTTGACCACGCCGCGCTCGATCCGCCCCGTCGCCACCGTGCCGCGACCTTCGATCGAGAACACGTCTTCGATCGCCATCAGGAACGGCTTGTCTTCCTCGCGAACCGGTTCCGGGATATACGAGTCGATCGCGTCCATCAAGTCGCCAATGCACTTGTTGGCGGTCGGATCGGACGGGTTCTGGTAGGCCGGCAAGGCGCTGCCGCGCACGATCGGCGCGTTATCGCCATCGAATTCGTATTTGTTCAACAGATCGCGGATTTCCATCTCCACCAAATCCAACAACTCCGCGTCGTCGATCAAGTCAATCTTGTTCATGAACACGACCAAGGCCGGAACATCGACTTGCTTCGCCAACAACACGTGCTCTTTGGTTTGCGGCATCGGTCCGTCCGCCGCCGAGACCACCAAAATCGCGCCGTCCATCTGCGCGGCGCCGGTAATCATGTTCTTGATGAAGTCGGCGTGACCCGGGCAGTCAATATGCGCGTAGTGTCGCTTGGCTGTTTCGTACTCGACGTGCGCCACGGCGATGGTCACCGTCTTGGTTTGGTCGCGGACCGTACCGCCCTTGGCGATATCCGCATACGATTTGAATTGCGCCAACCCCTTGGCCGCTTGCACAGCCAAAATCGCCCCGGTCAACGTTGTCTTGCCGTGGTCGATGTGCCCAATCGTCCCCACGTTCACGTGGGGCTTCGTTCGTTTAAATTCCTCCTTGGCCATGTCTTTCTACACCTATTTTCTAAAACACGCTCTCGTACAACCAAGTGACGCCAACCGTCGGCCGCACGGGGCACCAACGGAAACAAAGCTGCTGACGGGACTTGAACCCGTGACCTCGTCCTTACCAAGGACGCGCTCTACCAACTGAGCTACAGCAGCCAAATCACGACTGAAGCTCCGGCAAGCACGAGTTCAACATTTCCGCTCAACACCATCTCCTGCAAGATCGGCTCGGGATAATAATTGAGCGGGTGAAGGGAATCGAACCCTCACCACCAGCTTGGAAGGCTGGAGCTCTGCCATTGAGCTACACCCGCTGAGTCAACACGAAGACCTCGTTTTGGTTCCCCCGCCGAAGGCCACGGAGATCACACAATCCTCGACCCCAAATGCGATCCACAGAAGGCGATGCCCAAACCACTACCGCAACCAGTCACGAAGCTACCGACAACGCCACCCCACACCACGACCCAGTGGATTCGGAACAGCGCGCAATAAACCCGATCGATGCGACCTCAGCAGAACGACACAGCTTCTAAGCTATGAATGTACCGCTTCCCGGAAATTTCGCAATGGGGAGAGCAGGATTCGAACCTGCGAAGGATGAAATCCGCCAGATTTACAGTCTGGTGCCTTTGGCCACTCAGCAATCTCCCCCAAAAAAGCCCCGAATCAGCCCCCCGAAGACCGGCCAAAACCAGCCCTGGAAAGTCGC
>JACTND010000003.1:0-516 GCA_014584305.1 Planctomycetota bacterium | reverse complement strand
GGCTATGGGTTGCCAGCACGCGCTGGCTGCCAAAGCCAGCGGAGGGACTCGAACCCACGACCAGCGGTTTACAAAACCGCTGCTCTACCAACTGAGCTACGCTGGCCAGATCCGTTGGAAAACGGACCAATATACGAATTTCTTCCCGACTCGCAATACGAACTGACGCGCCACCCCTCCTTTTGGTTCGCAATTGCCGTTGACTCCACAGGTACCCGTTCATTAGAACTTGCGCCCTTGCTCCTCGCGGATGCGGAATGCATCGCACAACAGACATCCGATCGAGCGTGTTGGCGATCCCGATGCAGGAGATTCGGTCGTCCGAGGCGAAGGAGCATCGCGCACGTGGCAGGCTCGTTGCTGCCACCCGCAGAATTACCCAGACAATCGATACCCAGGCGATCAGATGAACCGGATTCAAATTCGCCCACAGTCCACCATCCATCTGCAACAAACAAACCAGAAGCCCGGCCAACGCACGCTCCCCGCAGATTCGGCACCTCCTTTTACGACCTC
>JACTND010000204.1 GCA_014584305.1 Planctomycetota bacterium | reverse complement strand
AGTCACACGCAACGGATCGCGAATCAGTCCTTCGACTTCGTTCACGAACTCGCCCCGCCGCTGGTCTAACAATTGATCGATCCCCGGAGCAACCAGTGCACTCAACTCGGCAAACTGCGTGGGGGGCAACAGCTCCATTCGCGACAAGAGACGCCGGCGAACTTCGCGCAGATCCTCGGTCGCCAATTGTTCCCGAATCATCTCGACAATCCTGGGGTCGGCCAGAATCTCGTCCACGACGCGCTCGCGGATCATTCGCTCCCGCAACGGTTCCATGATCTGGCGTTGCGCTATCTGTTCCGCGAGGGTGGCGATGGAGCGCGTCTTATCCGTGTCAACTTGTTCGCTCAACCAGCGTTCCGTCCACACGTGAGTTAATAAACGCCAAGGCTGTTCGGGATGCGCGGAATCGGGGACCAATCGGGGCAAATGGTCCTCGCGGGCCAGCAGGTTGGCCATTTCCAAACGACCGAGCACGTCGTCCTCCGCCAGTCGCCGATAAGGATTGGTGAAGGCGCGGCGCAAGGACATCAAGCGATTGAGTTGGACGCGGAGGTCGATCATGCGCTTTTGCGCCGCCGTCAATTGCGCGCGATCCGTTTTCAGGTTCGGTTCCGTCAGTTGGTTGATCGTATCCAAGTGTTCACTGAGTTCGGCCACCGTGTACTTGAATCCTGGTTTGGGCGCGATACCCAACGCCTCCAACACCGACAAATCGGTAATCCGGATCAAGGCGTATTCATCACAACCCGGGACCGCGTAAATCCAGTCGGCAAACCAGCGCAGCGCCGGTTGGCGTTTGCCAAATTTATCTGTCACCGTTTCGTAGTTGCTCAATTGGCGCGCCGTGTTTCGGGCTAAGCTGTCGATCGGCTGCACCCGCGCGCCGAAATTCGTCGGCAACTGCCCCCAGGCTGTCAGGTCGAGCGATTCCTTGACGAGGACCGCCCGTGTGCCGCGCGACCATTGGCCGCCCAAGTAGGCTAGCGCCAATACGACCCCCAGTCCAGCGACGACCCAAGCCACGATATTCATCGTGTGGTCGTGTGCGGAATCGAAGGCCGCACTGGATGTGGACGAGTGCATGTGCTTGGGCGATTCAAGCAATGGGCGCGAGCCCTTGGCCGCTCGCGTTTCCAAGTAATGCAATAATGCCGAGCCGAACTGCGTCACCAGCCCCACCACCACGACCATGCACGCCAAATAGGGGATCATCCAACCCTGGTTTTTGACAACTTGCAGCACCGACATTTCCTTGGGGCCGTCTTCGGTTGGAACAATCGTCCATTGCGTTTGGTAAAACGTCTCATCGCGATAACGTAACGGATTGTTCATCCACACGCGCTGCGGGTAATCGATTAATCCCGCAGTCGGGTCGGTGATCGTGATATCCGAAGAAAACCAGCGTGGCCGGTCCGTGCCGAGGTACAACTCGCGCCGCGTATCGACGAGCGTTACGCTGTAGGGCTTATAGTAGTGTCGAAAGCGAAGCGCCACGCGGAACTCAACGCCGCCCGCCTGGACAGTTTCCATCAACTTCTGTTCATAAGCCGCTTGGCTGACCAAATAGCTGCCGAGGGCCAATCCCGATTGTTTGTCCCACAGTTTGATGTAGGCCGCAGCGAAACTGACTTGCTGATCGCGGTCCGTGAATATAGGGATTTCCCGCGCCGCGAATCGTACGCCCAATCCGGCGGTGGCTAAACTTTTCTCGCCCGGTTGCAAGCGTTCAATCTGAGAATTGGGGAGGTACTGCAAAACTTCGATGTCAAACGGCAAACGCGGATCGGTCAAGCGTCCACCTTGTTCCAAAAGATAGCCGGGGACTTGCACCAGTCGGACTTGTTGCGGATCGCGCTCGTCGGCGACTATCAACTCGGTCTCGCGGACATCGATCGTATGCCAAGCGGTGTCCCCTTCGAGCAAGCGCACTTGTTGTTCGACATTGGTCATCGTGACATACAATTCGTTGACCATCAACAATCCGATGCCCAAATGCAGGAGGACAATGCCGCCTTTCCGTTTGAATAAGAGGATGCAGCCGGCCAACAAGACTAGGGCGGCAATCGTGGCCTGCAGCAGTTGCCACAAGACGCGCATCCCGGAATCTCCGATGAACGTCCGTTCCCCCAACAGCAACGTAGTGATAAATGCCGCCAAGGTACAAACACTGAATCCTCCCACCACACATCGCTCGATCGGCCGCTGGCGCCGCATGGCCAGGCACGCCACCAGGCCGCCTAAGGCCAAACCGATCATGCCGACCTGCATCGCTTGCCAGAGCACGTGGTAACTGATCGGCGGTTGTCCCTGAAATCCCGTGGGATTCTGCGCGCCAAACACGATCAACCAACTGACGGCGATCCCGGCTGCCAAGATGACCAATCCGGCAATCAATCGTCCGCCGCGCGCCTGCACCCGCATCCGCACGGCATGGGCCGCTACCAAGTTGATGATCAAGGCAATCAACATGGTGAGGCCGCTGGGAATCACGATGCTGTAGGGGACAGACTGCCATTGGGGAAACCAATCCGGAGGCAAGAATGTCTGAATCGGGACAGCCAGCATCAGGTTCGAATAGTGCCGGTTTTTGACGGTCCAGATATCGCTTTCGGTTTGTTCCAACGTCGCGACGAAAACGACAAACACGGAGAGAGTCAATAAAATGACGGTCAAGCGCAGCGAAGCCAAGGGGAGAATTGCCGTTTCCACCCAATCCCAGGCCGCTGAGAGCGACGTATCATTCGGGCGGCGCGCGGCGCGGTTCGCGGGTTGAGTCAAGGTATCCAGTTGTACGTGTGTCGCAGCCATCCTATTCGCCTTGTGGGAACGTTACCGAATCGAGCAGCGCCTCGAACTCGTCGCGCGCCGCTGTCACAGCACTCAATTCACCGGAAACCTTGAAGTACCAGGCGTCGGCGCCGACTTCTACGCGGACTCCGATTAAACCGGCGCGCGATCCGTTGGCGGCGTCCAACAGTTCGATCCGCTGAGCCGGGTGTCCGCCGATGTGGACAGCGCGCGCGTTCGCTTCCCAATCGGTTCGAGTCGCGGTGGGCGGTTCCACTTGTTCCATCCACATTTCAACGACGGTGGGCCAACTGACGGCATCGGTGGGCATACGAGAAACAGCGATTTGTACCGTCTCACCCTGAAACTCTTTCAAGTACGAGGCAGCCACGAATGGACTGGCCTGGTGGAATCGCCAACCATCGGGAATCTGAAACTTGGGTTCGACGCGTTGTGCTTCGTTCGGCGGATTCGGTGTGGGTACAGCGGAGCCAGCGTTAACCTGTTCGTCGAAAACCAAGAACTCGCCGTTGGCGAAGGGGAGCGCCCGCAGTCTGTCAGCCAACTGTTCGGCCTGGATTTCCGTTCGTCCCAACTGGCCCAGCCAGCGGTTGACGTTGGATAACACGTCTTGTCCTGCAGGCAACGACGATATCGCCAGTTCCAGCACACCGCCATCGGCAGGAATTCCCAAGGTTGCAAACCTGGCAGGTCGGGGTGGGAGGACTTGCCAGCCGGTCGGCAAGTCCCAGCTGGGCTGTCCATTGTCGGCAAATCGGACGTGGCGCAAGAAATTCGTCCAATCCGTTTCGGATTGCGCCAGTGCCACCGGCGGCCCCTCTATTTTAAAAAACCAAGACGCTGGGCCTTGCTCCGTCATGGCAACCACCATGCGGCGCGGCGTGTTGGTAGTTAACTGCGGCGGCGTTGGCAGGGCGGCCACTTCGGCCGGCAAAACCACTTCGGTGATTTCGTAGCGGGGTTGGCAACCGATTGCGTTTGCAAGGAACGCCCCGGCCAGGCTGATTCCCAGCCATTGGCGCAGATTTGTGTTCGTCATTGTCGTTTCGGATCGGATCACGCCGCTCTGTATCGTCGATAGTCGAATCCCGCCGCGTCCCTTATTATAAGGCGGCGCGGTGCGGGAGGCCAAACCGGCCCTGGGCGCTCAAATTGTCACAGTTTACAGAAACGGTACGGCGGAAATGCGCGGGGTGATTCAGCGTTCTCGGGAAGCGGCCGTAACCGTCGAGGGGAAAACAGTCGGTTCCATATCCTGGGGCCTGGTGGCGCTGGTGGGCGTTGAACGGGGAGATACAGAGGCGGATGCCGACTATTTGGCGGAGAAGACCGCGACTCTCCGCATCTTCAACGATGAGGAGGGCAAGATGAATCGTTCTGTGATCGACGTCGGCGGACAGGTTTTGGCGGTAAGTCAGTTCACGCTGTTGGGCGATGCGCGCCAGGGCCGCCGACCGAGTTTCACTCAGGCTGCCGATCCATTGACGGGAGAAAGGTTGTACGAGAATTACGTCGATGCTTTGCGGCGGTGCGGGTTGATCGTCGCCACGGGGGTGTTTCGCGCCGATATGCAGGTGGCCTTGGTCAACGACGGCCCAGTGACGATTTTGTTGGATAGTCACAAGCAGTTTTGATCAAAACGCGACTCGAGGGCTTCACGAAACGGATACGACTTGAAGAAGAACATTCGGACAACTGATATTACTGGAAAGATGATCCTCTTGGGGACGGGGACCAGTGTGGGTGTCCCAGCACTGGGGTGCAGTTGTCCCGTGTGTTCCGGTTGCGCACCGCGCAACATGCGGACCCGCGCCAGCGCCATATTGGGTTTACCTCAAGGCAATTTGCTAATCGATACAGCGCCCGATTTGCGGTCGCAACTGCTGCGCGAAGGAATCGGAATTGTTCATGCCGTAATCTATACTCATGAACATGCCGACCATTTGGCCGGGTTTGATGATTTGCGATTGTTCCAATTCTATTTGGGTCATGCCGTGCCGGCATTGGCTACACCGCATGTCTGCGATCGCTTGCGCAGTACGTTCGCTTATGCCTTCACCGATGAAGAGCAGACGCATCTGGGCGCGGTCCCCAGCGTTGAATTGATTTCGATCGGGTTGGAACCGTTCGAGGTATTGGGGGTGGCAGTCACGCCGATCCCGCTCAAGCATGGTCCGAAGTTCGACGTGCTCGGTTTTCGGATCGGCAACGTCGCGTATTGTACCGATACCAACGAGATTCCGCCCAGCAGCATGGAGTTGTTGCGCGGTCTCGATACGCTGGTACTGGATGCGTTGCGACCGACGCGGCACGCCACGCATTTCAGTATTGAAGAAGCAGTCGAAGTCGCCCGCGAGCTCGCGCCACGTCAGACCTATTTCACGCATTGTTCGTGTCACGTCGATTACTACGAATGGCAATCGAAATTGCCGCCGGGAATTGCCATCGGATATGACGGTTTGCAGATTCCACTCGTTTAGTCCGTGTCGCGCGTGTTATCGTCCGCTGCGGCGCACGCCTGCCCGCCGCGCCTGCCGCGCCAATTGCTTGGCTTCCTGTTCGCCGTAGCGCGCGACGGAAAAGACGCGCGACTTGCGTTTGCCGTGTCCGTTAGTCCATTGGGCGATCCATACGGCGCGGTGTGCTTGGGGATGCGCTATGGCGTCGCGCGGCGGTTGTCGGCGCACGCCGACGATGCCGCTGCGGTTGCGGCGACTCGGTCGTTTGGCCAGTTCGGCCAGACGATAGCCGCGCGCCTGGCGTTCGATCACGTCGCGCCACTGTTGTGCGGCGCGCAGCGCTCCCCGATTTCCCCCGTAATGCGCGTCGTTAAAGAAGTGTAACGTTTTCACCCCCCGCCGTTGCAAGCGGACCTCCCAACCGCGAAACGGTCGGCCGGAACTGGTGGTCCTGTCGATACGCAGAATATTGCGGCGCGGGTATTTCCGCATTTCCTAACCTCAGCTCACTGCGGGGCATTGTCGCGCGCGTGCCCCCAATCGTCAACATTAAGCAAGAATTGTACCGTCAAGTGGAAATAATTCAGCGAATTCAAGTGTTTTGGTAGTTGACTGCTGTCGTAAGAATTAGAATGGAAACCATCGTTGGTCGCGGTGGAGGTTGATTGCCCCATGATGATAAACTTTCCCCCGCGCATTCTGGGTATTGGACACGGAAAAAAGGCGATTCCTATGAAAGGATTCATTCGGCAGAGGATGTTTGTTGCATGCATGTCGTATGGATTGGCAGTGGTCTGCGCGGCGCAGGTCGCCACTGCGGACGAACTCACGGCACGGGGCCTCAATCGACTGGATGATCGCTTGTGGAGCGAATCAGCGGCGCGGCACTTGCTGTTCCGCGCCGGTTTTGGCGGCAGCGCCGAAGAGGTGCGCCGCCTCTATGATCTGGGATTGGAAGGGGCTGTCGCGCAACTCGTACACTTTGAAGACCTGCCGGAACTCACACTGGCACCCCCGACGCCACCGCAGTTAGAGGTCGCTCGCGAACAATTGCGGCAGATGACCGAACAGGAGCGGATGGAAGTTCTCAATCGATTCCGACGGCTGGAGCGCGAGTATTTGCAAAACGTGCGCATCTGGTGGGTCCGCCGGATGGTGGCTACCGAGCGGCCGCTGGAAGAGAAGCTGACACTGTTTTGGCATGGGCATTTTGCCTCGGATTACCGGACGGTGGAGCGCCCCGAAGCGATGTACCGGCAGAACGAGTTGTTCCGCCGACATGCGGCCGGGAATTTTGGCCGACTGCTTCACGGCGTGGTTCGCGATCCGGCGATGTTGCGCTATTTGGACAACCACCGCAACGTGGCCGGTCGGCCCAACGAGAATCTGGCCCGCGAGCTGATGGAACTGTTCACTATGGGCGAGGGGAATGGATACACGGAACGCGACATTGCGGAAGGCGCCCGCGCGTTGACCGGCTATTCCTTCCAACGCGAGGACGTCAGCTTCGTCTTTCTACCGCGCTTGCATGATCGCAACTCCAAGACGATTTTCGGCCAAACCGGTCGTTGGGACGGTGACCAATTCGCGGATTTGATTTTGAAGCAACCGGCCACGGCGCGATTTATCGCGCGGAAGTTGTTCGTGTACTTCGTTCACGACCAACCCTCCGAGGAGATGATCGATGCGCTGGCCAGCCAGCTGCGCGAACATGACTACGATTTAAAACCTTTGTTGAAAACCCTGTTCACATCGGCCGAGTTCTATTCCAGTGCCGCACGGGGTCGCCAGATCAAATCGCCGGCCGAGCTGGTGATCGGCACGGTGCGCACGCTGCAGATCAATGCCGAACCCAACGCCCTATTGCAAGCCATGCGCGGGATGGGGCAGGAGTTGTTTAATCCGCCCAACGTTCGCGGCTGGGAAGGTGGCGCGGCGTGGATCAATTCAAACTCCTTGTTCGCCCGGCAGAATTTTGTCGCGGGCCTGTTAATCAGCGATCAAGCCAATCGTGATGAGTTTCGACGCCGAGACAGTATGATGGTGCGTCCTACGGCAACCGCCGTCGATTGGGCGTCCCGCCTCGAACCGGAGGGGATTTCCACTCCGGAAGCGATTGTCGATTACTTCGCCCGGCTGATGCTGGCGGTCCCGTTGCCCGACGAGAAACGTGCCCAATTGACGGCCGCACTGACCGATTTACCCGAGGCGACTGCGTGGGGCACTCAGCGACGAGCGGTCAATCGCCAGGTGGCCCGTATGTTGGTGTTGATGATGACGTTACCCGAGTACCAGTTGAATTGAACCATGACCACGATCTCTATTGCGACGCGGCGCGAGTTTTTGACGCGAGGATTAGGACTTGTCGGCGTCGGCGCCGCCTTGCCGCAGTTCTTGATTCGGACAGCGTTGGCCGGACCGAATGCGCAGCCGGGACAGAATGTGCTGGTCGTGTTGCAATTGAGCGGCGGAAATGACGGCTTGAGCACCGTTGTCCCCTATGCCGACGACAATTATCACCGCGCCCGCCGCGCCACCCGAATCACCGCGGAGGAAGTGCTCAAGATTGATCGGCATCTCGGTTTTCATCCGAACTTGAATGGCTTGTTGGACTTGCTCGACGATAGCCAACTCAGTGTGCTGCAAGGCGTCGGTTATCCCAACCCCAATCGCAGCCACTTTCAGTCGATGGATATTTGGCATGCGGCGGAACTCGCGAACCCGCGCCGTGCCCACGGTTGGTTGGGGCGTTACGCCGAGCGGATGTTCGGCGATTCGATCGATCCCGAATTGGCGATTGCGGTCGGCAACGACCAAACGCCGTTGGCTTTGCAAGGGGCGAACTACAGTGGTCTGAGTTTGCAGCGGCCCGAGACTTTCCGTTTCTTCGGTGAAAGCACCGTCGGCGAGAACTACAACAAGCTGATGGAACTTGAACAATCGAATATGGCCGATGAACTGGGTTACGTCACGCGAACCGCCGTGGCAGCGAACGCGGCCAGCGAACGGATTCGCCAACTGGCGGCGCGCTATCGCAGCACCGTGAGTTACCCGCGCTCGGCGTTAGCGGTTTCCCTGCAAACGGTGGCCGGACTGATCGCCGGCGGTTTGCACACGCGCGTCTATTATGTCTTCCAAGGGGGCTATGATACGCACGCGGGGCAGCGGCTCCGCCACGATCGTTTGATGCGCGATCTGGGGGATGCCCTGGCGGCATTCCAAAAAGACCTCGCTGCACAGGGAAACGCCGATCGGGTGTTGACTATGGCTTTCAGCGAGTTCGGACGACGCGTGCAAGAGAACGGCAGTCAGGGAACCGACCACGGTGCCGCCGGCCCCATGTTCTTGGTCGGTCCTGGCGTGCGCGCTGGCATACTTGGCGAGCGACCCAACCTGTCATCCCGCGCGTTGGATCGAGGCGACGTTCGATTCGGCTTGGATTTCCGCTCAGTCTATGCCACCATGTTGGAGAAGTGGTTAGGCGCTCCAAGCGGGCCGATCCTGGGTGAACAATTTCCCCTCCTCGATTGCTTGGCATAGCCACTTGGGACAAGGCAACGGATCCAACGTGCCCGCAGCCGCGCACTGCTTCCCGCGTTCCGGGGCTCTGACCCGCGAACAGAACGCCAACGGTCGACTATAATGGCGATTTTGCCATCGGCATTGCCGAGATGCCGAGTTCGACCGAGCGGGAAATCAGGCGATCTATGAACGTCATCTTCATTGAACCGGCGTTTCCGGCTAATCAACGGGAGTTTGTCCGCGCGCTGCGCGCCGTGGGGGCCACAGTCGTGGCCATTGGCGAACGGCCCAAGGACGCACTTGATCCGCAACTCAAAGATTGGTTGTTCGATTACCTCCAAGTCTCGTCCGTGTGCCATGAAGCCGAGATGATTCGCGCGGTGCAGTTTGTGCAGAGCAAGCTATGGGTCGATCGGCTGGAGGCGACCGTGGAAGCGCACATCGAAACCGCGGCGCGCGTCCGCGAAGCGTGCACGATTCCCGGCATTTCGGCGCGGACCGCCTTCCTCTGCCGCGACAAACCGGCGATGAAGGATGCCCTCCGCGCGGCGGGGGTCCCCTGTGCGCGTTCGCTGGGGGGCGGTTCCATTGAAGAGATTATGCAGTTTGCCGACAGGGTGGGATTTCCGCTGATCGTCAAACCGCGCAGCGGCGCGGGTGCCTCGGGGACCCATCGCGTCGAATCGCGCGAAGAATTGCTGCGCGCGTTGGCCGCGGCGCATGTTGGCCAGGGTGGGCAAGTAGCCGTTGAAGAGTTCAATGACGGACACGAAGCGTTTTACGATACGATTGCGATCGGCGGGCACGTCGTGCATGATTTCGTGTCCCATTACTACCCCAATGTATTGGAAGCCATGCGGCAGCGGTGGATTTCGCCGCAGTTCATCTGCACGAATCGCATCGACTCAGTGGCCGAGTACGGCGAAGTGCGCGCAATGGGGCGCCGCGTGATCGAGGCCTTGCAGATCGGCACGGCAGCGACGCACATGGAATGGTTTTTTGGCAAACACGGACTTCGTTTTTCGGAAATCGGTTGCCGGCCACCGGGTGTGCGGGCCTGGGATTTGTACAACGTCGCCAACGATATCGATTTGTACCGTGAATGGGCGTCGGCGATTGTCCATGGGCGACCGGAACGTCGCTGCTCCCGCCGTTTCAGCGCCGGCATCATCGCCCTTCGCCCCGACCGCGACGGCGTAATTGCCGGTTATGAAGGACTATCGGAAATCCAGCAGCGGTACGGCGAGTGGCTGATCGATTGGCATCTTCCGGATGAAGGAACGCCGACCCAGCCGATCGAAGCCGGATACATGGCGAACGCCTGGCTGCGGATGAAACATCCGGATTTCGATCAGTTGCGATCGATGCTGGACGATGTCGGACGGACCGTGAAAGTCCGGGCCCACTAGCCGCCTCCGCGGCGACGTCGTTAGAAAGAAAACCATCGGGTCCGTATCGACGGAAAGACAAGTCGAATTACGATAGGGGTATGACGAACATCCAATATATCGACCCGGCTACGACCGGCATGAAAGAAGTTGCCAAATGGCGCAGCCCGCGTTTAGAACAAGACACGCAGATGATCCGCTGGGGTTACTACGGCACTCCGTTGCTGTTGTTTCCGACAGCCGGGGGGGACGCGGAAGAAGTTGAGCGGTTTTTCTTAATCAAAGTCTTGGAGCCGTTGTTGCACGCCGGTCGGCTGAAAGTCTATTCCGTTGATAGCATTGCCGGCCGCACCTGGTTGACCAACGATAACGTCGCGCATTGCGTCTGGATTCAGAAACAATTCGACAGTTATTTGACTGAGGAAGTCATTCCCGCGATCCGAAATGATTGCCGGTCGCCGAATATTGAGGTAATGACAGCCGGGGCGTCGATCGGCGCTTTCAATGCCTTGTTGGCCATTTGCCGACATCCCGCGATCTTCTCGCACGCGATTTGTATGAGCGGCACCTACGATTTGCAAAAGTGGTTGCAAGGCCAATGGTACGATGACTACTATTACTATTCACCGCTCCATTTCGTGCCGGGATTGGCCGAGGGGGAGCAGTTGCAGCGCTTGCGCCAGCGACTAGTGCTGTTGCCGACGGGGCAAGGCAAATACGAGGACCCCGGTGAATCCTGGAAAGTCGCCCATGTGTTGGGCATGAAAGGGATTCCCAATCGCGTTGACTTGTGGGATCCCCAATGGGAACACGATTGGGTCACCTGGCGGAAGATGTTGCCGCAATATTGCGAGGAACTCTTGCCGAAACCATAGTAACCGTCGGCAGCAAAAAGGGGACACCCAACAGTTGGCCACATTTTGCCAAATGGTTGGCTTTCCCGGTCCAATCCGCCACCAATTTCTTCGCGCCCACCACTCGTACCCAGGCTCTGCCTGGGAACGCACTGTCTTGGAGGCTCCGCCTCCCCAAAAGGGGACACCCAACAAAAGGGGACACCCAATATTCGCCGCCTTGCGCCAAAAACTGGGTGTCCCCTTTTGTCCTTCGAGCCGACGCGAATGATGAACTGGGCTTCGGCACCGGTGATTGAGCGGAGCAGGTCGTAACCGACGAAACCGGCGTCGGCGCAAAGCAAGGCTTCTGCGGGAAGTCCCGCCAGCATCTGCCGCAATTGCTCCCGTTCGGACTGCTCGCGGGAACCGGTTCGCCAGTCCCACGGCAGATTGAGGGCAACATGAAACAATGTGGTCAGAGTGATCAACGGAGTTGCGGATCGTTTGTCGGCGCCCGGATCGCCGACGGCGGTCCGATGCCGCGACTTGGCTTTTGACGTGCTAGTGGCAAAGGCATCGCGATGCGACTTTGTCAGCGGGACTTCGATCGTGCTGCCATCGACGCCCAGCACCACAAAACCAAACGTCAGCCACGAATTGGGGAATTCCTGCTGCATTCGTTGTTGAAAGGCCCGCTTGAGGGCTTTCACCAATTTTCTGCTGTGGCGCGACAGCAGCTCAATGAAAGCTTGCCACGAACAGGCGTTTTGCTTACGTTCTCCCTGAAGCTGTTGCACCAACCGTTGCGAGCAAGCGAATCTCTCCGTCAATTTCGTTTCGATGGACCATGCCCGGAACAGAGCGGCTTGCACCAGCCACAACGGGGTCCAGCGGCACTCGCTGCGGAACTTGAGATCGAACCGAATTCCCCGGAGCATCCATTGCAGAGCTTCGCCCAAATAGGCAGAATTCGTGGGAGCCGTTTCCGCAAACGCGTCTTGATGTGACATGGCCCGAATCCTTTCGGTGTTGGAGTTGTTGGCTAGAATCACCAAGGTTTAAGTGCGGTTTAAGTGCCACCCACCTAATCATGGCTGCAGGTAGCCAATTTTTGTTAACACACTGGAAATTCACGTTATTTCTTTAGCGCCAAATGGCCAGTATCTTGGTGCCTTGGTGCCAATCCTCAGCCAACCTCAGAGGGCGTGCAAATCGCGAAGCGATGACAGGCGCTAGCCACGGACGCCAGTCCGTGGAAACTGGCTCTCCGTACCAGCCCGCGGCTAGCGCCTTGCGGTTCACGTCAACGCGACGAGAAGATCTGAGACCGAATGGGCGATTCGCGACTTTAGTCGCGAGCAACCAATCGGATTTGCGCTCGAGCTTGGGCGATTTGACGATTTTTCAGCTCTTGTAGTTGCTCGTTGTCGGTAGCTTGAATAGCGACCGATTCCAAGACGGCGCGCGCCGCGGCCACATCAATTTGATCCAAGGTAATCGCGCGCCCCGTCATGACCGAAACAACGTCCTGCGCGACTTGCACAAACCCGCCGTCGATGTACCAACGCCGCGCATCGGAACCCGTTCCGATCCGCAACTCGCCGGGGGCTAGCCGGCCGATCATCGGCGCATGGCCGGCGAGAATCTGCGCTTCGCCGTCCCACAACGGAACGGTGATGGCCTCTACCTGTTCGTCAACTTGCGTCGCTTCGGGAGTGACCACGATTGCTTGGACGTGGGCCATGCCTTAGCCTTTCTTAACGGCCATCTTCTTGGCTTGTTCTTCGGCCTGTTCGATCGGGCCGACGTACATGAAGGCTTCTTCGGGCAAGTGGTCCCATTTGCCATCGCAGATTTCTTCGAAGCTGCGGATCGTGTCAGCCAACGTCGTGATTTCACCCGGTTTGCCAGTAAAGACTTCGGCCACCAAGAACGGCTGCGACAAGAAACGCTGCACTTTGCGTGCCCGGGACACGACCAGCTTGTCTTCCACGGAGAGCTCGTCCATACCCAGAATGGCGATAATGTCCTGCAGCGACTTGTAGTCCTGGAGCAGCTTTTGCACGCCACGAGCGACTTGGTAGTGGCGCTCGCCGACGATGTTCGGGTTGAGCATTTTGGAGGTCGAGTCGAGCGGGTCGACGGCCGGGTAAATACCGAGTTCGGTCAGCGAACGGGAAAGCACGGTTGTCGCGTCCAAGTGAGCGAAGGTGGTCGCGGGGGCCGGGTCGGTCAAGTCATCGGCCGGCACGTAGACCGCTTGCACTGAGGTGATTGAGCCCTTCTTGGTGGTGGTGATGCGCTCCTGCAAGGCTCCCAAATCGGTGGCCAGGGTTGGCTGGTAACCGACGGCAGAGGGGATACGTCCGAGCAGCGCGGACACCTCAGAGCAGGCCTGCGTGAATCTGAAGATGTTGTCGATGAAGAGCAGCACGTCACGGCCCTCCTCGTCTCTGAAGTACTCGGCGATAGTGAGTCCGGTCAGACCGACACGGGCTCTGGCGCCCGGCGGCTCGTTCATTTGCCCGTAGACGAGCGCGGCTCTCGAGTTCGAGCCCTTGAGGTCGATGACTCCGAACTCGATCATTTCTTTGTAGAGATCGTTGCCTTCGCGGGTGCGTTCGCCGACGCCAGCGAACACTGAGAAACCGCCGTGAGCCTTGGCGATGTTGTTGATCAGCTCCATGATAAGCACGGTCTTTCCGACTCCGGCGCCTCCGAAGAGACCGATCTTGCCTCCTCTGACGTACGGGGCGAGCAGATCGACGACCTTGATACCGGTGATGAGCAGCTCCTGGCCGGAACCCTGTTCCTCGAAGGACGGGGCGTTGCGGTGGATGGAGTAGTACTTGCTGGTGTTGATGGGGCCGCGTTCGTCGATCGGTTCGCCGATGACGTTCATGATTCGACCGAGGGTGGCTGGTCCGACTGGCACCATGATGGGCGCGCCCGTGTCGGTGACTTCCTGACCGCGGATCAGACCGTCGGTGGAGTCGAGAGCGATTGTTCTGACTTTTGAGTCTCCAAGGTGCTGAGCGACTTCGAGGACAAGTCTGTGGTTTGTGCCTTGGACTTCGAGGGCGTTGAGAATCGGCGGAAGGTTCTCGTCAAACTGGACGTCGACGACCGCACCGATAATCTGCGATATTTTGCCGTTTTGCTTGCCGCCCTTGAGGTCAGCGTTCGAGTCCTTCAACGAGTCTTTGCGGGAGTCCTTGGATGCGTCTTTGGGAGCATCTTTCGGGGCTTCTTTGCCGCCGACGGGCTTTGCTGCCGTGGCGAAGGAGCGCAGAGCGGGCCGCAGGAACTTGCGTATCATGAAGGTTTATAATTCAGCCTTTAACATTTAACCAGCGTAAGCAAAACGCGACTGCTCGGTCGCAGAATGGGAGGGGTTTGGGGTTTGGGGTTTGGG
>JACTND010000137.1 GCA_014584305.1 Planctomycetota bacterium | reverse complement strand
CCATCACCGAGAATTGAGCCTGTTGGCGTACGAGCGTCGCGATTCCGCTGGCAATGTGCTGGTGATCATCGCGAACTTTACACCGGTTGTTCGGGAAGGACTGCGATTTGGCGTGGGGCAACCCGGCGTTTACTTGGAATTGTTGAATAGCGATGCAGCGCACTACGGCGGCTCGCATGTGGTCAATGAACAGGGTTGGGTGAGTGAACCGGTGGAATCCCATGGGCGCCCCCATTCGATTAGCCCGCGTTTGCCCCCGCTGGGCGCAATAATTCTGAAATGCACTCCCCCAGCCAGTGAAGAGCGTGGACCCTAGCTCGTGCACACATCAACAAAAACGGCCAACCGAGTACATGCTCGATCGGCCGTTCTGTTTGGATTCACACAGACTCCGCCGCGAGAACCCGTTCGCGTTGCAACCGCTTGCGCAGTTGCTCAGGCGGAGGCAAATAAATGTCGTACTGTGGCCTCTGACGACATTTGGTTGCCGGCCCACGCGAACATCAAAGGACGTATTGATGTTTCCGTAGAGCGTGGAATTCTTGCACTTCGCCAATCGCCGCTCGCGCTAACCAATCGGAATTCCGGACGGTTACAGTCCCGAGTTCAGCACTTCAAAGCAGCGGACAAATCTTACCATTTGGCGGCCTTTTCCGGTACCCTCGCTTTTCTCAACAAATCCCGGCAACGGCAAACATAAACCTCTGAATGGCAAGCATTTACGGCGAATCGAAAAATCCACAAAACAGTCCAAATTGGCTGCCGATCCGTCGCTAGCAACGAAAACGCGCGAAAATGGAGGCAACCGGCCAGATTGCTGCCGGTTAACCGTTCCTGCGTCGCCGGCGCCACGACAAATTCTGGGACAGGTATGACCGCGGCACACCCCCCGCAACGAACGTATTGCGGTGCTTCATTCGCGGTTGCCGATCGGTACGAATTCTCTGGGTTCGGGCCCAACGTAGTCGGCCGCTGGCCGAATCAGTTTGTTGTTGGCCCGCTGTTCAAACACATGCGCGGCCCAGCCTGCGGACCGCGCCAAGACGAAGATGGGCGTGAACATGGGAGTAGGCACGCCCATGAAGTGGTACGCAGTTGCCGCGTAGAAATCGAGGTTCGGGAAAAGCCGTTTCTCACGCCACATTACTTGTTCGATGCGCTCGGAAACTGGAAATAGTCGCCGATCGCCTGCGGCCCGCGACAACTTTTCCGCCCAACATTTGATGACTTCGTTCCGTGGATCGGAAACCGTATACACGCGGTGGCCAAACCCCATGATCAATTGTTTATCAGCCAACCGTTCCAACAGCCCAGCTTCCGCTTCATCGGGAGTCTGAAACTGTTCAATCAACGCCATAGCGGCTTCATTGGCCCCGCCGTGCAATGTGCCGCGCAGCGTTCCGATCGCCGCGGTGATGGCCGAATAAATATCGCTCAACGTCGCCGTACAAACGCGCGCGGCAAATGTGGACGCATTGAACTCGTGCTCGGCGTACAGTATGAACGACACATCCATGGCCCGCACATGATCTGCCGGTGGAGTGCGCCCCAACAACGTTTCCAAATAGTATCCGGCGATCGATGGTTGCGAGGACGTAAACGAAATTCGCTCGCCAAAATTTGCGGCGCGATACCAATAATTCAAGATCGAGGGGAAACACCCCAGCATTCGCTCGGCGTGATGGTATTGCTGATCAAAACTCGTTTCTGGTTCAAAACAACCTAACAGTGAGCATCCCGTGCGCAACACATCCATCGGATGCGCGGTAGCGGGGATCGCGCGCAAGGTAGCGCATATTTCTGCCGGCAATCCGCGAAGTCCGATTAACCGCTGCGTGAACTCTCGCAATTCGCGACTGGTAGGCAAGTGACCATACAGTAGCAGATAAGCCACTTCTTCGTAGGACGCGCCCGCCGCCAAGTCGTGAATCGAGTAGCCACGATAGGTCAAGCCGACCCCTTCCTTGCCAACCGTGCAGATCGCGGTTTGACCTGCGGTTACTCCGGCCAAACCACCGGTCTTTTTCGTTTTCTGTTCGCTTGCAGTCGCTGTCATTTCAGTATCCTATCCAATTGTTCCTCGTACGCGTGATATCGAAGGATCTCATACAATCGCTCACGAGATTGCATGGAATCCAACAGCCAGCGTTGCGTGCCGTCTCGCCGCAACGTTTGATAAACGCGCTCCGCCGCGAAGTTCATCGCGCGGAATGCAGTCAAGGGATATAGGACTAATCTAACCCCCAGTTCACCCAGCGTCGACAGGTCCAGCAACGGACTTTGGCCAAACTCCGTCATATTAGCTAAAACAGGCACTCGCAATTCGGCAGTAAACCTCTGGTACTGGGCGGGCTCCTGCACCGCTTCGGCAAAAATCATGTCGGCCCCGGCAGCCACGTACTCGTGACATCGTTGGACAGCGCGTTCAACACCTTCGTTGGCCACGGCATCGGTTCGCGCCATGACGACAAAGGAATCGTCGGAGCGCGCGTCCACCGCGGCCTTGATGCGATCGCACATCTCGCTGGAATCCACGAGGGCCTTTCCGGGTCGGTGCCCACAGCGTTTCGCTAATTGCTGATCCTCCAAATGCAGCCCAGCCGCTCCGGCGGCAATAAACGTCCGCACGGTACGCGCAA
>JACTND010000318.1 GCA_014584305.1 Planctomycetota bacterium | reverse complement strand
GGGGACGTAGCTCAATTGGTTAGAGTACCGGACTGTCGATCCGGTGGTTGCGGGTTCGAATCCCGTCGTCCTCGATGATGAGCAACTGGCCCTGCGTGGTGTTTCTGACGCTGCGTGGGGCGATGTTGTTTGGGTGAAGGCTGAAAGGGCCGCCTCCACCTGCCACGCCTGAGTCGCTGGGAGCCTGGACGACCATGCCGCGTTCGCTCAGTCGATTGCGCGCCATCAGCGTCCTCGTTGCCGCAGTGACCCTGCTGAGCCTGGCCATCGTCTGCGCGGGCTGTTATCCCACGCGCCCAATTTATCTGCGCGAAACCGGCGATATGTCGTATTACCTGGATCAGGCCACGGCGGTTGAGTATCCGGATGTCCAGGTCAATTCCTTGGACGAAGTAACTTCAGCGCGGACTCCGATTACAGTCATCGACCCAGATTTTGATCAGTTTTACGATCTGACACTTGAGCAAAGCATCACAATTGCAATCAAGAACACCAAAGTCATTCGTGGCTATGGAACGCCGACGTTGCAGGGTTCGCGCGTGGCGCCGGGAATCGATAACTTGACTAATGGTGTGACCGCGGCTGCGACGTTGTACAACGTCTCCGTACGCGAAACGGAACCGGGATTCTTGGGGACGCCGGGGCAAATCTCGCCACCCGCCAGCATCACGACGAACACCGGTCTGGATGCGAATATCGGTCCTGAAGCCGCTTTGGCCGACTTCGACGCTCAGTTCACCACGTCGATGTTTTGGACGCGTTCAGACGAGCCTCGCAATACGGTGGCCCCCTTCGACCAACTGGCATTCCGCCAAGACCAAGTACAACTGCAAAGTGAAATCGCCAAGAAATCCGCCGTGGGGACGCAGTTTTTTGCGCGGTCGGTCAACATCTATACTGCGAATAACATTCCGTTGGCCAGCGACCCGATCAACCCAGGGTTCCAAATCTTACCCAGTTGGTGGCGGTCGGCGCTGGAATTCGAAGTGCGGCAACCGTTGCTGCGGGGGCGCGGAGCTTTCGTTCAAAGAATGCCGATCATCATCTCTCGAATTGGAGTCGATCAAGAAATCGCCAATCTCGAAGCCCAGCTTCATAATCTCGTTACGAACGTAGAGATTCGTTACTGGGATTTGCAGGCTGCTTACCGCAATCTGGACGCGGCCAAGAAGGGTCGCGATGCCGCCCTGGAGACCCAACGAATCATCCACGATCAATTCCGAATCGGGGGGCAAGACATCACAATTCAAAGTCTTGCCCAAGCGAATGAGCAGTACTACTTTTTTGTTGAACAGGTGACCACCGCTTTCAATGACTTACTAGCTGCCGAATCCGCCTTGCGTTTTTTGCTAGGATTGGCCCACACCGATGGACTGGTGATCCGCCCCATCGACGAGCCGACCGCGGCGCCGGTCGAGTTCGAATGGTGCGAATCGCTGGATGAAGCGTTGACGTATCGACCGGAGCTGCGGCTAGAGCGTTGGGAAATCAAGAAGCGGGAATTGGCATTGGCCTACGCAAAAAATGGCCTGCTCCCCGAGTTGAACGTTTCGGCTCAGTATCGTTGGCTCGGATTGGGTGACCATCTGATTAGCTATGATGACCCCGCACCGGACTTTCCTGCTGCCGGCAGTGGCGCTATCAACGATATGTTCGGCGGAAACTTTCAAGAAGTGCAGTTTTCGGGCGAGTTTCGGATGCCAGTCGGTTACCGGCGCGAGTTGGCAAATGTTCGCAACGCTCAAGTAAAACTGGCCCGCGAGCTTGCTCGCTTGGAAGACATGGAGTTGAACGTCTCTAGCGAATTGGCCGAAGCCTACCGCGCATTGGCTGCCAATCTTGTTCTTATGCAGTTGGCCTTCAACCGGTGGGCCGAGACGAAGAAAGAGATCGACCATTTCAAGCGCGTCGAGGATGCGGGGTTGATTACGCTCGATGTGGCGCTCGATGCCCAGCGCCGACACTTTCAAGCGGAGTTGTCTTTCTATACCGCACTGGCCGAGTACAACAAAGTCATCGCGCTATTGCATCGTCGCAAGGGGACGATCCTTGCTTACAACGGCGTAGGATTCGCCGAAGGGATGTGGCCGGGGAAAGCATATCACGATGCCGAAGAGCGCGCCCGAAAACGAAGTGCGAGTACGCCAGTGAATTACGGTTGGACACGGCCGGGCGTTATCAGCCAAGGACCTGTTTGGCCTAGTCTCAATTCGGACTGCGCGCCAGGCGCGCTGCCGTATCAAGGTTATTTCGAGGACTATCAAGATCCGACCATCGATCATCCCTACTACCGCTCGTATCCCGAAGGTGAGCAGTCGCCGGAGCCGATTGATATTCGTCCCCGTCCAGATGCGTTGCCTATTCCCGACGGCCGTACGACGCTCCGGATCCACGATGCGCCGGTTACACAGCAACAAGCGACATTTGTCGTCGGCAATTCACAAGGGCCAAGTGGTGTGGACGCATGGAACTCTGCTGCCGACCGAGTCTTGCAAACAGCGATGCCGGCGCTAGCCCCCGACCAATCGGTGCGGTCGCCCGTATCCGAGAACACAAGAGTTCTTGGAAACGGGACGAGTCAGAGTATCCGTACTGGCGGCGAGTCGATAAATCATGTGGACTGGGAAAAATTTGGTCTAACTCGGCCCGATCTGCGCGAAGGTGTGGTTAATGCGTCCATTCGACCTGATTCTCCCAAAAAGTAAACCGGAACTAGGGTGCACGGACATGAATTACCAAATGGCTAAACGTCCACGGGGAATTTCTCTAGCGTGGATTCTGGGGGGACTGATGTTAAGTACCGGATGCGCGATGTGCTGTGGACCCTACGATTTTCATTACACGGGGGTCGGGGGCGCCCTGGAGCGGAGCGATCCTGAATACGGTCGCGTCGGTTCGATCCTGTCCGATCCTTGGATGGCCGGCCATGGCCCCAGCGCTGATTCCAATTTGAAACCGCACAGCACCGAACGATCCATGACCGCTCAGTCGGCGGCGATACCCAACCGGTCGACTCATGAGCAATCCTTGACAGCGCCAATGAGCCATGGTTGGGAAGCTACCGATGCAGAGTTGGCACCACCACAGAACTCGATGCGATCCACACGAGCATGGCGATAAATCCATTTTCCAGAAATTCGATGCTGGCGGCGCTGGGGTTGGCAGTCGCCTGTCTTTGGATCGGCGAAGTCTGTGGTCAACCAATCGATGTCCGCGCACAACCACTTATGGAATCGAACCAATCGCTATCCATTAACGATTTGGTCGATCGTTCTTTGGAGCAGCATCCAGGTTTGCAGCAATTGGCATTTCAAATCGATGCGATGCGCGGCCGCGCGGAACAAGCTGGCTTGGCCCCCAATCCCACCCTGATGTTCGCCGGCGAAGAACTCGGCGGCCCACGAGGATCGAGTGGCATTCAATCATTGCCGTTCATCACTCAAGAAGTTGTGACTTCGGGCAAACTGCGGCTCAGTCGTGCGACGTTGTTGTGCGAGGTCGATCAGGCGACTTTGAACTGGCTGGCGGCCCGCTACACGCAGATGGCACGCGTGCGGCGCGGTTATTTTGAAATCCTTGCGGCCCAACGCCGCGTGGAAATATTGGCCGACTTGGAGAAGGTAGCTGAGAAATCCTTGGCAACCGCACGGGGACTCCAAGCGGCATTAGAGATCGCCGAACTGGATGTCATTCAATTTCGCGTCGAACGGAACCGCTACCGGGCCGAGGCGCAAGCGGCGCGCGAGGAATTGCGCGCCAGTTTTCGCCGAGTTGCCGCTCAAGCGGGGATTGCCGACCTGGAAATCGTTGCGGTGGAAGACCTGTTCTCGTTGCCGGACCCGGAGTACGACTATGAATCTGCACGGGACATTGTCATCGCCTCGCATCCCCAACTGCGCGCCGCACAAGTGGGCGTCAGCCGCGCACAATGGGCCTGGCGCCGCGCGAATGTCGAGCCCATCCCTAATTTGACCGTCGGGGCCGGATATCAACGCAACAACGTCGACGACGCCAATCAATGGATGTTTCAATTGTCCATGCCTTTGCCCGTACTCAATCGGAACCAGGGAAACCGCCGCGCAGCGTTGGCTGAAGTCGATGCCGCGACCAGCCAGATCGCCGCTGCTGAAAACGAATTGGTTGCCCAGTTGGCGACTAGCGTCGGCGAGTTTGACGCAGCCCGGCGACGGGTGCGCGAGTATCGCACGGAGATTCTACCCGATGCGGAACGGGCGTTAGAGTTAGCGACCACAGCATTTCAGGGCGGCGAGTTTCAATACTTGCGCGTCTTGCAAGCCCAACGCACGTTGGGAGAAACACAACTTGAGTTTATTCGCGCCTTGGCGGCGATGTGGCAAGCAGCCGCGGATCTCTCGGGATTGCTCCTCGAAGAGTCCTGGCCGCACGCCGAACCGATCCCAAACCGGTAGTGCACCATGGAGAGTCGGCGGCGACGCGCGAGTTTGGAATGGCGTTAGGTCGAATGCGCGTCCAACAACGATTCGTCCGGCACCTGGCTGGGCTGTACAAACAAGGCGCGCTTTTGAGAGGGGAGCGAATAATCAAATCCGCACCGCTTGAGAAATTCATCGGAGGCGCTAATGGCCATCAATTCCAGGACATTGAGTGCCTTAGCCCGCGCCACACACCGCAATACCAAACCGCGGCCGATTCCCATCCGCTGGTAGTCCGGCGACACAGCCAGGCACTGAATCTCCGCTAGTTTCCGCGAATAAACCTCGACGGAGGAGAAGCCCACAATCTGTCCGTCGCACCAGGCAATGAACGCATGTTTTGTCAAATGGGCGATTTCATCGATCGATCGTGCCAACAGTTGTTGGGAATCGACGAAGGGCTGCAAAAAAGCGTGAATCTGGGCGGCCTCCTGAGGAGTTGCTTCGACAAATGTCACGCCATCCAAAACCGATCTATCTGTCATCTGCACCGCACCAATGTCGGATCAACCGAGTGTAGCGTTCGGTTCCCTGCATGAGTTGTTCTAATGAAATCCATTCGTCGATCGTATGGGCTTGGGCGATATCGCCGGGGCCGAATATGAGTTTGTTGGCGACTTCCGTGAATACGCCGCCGTCAGTGGCATACGCGACGGTCGTCGCGCGGCTTCGCCCCGTCAACGCCAAAGTTTGGCGAATGTAATCGGAATCAGCAGGCATGTACAGGGGCTCGCAACTTCGTTCTACTTCCAATGTCAGACTATTTGCCTCCGCCGCGCGTCGCGCGCGATCGAGCAATGGCTGGCAGTTGACGTCCGGCATAGGGCGGGCGTAAATCGTACACACGCTTTCTCCCGCGGTAATGTTGATGGCTGGAGCCTTGTCTTTGATGCCGATGTTCCAGGTCAACGTCGGCGGGTCGAACATGGGGTTGGACCAAGCCGCACGCTGTTCGGTTTCCTGGTAGATCGCCAACATTTCCTGGAGAAAGGGGATCATCCGCAGGTTGGCATTTTCGCCATACCGCGTGCTGGAATGGGCCGCACGACCTCGCGCTGTGGCGCGCAGGAACAACGATCCTTTGTGTGCGTGGACGACTTCCAAATTGGTGGGCTCGCCAATAATCATGCGCGTACCATGATCGACAATTTCGCGATACAATTTGCTTTCTGTAACCACGTGCCGAGCGCCATGAAAACCGATTTCCTCGTCCGCGGTGGCGATTAAGTAAAGTGGATGTTGCAACTCGTCCGCGGAAATCTGTTGAGCGGCCGCCAGAAAACATCCAATCGAACCTTTCATATCGCACGCGCCACGACCATACAGCCGCCCGTCGATGACTTTGGGCTCAAATGGGCCGAACGCCGACGAGTACCATTGATCGGCCGGCACGACATCCGTGTGGCAACTATAGGCGAGACCCCCGTGTCCGCGTCCCTTCTTAGCGACCAAACAGACTTTGCGAACATCGGCAGAGTCGCGGTACTGCAACCGCTCCACGACGAATCCATGCTTGACCAGCTTCATTTCCAAATACTTGTTGATTAAACGATTGGAAAGTCGGCTGGTCGTGTCGAATTCAATCAAACGTTTGGTATAGCGCAGTGCTTTCATAATCGGCTCGTTCCTGTTCTTTTGCGTCGGTGATGACAACTACAATAAGCAGAGGTTGCTATACAATGCAAGGGTTTCGTTGCGGCGGCGTCGTGCTTAGTCTCGCTTGTCGCGAAAGCCGATTCCGGATGGTCGATAACAACGCGCGCGGGAAATAGACAGCCGAGGTTTTGGGCAGCTGGACATGTCACGACATCCCCACGGTGTTCCACCTGCCGATGCGAACGCGCATCCAGAGCGCGACGCTGCGACTCGAGCGCTTCAAGTGGCAGTGCAGAGCGGCCAGGCCCGTCCTCATCTGATTACCGGAAAATTGGCGGAGCGAGCCCTCCGTGACGTCCTCGATTCCTTGCCGGACCACCTCCGCTGCGGCTGGACGATCCAAGTGATGCCGATTACCGTGGCCGCGCTGATGCCTCCCCGCTGGATTGCGCCGCGCCTGGCGATTCCAATTGGTGCCACCCACCTGGTTCTCCCCGGGTACTGCGACGGTGATTTGACACCTATATTGGAACAATGTCCGGTCCCCGTGGTTGTTGGGCCCCGGGACCTGCGCGACTTGCCCTATTGGCTGACCGGTCGAAGCATGACGCCGAATCTGGACCAGTATTCCATCGAAATCATCGCCGAAATCAACCATTGCCCGCGCCTACCGGTACCAGAAATCATCCGCCAGGCATCGGAATTGATCGCTGCCGGGGCAGACGTGATTGATGTGGGTTGTGATCCAGGGAATACGTGGCGCGCGATCGGCACGGTTGTCGGTGAACTGGTTGGCCGGGGAATGCGAGTTTCCGTCGATTCTTTTGATCCAGAAGAAGTGGCCTTGGCGTGCGCTGCTGGCGCGGAGTTGATCCTGTCGGTCAATTCGTCCAATCGCAGCGCGGCGCGCGATTGGGGGAAAGAAGTGGTGGTTGTCCCGGACCGACCACATGATTGGCAATCGCTTGAGGAATCAGTCGATATTCTGTCTAGCCAGAACGTCCCCCTGCGCATCGATCCAGTGTTGGAGCCGATCGGACTGGGATTTGCACAGAGTTTGCAGCGCTACTTCCGCGCGCGGCAGATATGGCCCGACATGCCGATCATGATGGGGATCGGTAATGTGACGGAATTGACGGACGTCGATTCCGCTGGAGTCAATATGTTGTTGATCGGCATCTGTCAGGAGCTGGCGATTGGCAGCGTGTTGACGACACAGGTAGTTAACTGGGCTCGGTCATCCGTCGCCGAATGCAACGCCGCGCGTCGTATCGCTTATCGAGCGGTTCAGTCCGGGATCCCGGCCAAGCGGGTCTCCGATCAGCTGGTCGTGTTGCGGGACTCCCGCTTGGTCCAGTTTTCCTCGGAAGAATTGCCTCGCCTGGCCGAGCAAATCCGGGATCACAACCTGCGGGTGTTCGCGGAACAAGGGGAATTGCACGTGCTGGGCGGGGGACACCATTGGCGGGGTCTCGATCCGTTCGCAATCTTGGCGGCGATCCAGGAGGAGTTGCGTCCGGCATTGGATGCGGCCCACGCGTTTTATCTCGGGTTTGAGTTGGCCAAGGCCAAGTTGGCTTTGCAATTGGGAAAACAATACATTCAGGATCAACCTCTGCGTTGGGGGCACCTCGATCCAGGGCCGTGACCCGTCTCCGATCGACGGCGAATTTTCGATCGGAGTCTCCTCGTTGGCGATCCTCTACTCGTGACATTGCGTAAATCCCGGATTATAAACAAGTATATGTCGTCTCCAACCTTCAGATGGTTACTCAGGGGTGACCGCGATGGACAAAGCCGTACTTAAGTTTGGCGAAATGCCGTGGGTTAATGTTAGCGAGTTGGTTCGTCAGAAAATCATCCAACATGACGGGCGGCGCGTGAGGTTGCTGCAAATCAAGCCTGGTTTCGCTGAACCTGATTGGTGCATGCGCGGGCACTTAGGAATTGTTTTGCAGGGATCGATCGAAATCGAATTCGACGACGGTGTGAAACGGTTCTCGACGGGCGATGGCCTGATGGTCAGTTCCGGCGTACCGCACAAAGCTTGCCGGACTTCGGAAACCGTAACATTGTTTCTCGTCGATGACGAAGCCTAATTGGACAGCGCCAACTTCGTATACCTGTTCGTCGGAGGCGCACCTGTTCGCCAATAACGTTCGTCGGCGGTTGACGAATAAAAACGAACTGGATGAACTCATAATCTATCCCAACACCTCCTCATCCCCTTCCCTTCTTCCCTGCGAGGGGAAATGGGTGAAGAGTTTCGGGATGGGCTCTTAAAATTCGATTGGCCTTATCCAACCGCCCCCATCAGCTTGTCTGGTGGGATGGAACGTTTATCAGCGAACGGCATCCAGTGACGCCAAACCGGGCCCCGCATCAGCTTGTCTGATGGGAACCGAAGTTTGGAGGCTACCGGTTCAGGCGGCCAGGTTTTCTTCATCTACCGGCAAACTCGCTGACGTTCTTTCTGACGCATTAGATATTCTCCATCGTCTCTTACCCGCGAAACTTTGAGAACGCGCAGTTCAACAGAGTGACAATGGCAATTCTCCCGACACCGTCCGCCTGCCGGTCGAGGTCGTGCACGACCGGGTAAACGATTCCCGTGCCGCCGCCCCGCACGCTCAAATCAAAATTGCCAGTAACCCGCCTCACCCCCTGGTGTGCAACTCCAAGGTAGGCGGCACTTTTTTTACCTGCGAAGGGAGAAGGGAAGAATAGTTTCCGGATGGGCTGAATACTATCTCTCTAATTGTTCCCCGGCAGCAAATCGTAATTTCGCGGCGTGGTTCCGCGGCGATAACGATCGAACCCAAATTCTGTCGGCCGATATTCGCCAAGTGGTTCGACCGCTAGGTCCGGTCGAATGGATGATTCCAATCCCAAGAGCCAATACACTGCATTGACCATCATCCGGCGCGAACCTGGGCTCTCAAAGTCCGTGGCGGCCCCCAGAGTGGAACAGACGATTCGGTTGGGATGTCCGGTCAGGCCGGGGTAGGTTCTAGTCCATACTAATGGCATCATCGGGTCATTCTTGCTTCCCGATACGGGCATATCATCGGGGCGCATGCCCGACAGGACTTGACCCCACATCACGACCTGGGCGTCATCGGGCAATTGCCCTACGGTATAAACATCCGTCGGGCCCCAGACATCGTCCACACCGGTCAATATTGGATGGTCGATTGCCGCGGGGTTGGGGATGCCCCGTGTGCTTTCGCGGCCGTGGACGCCGTGATGAGCCACCCAGGTCTCGCCGAGTATCTGCTTGCCGAAACCACCGGAGAATTCGCGATGGTCGAAACTGAATCTCGCATACGGACTGAGCGAATCCTGTGGATAACGAAAGGCATGGGTCGATGTACGTAGCGCAAGCAGGGGACCACCGCGCTCCAAATAGTGAACGACATGCGCCATTTGTTCGTCCGGCAGCTGGCGGAATCGCCAAGCCATAATAACCAGATCGGCATCCGCTAGGTGTTCCAGCCCTGGGACATTCGTTTGGCACGTAGGGTCAATTTGCCCGGTGTCCGGATCGATCGAAAAAAGAACAATGCAACGAAATCCGTGCCGTTGGCTCAGCACTTGTCCCAACATGGGTAAGGCCTCTTCCGAACGGTATTCCTCATCGCCAGCCAACAAAACGATGGTCATGCCGCGATCGATGTGGTCGGGCGGCGCATAGTCACACCACGGTTGATCAAATTCGGCAACGTGGCCCACCGGGGCAACGGTCATTCCGCTCAAGCAGCATGGCATGGCTAGCCACAGACAGGTCCAGACCCTCAGACGATTCATACCTTTTGCCTTTAGAATTTGAGCTGCCTTGCGGCATTCACTAGACGACAATTGTACCAGACTGCCGCCGGCTGTTCATCGCAGTGTAGTTTCGATCATCGAAACGCGCAAAAAAAGCGTGCCGTCCGAATTCGAACGGCACGCGACTCGTGATGAGTTCAATCAACCGGCGCTCGGAAGGAGCGACGATTTCTCATGGAGTTAGCAGCAGCGACCGCCGCGGCGGAACAATCCGCAACCACGGAAGAGCCGGCAACGATGGCCGCCACCGCGATCACAACCGATACCGCAATCCGTCGGGCAGCAACCGCAACCGGAGTTGACCGGAGCGCAACAGCCACCACCCACGCGAACCGGCACCTCAACGGTGCGGGCCACGCGGCGGCAAACTTGCACAGGGACTTCTTCCGTATAGGTCTCGGGGACGCAAACGGTATACGTTTGGGTCCGAGTTTCCGGACGGCATTCCATCACTGTCACCGTACGGGTCCGCGTTTCCGGTACCATGACGGTGCACGTAACTTCGCGAGTCTGCGTTTCTTGGCGGCAACGTTGTACGTTAACCACGCGTTCACGCGTCTGGGTTTCCATCACCGTGACGGGGACAGAACGGGTGCGAGTTTCCGGACGGCAACGCTGCACGTTCACCGTGCAGGTACGGGTCTCGGGGACCATCCGGGTGACGCATACTTCGCGCGTGCGCGTCTCCGTCCGCATCCGTGTTACCGGGACCATGCGTGTTTGCGTTTCTTGCCGGCAACGATTGACGACCACGTCGCGCGTGCGCACTTCTTGGCGAGTCCGTTGCACATTGACCATCCGCGTTTGTGTCTCCATCCGCGTGCGTTGAACGGCCACCGTTCGAGTTTCGGTTACATCTTGCCAATCGTTTACGGTGACCATTTGTGTCCGAGTTTCCGGACGCATCACCGTTACGGTGCAGGTGTATTCCTGAGGCACTTGTCGGCAACGAGTAATCGTATAGGGTACTTGTTCCTGAACAACGTTCGGAACCCACACGCGTCGGCAAATCGTTTGTTGTACCGGAGCGCAGCCGCAGCAGTCGTTTGCAACGGCGCAGCCGCCGCAAGCCGATCCGCAACCGCGGTTCGCGAAGCGACTGCCAAACCGATAACCACCGGAGGGGCAGCAGGAATTGCAGCCTGATACCGGAACCGTTTCTTGGCGAACTTCCCACGAACCTAGATCGCGGCAAACCGTGCGATGCGCGGTTTCTTGGTACGTTTCCGTAACCATCCGTGTCATGGTGCGCTCTTCCTGAGTCGGCACCATCACGGTCACTGTCCGTTCGACTTGACGAGGTACACACACACGACGTGTGAACGTTTGTTCCACATTTTCCGTGTACGGAACGCAAACAGTAAACGTTTGCTCAACTTGCTCCGTGTACGGAACGCAAACGGTGTATTGTTGGGTAACCGTTTCTTGATAAGGAACGTTGACGGTATACGTTTGTTCGACCTGTTCCGTATAGGGGACACAAACCGTGTATTCTTGAGTGACGGTTTCCTGATGTGGGACCATGACCGTAAACGTCTGTTCCACGGATTCCGTGTAGGGGACATTGACCGTATAGGTCTCTTCCCGATGAGTCGTCACCGGTACGCACACCGTATACGTCTGCGTAACCTGCTCCGTATAGGGGACATTCACCGTGTAGGTTTCGGTCCGCGATTGTTGTTGCGGTACCATCACCGTGTAGGTTTGTTCCCGTTGCACAGGAACTTGAACGTTTACCGTCACGTCGCGAGTTCGCGTTTCTTGACGCATTCGTGTGCGTGTTACGGTCCGCATTTCCGTCGAAATCTGGTTTTCCCATACGACGCAACTGCGCATTTGTGTCGTCGGCGTGCAGCAACCCTGTGCCCACCCCGCTGAATAACCACCGCAGGGATCCATTACGGACCCAGCGTACATGCCCCCACATGGACTGGCGATTTGACCGCAGCCGCAGGGACCATCCGCCCGGAGTTGGGACGCGGCGACTATCGCCACGCACGCGACCATCCAGGCACACGATTGTCTAACCATTCTCAAGTCTCCTTTATAGCAGTACATCAACTGAACGAACCAATTCACTCTCGAAGCGCACCCTTTGGGCTGCATCGCTTACAATCGAGATACGGCGAAATCGATTAACGCATACGTTTTTCTCGCGCCGATCCCATCGATATTGTTCGCGGGGCACGATATTTCAGAACGATCGATCTTAACGCGCACGCGTGCTTGGTCAATTAGAGGGAGCCCGTTTTTCGCGAAAAAATCGCCAAGAAATGCGACAAAATGACACGAATTGATCAACAGCAAGAGCCTCGCCAAACAGCTTTTTCAAGGTTTGACGAGGCTCAATCACCGTTTCAGGCTGCGCGCACAGTATTAATCGAGGAGTCGATCGGTTTCAAACAAGGAATCGGTGTCGTCCTCTAAGAATTGCTCAATGGTCTCCAAATTCTCCTCGATTGGAGGATTCAGAAAAGCCGGAAACGGACCACGGGGATCCCCAATGATGGAGAGTTCTTGTTTGGCCACCTTACCGTCAACGTTTAAGGTCACCAGATAGGTTCCCAACGGAACTTGCATTCCCGCAAATCCCCCGCGCCCGCCACCGCGCTGCGCGCCAGGCTCACCCTCGCCAGGTGGGCCGCCACCGCGTCCCGCTGGGCCTTGTCCACCCACGGTGCGCCGTTGATTCCAATCGTAACGATGAAAACCAACAGTTTTCGGCAAGTCCGTCACCGACAATAATACGTTCCCGCGAATGTCGGAGATGGTCAACTCCAGAGATTCCGCCGCCTCACCCAATGAATAAAAAATGGACGCTGTATTCGGTGGATTTTGGCCGACAAACCGACGCGTACCACTGTCCGCCTGACGGGCTTCGAACCGCCAACGCACGACGTCATTGGGTTTATACAACATTACCGCTTCCTTAATATCGTTGGCGGTCAATTGCCGCAGCGCCGATACGTCGGCAATCCAGATGCTGCGACCATGTGTAGCCACGATGATTTCTCCGGATGAGATGTGCTGCGCCACCTCATGCACCGCGACAACTGGAATTCCCTCAAATCTGGTCCACGATCGACCGCGGTCAATAGAGACCCAAAATGAGAACTCACAACCCAAGTACAAAACATTTTCGTTCGTCAAATCTTCGCGTATGACGCGCGTCGAACCGGCACTGGTGGGCAGGTTCGCACGAATCGAGCGCCACGTTTGCCCATAATCCTCAGTGACAAACACATACGGTTCGTCGTCATCACTGCGGTGGCCGTCCAAGGTCATGTAACAACGCCCGGCTCGGAAGCGGCTTGCCTCCAACGCGCTAACCCACCGCGGTCCCGGTACGAGTTCCTCCAGTTTGCGACCGCGTTCGCGGCGGTTCGGCGTCGATTCCCCCTCTTCGCCAGCCGGCTCGTCTTGACCGCCCCCAGCCGCTGGCTCACTCGGTGGGGCATCAGCGGGCGGTGTTGCTGGCACTGTAGGCGTTATGGACGTAGTAGCGCGCTTCGCTTCAAAGGGCATCGTAAACTGCCCGCCCGCCATTTCGGCCGTTCCCGTCAACTGGTCCCCATCGATTTTACCGTCGGCGGAAATCGTAAAGCGACCAGTTTCGACCGAGAACGTCAACGTTCGTTCCGTCGCATCAAATTTGCCATTTGAAATCTCGGACTGTCCTCGCGACGATTCGAACGTTCCGGTAACCGTTTGGTCGGCTTCGAGTTTGAGATTAAGAACAAACGAGGCACGATCTTCAGGCAATTGCTCGGAAACGAACTTACCGTTCCACGTCCCGGACACGATGTCAGTGGTCGATGGGGTTGACGGATTCGTCTCCTGCACGGGCGCTGCCTGGCTGCCGCCGCGACGCCCGCGTTGCGGTGCACGGCCCCCGCGCTCACCACCTTCCCGAGGAGGGGCTTGCTGAGCGCCTCGGCGGGGCGGCGGTTGATTTTCGTTCTCATCCACCGGCGGCACAATCGCCGCAGGCTTTCGTTCGGCGCTGAACTCGACGACAGGGCCGTCGTCATCGCCAACAAAATCGCCCTTCAAGCGTTCACCATCAATCGTCGCGGTCATGGTGAGATTGAAGTCGTCACTGGTTGCCAATGCCGTAATCTTTTTGTCGGTCGCCGAGTATTTGACCTCAGATAATTGCAAAGTTCCCATCACCGACGAAATGCTCCCCGAATAATCGCCGCTGGACGATTTAGTAAAAACCAGTTCGAACTCGATCTTTCCCCCGGGAAAAATTTCATTCTCCGCCGATCCGGTCCATGTTCCCGCTAGCGGGTCAACCGGATCTTGAGTCCAGGTGACTACCTGCGTTAATGACATCGTTTCGTGAAAGGCGCGTACCAAGACATCGGCGTTTGGTAGCGCCGCAGGCGGTTTCTTTTCGGCGCGGAACGTTATCGTCGTTTGGCCATCCGGAAGCGTTATCGTCCCTTCGAGTACTCCGTCCTTTAAAACGGCCTTATACTGCGAAACACCGCGTGGGCCGACCGCCGAGAATGTCAATTCGCCGCTATCGCGCGCAAACGTACCGTCGTCGATGGCAATCTCACCTCGGCGATTGATTAATTTTCCTTCGACCGAGCCGTCATCCTTGAGGGTGAAGTCCGCCTCAAAATTACCCAATCCGGG
>JACTND010000309.1 GCA_014584305.1 Planctomycetota bacterium | reverse complement strand
AAGGTTTTGGAATAGGTTCTTAGCCTTGAGGGCGGCGATCTCGCGGTCCTTGGCGTCGGTCTGGGCCTTCCCCTGGCGACTGTTCTCGAAGGCCGCAAGGCCGTTTTCAAAGAAGTCCTTGAGCCACTGATGAAACTAGCTGGGATCGATCTTAAACTCCTCGCACAAAGTTGAGATGGGCGTCTGTTCCAGAAGAAGATGCCGCTTGAGGATTTGGACCTTTTCCGCCCCGGTACAATGACGCCGCTTCGACATGGTTCATCGCCTAAAAGGGTTATACTAACGCGATCCGACGGCTCTTCCAATTCCGACTGGAGCAAAACACCTCTTTGGCGAGGCCACAAGATGTCGATAAATCCGGCCTCACCTCCAATCCGTCTGCCCACTTAGGGGAAAGGCTGTTCGCCCAAGCCCAGGATTGGTTTGAGCATTTTCAAGTCGTTGAACCGCAGGCCCTCGCTACTCGCCTCGGCAAATCTCACAATAACCATGTTCTGATCCGGTATAACATACAACCGTTGTTTGCCAAGGCCGGCAGCCATGTAGATTCGAATCGGCTGGCCATCCGACCCCAGCAGGATTTGATGGTTTCGTCCCGATCGAAGTTGCCGGCCCAATATCGCTCCCAAATCGGCCTCCGGATTAGCCGCCCGTAACCACCAAGTCAATCCATAGTTTTCATTCGTTGCGCTTGGCGCAAAACACTCCATCAGCAGCTCGCGTTTCAGCACTTGATTTGTTTCACCGTTGGACTGTTTGACTCGGCCACCGTCGAGCACAAATTGTCCGAATTTGGCCCATTCCCGCGCCGTGAGCGCCATTCCGCCCGGTAGATTGGGATTGCCTGATCGATCGCGACCGATCCTTGCCACGTCAATGCCGATTGGTTTGAGTAATCGTTCGGTCAGATAGGCCAAGGTTGTTTTAGTTGGCAGATCGCTGGCCTGCAGTTTCCGCTGCAACACTTCGCTAAACACGTAAAAATGGCTGGGGCCGTATTGAAATTTCTCACCGGGTCGCGTTGCCAAGTCGAGTTCAATCGCTTTTTGATTGAGGTTGTCAGCTCGTGGAGTTGAGCCGTTGATTCCCAGCCGTTCGGCCCTTCGTTCGGCCAACTCACCAAGAAGTCGTGGTCCGGATCGCCCGTTCGCGAGCTCTTCGTTTCCGGATGGCAATCCCGATGAGAGGGTCAGTAGCTGACGAATCGTGACCTTTGATTTTTGCGGGTCGCCGCGCCACTCCGTGATCGTGTCGCACACCAGCTCATCTAAGGTCAGCAGCCCGTCTTCGACCGCCATCATAGCAAGCACGCCTGTGAAGCTCTTCGTGCCGCTAGCCAGCATGTGAGGTCGAGTTGCCGACCAGCCGTTGTCGTAGCGTTCGAAGAGGATCTCGCCATCGCGCACGATTAATAACGCTCGACCGCTGAATTGAGCAGAATAATCAGCCGCTTGATTAAACCGCCGCTGTTCATCGCCTGAAGGTTTGGCGGAATCCTGGGTAATCGCAAAGGGCGGGTTATCCATTGCACCTGTCGCATTGCAGTTGGGATCCAGTGACCACTTGTTCGAGATGGTTGCCCCACAAAATACCAGCATTCCCAAAGCCAAACGCACACAAAAAGCGCTCGTTGTCATACGTTTCCCCCCCGCTTCGCTCGCAAGATTTGTAAATCGCAAATGCCGATACAAATCATTGTAACACTTCAACGGCCAGAAGTTGATCTGGATGAAAACGGCAAGATTTCGTAATAGTTGGGCATGTGCCAAACGGAAACGAACTCAGCCAAGACGATTGCCTCGGAGCAGCTACCGCAATTGAATGCGGAGCAAGCTAAAGCGATCGATGCTGTGGGTGAAGTGGCCGTTGTCTTTGCCATGATCGAACTGGCCAAACAACTGGCGGAAGCTCATTCGCAGCGATTCCCGGCAAGCGCTAAAACGCGCGGTTTTCGCAAGGTTTAAGTGCTGGCGTTTCGCGCTGTTGGGTCGGGTTACTCGTCGTATAAGCTTTGTGCATTTCCATTCTAATTTGGAGAGTGATTGGTTGCGACCCGGACTATCGACGGACTGAACACGTGCGACAAACGATTCCCCCGCGGCGCCGGAAATGGTTGAGCGCGGATACCTTGGTCAGCAAGCTGCGAATTGTTTGGAGGCGGTAACGGATCGTCGATAGGCGGCCAGCGTCGATTATTCTCTGGCCGATTGCTTGCTCGCCGGTTATGCGATGCTTTCTCTTAAGGATCCGTCGTCGCTGGCCTTCGACGCACGCGGTCAATAGCATTCGTTGAATCTTCTCTACCGGATCGAAAAACTCCCCAGCGACACGCAGTTGCGTGAGATTCTCGATTCGGTGGAGTTGGAACCGCTGCACCAAGCATTCGCCGATGGTTTCGTCGAGGTCGAACGAGGCGGCTTGCTGAAAGACTTTGCTTGGGACGATGGAAGTTATTTAGGCAAGAAAAGGTGTCAGGAACGGCTCTGTAGAAAAGTATACTGCGCCAAAGGATCATGATGTTGTGCGTGAGAACCATGAGTCGCAGTTCTCGTGTTTGTGACCAGTAGGTGTTTCCTAGGATATGATTGCCTTGACGACGTTTGATCATCGAGACCGCAGTTTCAACTTGGGCTCGTTGCCTGTAGGT
>JACTND010000103.1 GCA_014584305.1 Planctomycetota bacterium | reverse complement strand
GCAAGCGTTGGTCTTGGCCATCGCGTGTCAGCAGGCGTGCGAGTTTGTCGGATTGCCCGAATGCCAATTTGCGTTATCGCAAACGGTCACGTATCTGGCCTGCGCGCCAAAAAGCAATGCCGCCACATTGGCCATTGGGTCCGCGCGGCGCGATGTTCGGGAACAACGTGTGCTGCCGGTCCCCAAACATTTGCAGGATGGGCATTATGCCGGTGCCAAACGGCTGGAGCGCGGCAGCGGTTACGAATATTCGCACTCTGCCGACGAGGGCGTGGCGGCGCAAGACTATTTAGGCGTCGAGCGAACGTACTATTCCCCGGTCGATCGTGGTTTTGAAATTGAGCTGGGACGCCGCTTGTTGGCTATTCGTGAAAAGTTGTCTGCCGGCCAAAGGAACGCGCCGCGCAAACCATAGCCGTAGGCGCAGCGTCACTTCCGACCGGCGTTTCGCAAGACTCGATGGATTGGCCGCGATCCCGCGCAACCGATAGCTCTGGCGCATCCCATACAAGCCATATTCTTTAAGTGAATTTCGACAAGTTGAAAAGTGCTGGACGATACAAAGCCAGTGAGAGAATCTCGCGCTGCGGCATGGATGCTGAACGGAAGGATTTTGGTCGGACAATTGAGATTTGTCAGTTAGCTCAGCCAGGAAAAGGACAGCGTCATGCTCGTGTTATCTCGACACCGCGATGAAAGCATCATGATTGGAGACGACGTGATGATTACGGTCGTGGACATTCGCGGCGACAAAGTGCGTTTGGGGATCGACGCACCGCAGGAAATACCGGTGCACCGGCTCGAGGTTTACCAAGCGATCAAGCGCGAAAATCAGAAATCGAGCCAATTGGGGCCTTCGGACACGCGGGAAATCGGCAACTAGTCCTATCAAGGGGCGGTACAGCGATGTGGAAAGCGTTTTTTCTGGCCATCGGCACGTTCATGATCATTCTGGGCGTGGAAACGTTGTTGGTGGACAAGTTTGTCATTGCCGAAGGACGGCGCGTTCCGCGCTTGGTCGGCGGCCAAACTCCCATTTACTCGCCGGCGGGATACCAGCGCGGATTCGGCTCGACAGTGAACGCCCCGCGCCGCGAGTTCCACACCAAGGAATGGTTGCCCTGGAGCCTGTTGGCTGCCGGCACCATCACGGTGATGTACACGTGCTCTCTCCACGCGCGTTCTGGCGGCGGTGGCGACGCGTAATCAAGAACCGATCGCCAGCGCGGTTCGATTCGGCCGAACAATCCGCACAATCCGCCCGATCGTTGACCCCCGTTACATTGCGCCAACTGACAGGTTGGTCACATCATGTTGCGGATCGTTGCGCACGCCCATTCGGACCCAGCCGATTTCTTTACATACCGCAAGGAATGTCTTAATATAAAGCAATCCTTGTGCGGGTCCTGCGAATGCCTTGTTGTTCAACGATTTAACCGGGTGGCGTTGGCCGAGCGTTGATGCTCGTCGCGTCTTGTTTGTGTAATCGCGCCATGTCGGAACATCCTGCACAACCGATGACGCTGGCGGAAACGTTGTCGGCGCGGCAACAGCGCCGCCAACAACTTGGCCCCGCGTCGCCGGATGCCCGGTGGGGTGAGTATTTTGCGCTCCCCGGCCGTTGGATCATGCTCGCCATCTTGGTGATCGCCCCGTGGCTGTTTGGCGCCAATTACTCCTGGGGACAGTTCTGGGTGGCCGTCGCCCTGTTTCTAGGATTGGTCATGTGGTGGCTGGAATCGGCCTTCAGTTTGCGTCGCGCGCAAGTGGTCCCGTATGTCTTCTGGCTGGTGTTGGCCGGCGTGCTGCTGGGCCTCGCGCAAATTGTCGCTTGGCCGCCGGCGGTTGTCTCGACCGTGGGGGGATTTCAAACAGAACTATATGAACAGTATTCGGTGGGAGATTTGGGGAAGTCAACCGCCCGATTAAGCATCGACAAAGAGGCCAGTTGGCACTATGTGCGGCTGTTGATTATGGGGGCGGCAGCGTTGCTGCTGGGCGCCCGGTTCTTTCGCCGGCGCCAAGACGTCCTGTTGTTGTTATCGGCCATGACCCTCAACGGCGTGGTCATGGCCCTGTTCGCCATGTTCCAGAAATTGACTTTTAACGGCAAGATCTACTGGTTCTATGAATCCATTTATCGTTCTACGCCCTACGGTCCATTTGTTAATCGGAACAACGCCGCGGGGTTCCTATTGCTGTGCTTGGCGGCGGCGGTCGGGCTGCTGTATCTCGTTTGGGATCGGCGCAAGGAAAATGGACCGGACTTGATCGTCAGCAAGGAAATCTTTGATCGAATCGACTTCTTCGAAGGTGAACTTTGAGTTCTTGCCGGTGTTCTTGTCCGGGTGGATTGTGCGGGACCAGGTTCTGAAGCGCTGGTTGAGTTCGCGTTTTGTGGCGCAGCGCTGGATGTCAAAAGTGCGATATTTCGAAGGCGTTGTGTTTGCGTGATTGTACACGAAATACGAAGTCAGAGCTACACCGATGAGGAAAAGAATTGAGTTAGTCATGAGACTCGTTTTGAATTTGACGCGGAAGGTGTATGTGGCCAGCGCCGCGATTGCGAAAACGGCGATATTGGCGCCCGTGTAAGCGAGGTCGATTTGAGGGTTTTCTTCCATTTGAGATAGACTGTTTATCGATATGATGAGGTGTCTGCTGCCCGCAAGGGGTTTGGGGTTTGGGGTTTGGGGTTTGGGGTTTGGG
>JACTND010000035.1 GCA_014584305.1 Planctomycetota bacterium | reverse complement strand
ACTCCAATCCGTCAACTTTGAAATCAGCAAATCGAACAGAACTACCCTTAATGGTCGGAGCCGGGCACCAATTGTCGCAAACATCTACCAGTATGCGATAGTGGATGGATCGCGAGCGATTCCGGTGGTCCAGCGGCCATTATTTCACCGCCCGCGTCGCCCCCTTCCGGACCCAGATCGATAACCCAATCGGCATTGCGAATCAAATCCAAGTCGTGTTCGATGATGACAACCGTGTTGCCATTGGCGGCCAGTTGATCCAAGATATCCAGAATTCTCTGGACGTCGGACGGATGAAGCCCAGTGGTCGGTTCGTCCAAAATGTACAGGGTTTGGCCATGTTCCGGCAGCGCCAGCTCTTTCGACAATTTGATTCGTTGGGCTTCACCTCCGGACAATGTCGTCGCCGGCTGTCCCAATCGCAAGTAACCTAATCCTGTTTCCGACAATGTCTTGAGAACGCGATAAATGCGTTGAAATCCGCTGAATTCTCCGAGCGCCTGCTCTACGCTCAATTCTAATACATCGGCGATCGACAGTCCGCGAAAACGCACGCCTAATGTTTGCTGATTGAAGCGGCGCCCTTGGCAAGAAGTGCACGTCACCAGTAAATCGGGAAGAAACTGCAAAGGAATGCGTTTCTGTCCGTGGCCTTGGCATTCCGGGCAAGCGCCCGCGCGAGAATTAAAACTGAAACGAGAAGGAGAAAATCCTAATCGCCGCGCTTCCTTGGTCGCTGCGAACAACTTGCGGATATCGTCAAAAATGCCGCAATAGGTAGCCGGGCAGCTTCGCCCCGACCTGCCGATAGGAAGTTGATCAATCACAACGACTCGCCCCACCTGATCTGCGCCATGTAACTGATGGTATGGCGCGGAGGCCGGCACCATTGTGCCATTGAGAAATTGTTGTACTGCCGGGGCCAACGTCTGATTGATGAGCGTACTTTTTCCCGACCCGCTGACTCCCGTCACGGCGCAGATCAACCCTAAGGGAACCCGCAGAGTAACGTTGCGCAGGTTATGCCCTGTCGCGCCCACCAATTCCAACCAACGAGTCGGCGCCGGCGATCGCCGCGTCGATTGCCGGCGGATCAATGCTTCGCCGGCAAGAAACTTGGCTGTTGCGCCGATACCTGACTGGGCCAAGGCTTGGGGCGTCCCGGCGGCGATGATCCGGCCACCGTGTTGGCCAGCTCCCGGGCCCAAATCGATCAGCCAATCCGCTTGCCGCATGATCGATTCATCGTGCTCGACGACAATCAACGTATTGCCCGCATCGCGCAGCTCATGCATCACATCGATCAGGCGATTGGTATCACGCGGGTGTAACCCAATGGACGGCTCATCCAAAACGATGCAGGTGTTCGTTAATCCGGCCCCCAACGACGCCGCCAGCCTGACGCGTTGCAACTCGCCTCCGCTGAGCGAATCGACGTCACGACCCAGTGACAAATAACCGACGCCGACGCGATCGAGAAAGGAAAGGCGCGATTCAACCTCGTCCAGCAGGCGCGATATTGCCTGGGAATTTGCCGAAAGTGATTGCCGTACCTGTGTGCACCATCGAACCGCATCCCGCACACTCATGCGGGACAGCTCTAAAACGCCGGCGCCACCCAGTCGAACCGCGCGACCGGCTGGGCCCACGCGGCAGCCCTGGCAGTCGAGACATAAAGGGCTATCGTCGCATTTTCCTAGCCCTTGGCATATTTGGCACGCGCCGTAAGGGCTATTGAAGCTCAGTGATCGAGGTTCCATTTCCGGATAACTGATATCGCAGAGGGAGCAAGCCAATTGCGTACTGTACGTTTTCTCGTTGGCAAACTCGGTTGCGCTGGAGGAAGGAGCCGCTGGCAATACGGCGCTGATAGTCACCAATCGGCCCGTCATCCGAATGGCCAGCGTGAGCGACTCGTGCAGTCGCGTTTCGATTCCCGGTCGATTTACCAAGCGATCCGTGATGGCCTCGATGGTATGTGGTTTCCGCGTTTCCAAAGGCGGGCATTCATCGATATCGTAGATCGTTCCGTCAATCCGCACGCGGACCAATCGTTCGCGGCGGATGGATTGCAAGACGCCAGCGTGTTGCCCCTTTCTTCCGCGGACCATCGGGGCCAACACGATGAACTTAGTTCCTTCTGGAAGGTTGCGCACCTGCGCGGCGATTTCCGAAATGGATTGTTGGCGAACGGGATGGCCGCATTGGTGGCAGAGAATCTCCCCGGCGCGAACTAGCAGCACGCGCAGGTAATCGTACACTTCGGAAACCGTGGCCACGGTGCTGCGCGGGTTGGACGCAGCCTGATGTTGATCGATCCGGACCGAGGGGAGAAGCCCATCGATGGAATCCACATCCGGTCGCGGAAGCTCGTTGATGAATTGACGCGCATAAGGGGATAGCGTCTCCAGATATTGGCGCTGTCCCTCCGCGAAAACAGTATCGATTGCCAAAGAGCTTTTGCCGCAACCGCTGGGGCCAGTCAGGACGACTAAACTGTGATGGGGCAGATCGACGTCGATGTTCCGCAGAATATTGGTGCGCGCACCGCGCACAGCGATTCGATGCTCTGCCGCAGTTTTCAGGTCCGCGGTGTTCGTTTTGCCTGGTGTTGTTGCTGTCATGCAGGGGCATTATAGTCTGTAACCGTAATTCTCTGGCTGTATCACGGCGCGGACGCGCAGGACCATGGTAGATCGCAATGCCGCCTTGAAGGGCGAATCGCAGGACCGTTCAGCGAAAGACTGAATCGCTCTGGGGCTAGTTGTTTGATAGACTGCAAACGCCATAATACCAAGGGAAGTGCGTCCAGTGCTGGTGCGCGGTGCGGTCTTCAAAACCGTTGGGCCAAGTGTCAACCATTTGGCCGGTGGGTTCGATTCCCATGCACTTCCGCTGAGTCACGTTTATCGATCGGACACCGGTGTGTTGCCGGTGGCACCGGTGCGGGGAGTGGCGACCGCAGGCTTGATTTCATGCAGCAGCTTTTCCGTCAGTTTGGCCGTATAGTGCATAAAGCTATCCGGGCTGACGTGGCCTTGCACTTTGCATTCCCACTCGATCTCGCGGAGTGAGATCAAGCCGCGCTTGATGTCGAAGACCACGTAGCCGCGGGAGAGATGGTGCATGAGTTGGGCGCGGATATGATCGCTAGCGATCGGGGTCAACGCTTCCGTTTGAAAGGCAATGAATGCTTGGTCGCCCGCCACTTTTTTCAATTCGTAACGAGTTCGGCCCTGGATCAACCGGGCGATTCCGTCTTCATTGCGGACGCGCCATTGTTGCGCTGCCTGCCACCGTTGCCCCACGGCAATTGGGCCGTCGGGCAGAGGAATCGTGGCGTGGCCGTAGCCCAGTTGTAACATCAAATGTTCCGAGTCGCGAAACGTTTCTTCCCCGCGCGGCGTGACCGTGATGGTGGCCAGTGGTTTGCCGCGCATCTCGGCAACCTGACGAAATATTGGCGGTGGATCCGCATCCGTTTGGCTATCGTACGAGACCGGTTCTTGGTCGCCGACGCGCTGCCACAAACGCATGGAATCCACGGAATGAGTCAGTGTCATATTACCCAACGAATCGCTGCGCAAGATGCGCCAAGTCTTGATCGCCACACTGCGCATGGATGTATCCGTCGATTGACGGTGTTGTGCGACGCGCGAGTTCGCGGCGTGCTCGACAGACCAACGGTACTCGTCGCCGGGCACCATACGGTAACGCAGTTCATAGGTGGTCTCACCCACCAACCTAACCGCCGCGCGATCCAGCAAATCGATTGCCGACGTACTGCTGCCATTCCTAGTCGGCTGCGCTTGAACTGTGCTGGTCAAACTAGAACTAAAAGCCAAGGCGGATGCCGCGCACGCTGCACATACAGCGCTCCGTATTGTCGTCCATGACATGCTTCATTCTCCTGAATCCCGTCACTACTCCCTATTTGTTCAACGTGGTCGATGGTGTGGACCCTGGTGCCGATTGTCCGTCAACGACAACCCCCAACCGAGGCGCTCCCGCAACGTGCGATAGTAGTCATGTCCAGCCACTTCCACCATGCGAAAAACATGCGCGGCGCGGGTCAAACGCACACAGTGCGCGGCCGCCAACGCCGCGATGACCTGACCATCCACGACAACACTGGTCGATTGATTGGGCTGTCGGACCCTTAACTCGTAGTGCCGGTCCGCTGAATCGACGACTGGACGCACGGTCAACGTGTGCGGGCTGATGGCCGATATCACAAACGCCGGCAGTTCCCGACGAACGATCGGACCACCAGCCGACAAATTGTGTGCCGTCGATCCGATTGGCGTGCTGACAATCAACCCATCGCCGCAATATGATGCCGCCAACAAGCCATCCACGTAAAGGTCAATTTCTTGAATTCGGAACGGAGGACCACTCAACACGGCTAACTCGTTGACTCCAATTCCTTGACGAACCAAACGGTCGTGGTCCCACAACTCCCAGGCAAGGAGCACATGGTCAATCAAACGAAAAGCACCAGCAGCCACGCGCTCCAGCGCCAACTCAATGTCTTGGGGTTGGATATCCGCCAGGAAACCCAGTTTGCCCAAATTCACACCCAGAACAGGCAAATCAAGTCCATAGAGTCGTTGCGCGGCGCGGAGAATCGATCCATCACCGCCAAAGACGACTGCAATGTCGGCGTGGGGCGGCAACTCTCCGTTGCCCGAGAAATCTTCGCACACTATCCGCGCGTGGCGCGCAATCCTCGTGCGCAGATCCTCCACAACTGGAACGCGATCTGATTGCGCGATGTCGAATCCCAGCAAGGCAATCGACACGGCCTGATTGGCTTGACCCGGCTTGAGCATAAGCCCTCGTGCGGTTTGGACTATTCCCGCGAAACGTCGGCCCAAAGCTGCGCGTGGTCCAGACATTCCGTGACCGTTTGCGCGATACCGCGGCGATCCAATCGCAAATCGGCCAGGAGTTCGGCACGATCACCATGCTCGACGAATTGATCCGGGATTCCCAATCGATGCAATCGGCGAACGTCGAGGTGCATGTCGGCGGCCGCCTCCAGAACCGCGCTGCCGAAGCCGCCCAGCAAGGCCCCTTCTTCAACTGTCAGCACGACGGGTGCTTCGATTAGGGCCCGACGGATCACATCGCGGTCGAGTGGTTTGGCAAACCGCATATTGACGATGCCGACGTCGATCTGCTGTTCGCGGAGAATGTCGGCCGCCCCGATGCACTCGTTCAACAGTGTGCCATAACACAAAATGATGGCGTCGCGCCCCCAGCCCAACGTTTCGGATTTGCCCAATTCGATGGGCTGTTCCGGTCGGGAAATCTCCACCGCGGTGTCCTTGGGGTAACGAACGCCGCAGGGGCTCGAATGGTGTAATGCAAAATCGAGCATCCGAGTCAAGTCGCGGGCGTCGCCGGGAGCCAAGCAGACCATGTTCGGGAAGATGCGCAGATAGCCAATATCAAACGTGCCGTGGTGGGTGGGGCCATCGGGGCCGGCCAAGCCGGCTCGATCCATCATGAATACGACGGGCAGATTCTGCAGGCAGACTTCTTGAAAGATGTGATCGTAGGCGCGTTGCTAGAAGGTGCTGTAAATATCGACAATCGGGCGGACACCGACCTTGGCTTGCCCGGCGGCGAATGCGACAGCGTGCGCCTCGCAAATGCCGACATCGAAAAACTGGCTGGGGAACGCTTCGCGGACCGGCTCCAGTTGGTTGCCTTGGCACATGGCCGCCGTGATCACGGTGACATGCGGATCGCGGCGCAGCGCATCGGCAATGGCGTCGCGGGCAACCGTTGTAAACGTTTTCGCCGCCGTTTTCTTCTTGAGGACAGCCGTATCGCCTTGCCGCTCGAACAAGGGGGGCGTGTGATAGAAAACAGGATCTTGAGCAGCGGGGTCGAACCCATGCCCTTTTTGCGTAATGACGTGCAGCAAAACCGGGCCGCGGATATCGGCCACCATGTTCAAGTATTTCTTGAGAAGTTGGATATTGTGCCCGTCGATCGGGCCGAAGTATTTGAAACCCAATTCCTCGAACATCATTCCGCCATGCAGACCTGCCTTTACCCCTTCTTTGATTTGGAACAACAAACGTTCCGTCGGGTCGCCAAACACTGGGACCTTGTTGAGCAACGAGACAATTTCTGCTTTCAGGCCGGCATAAAACGGGTTGGTCCGCAGACGGTCCAGGTACCGCGCCAAGCCGCCGACGCGCGGGCAGATGGACATCTCGTTATCGTTAAGAATAACGAGCAGATTGCTCTTGAGTGCCGAAGCATTGTTGAACGCTTCCATGACAACGCCCGAAGGCATTGCGCCGTCCCCCAAAACGGCAACACAGCGATTGTCCGACCGCCCCATCAAATCATCGCCGCTGCGCAGGCCGACGGCCGTGGAAACGCTGGCGCCAGCGTGGCCAGTCATGAATAAATCGTAGGGACTTTCCTTCGGGTTCGGGAAACCCATCAGGCCCCCTTTGGTACGAATCGTCGGAAAACGATCGTATCGACCGGTGACCAGTTTATGAGGATAGATTTGATGCCCGGTATCCCAAATCAATCGGTCGCGGCTGAAATCAAAGGTCGAATGCAGCGCCAGGCAGAGCTCTACCACACCCAAGTTAGAAGCAAAGTGGGCCGCGCGGTGGCTCATCAAGCCGCACAACGCGTCCCGAATCTCGACGGCCAGTTGTTGCAATTGGCCCAGGGACATGCCATGCAAGTCCATCGGCGATGTGATCCCTGGCAGAATAGTCGGCGACTTCATATCAATGCGTGCGTTGAACCAAGTAGTGGGCCAATTCTCGAAGCGGTTGGGCGCGTTCACCGAACGGCTGCCAACAAGCGATGGCGGCGTCGGTCAGTTCGGACAATCGCTGTCGGCTGCGCGCGACGCCCCACATACGCGGATACGTCAGTTTATCGTGCTCGCGATCCTTGCGCGCTGCTTTCCCCATTGTGACTGGATTTCCCGTCAAGTCCAACAGATCATCCGCGATTTGAAAGGCCAATCCAAGCAAAAGTCCCGATTGTTCGAGCGCAGCCAGGGTGCAATCGTCGGCGCGGGCGGTCAACCCTCCCAACCGCAGGCTGACAGCCATCAAGGCCGCCGTTTTTCGCAAGTGAATCGACTCCAACAACGGACCATCGCTGCCACGCACCTGCCAACTCAAATCGTCAACCTGGCCTCCCACCAACTGTTCGGCTCCAGCGGCCCGCGCCAATGCCTGACAACATTGTACGGCAATTTCAGGATCACCGATGTCACGGCAAATGATTTCGAACGCCAACGGAATCAGCGCGTCACCCACGAGAATCGCCGTGGCTTCATCAAACTGAACGTGACAGGTGGGACGTCCGCGCCGCAAGTCATCATCGTCCATGGCCGGCAGGTCGTCATGTACCAAGGAATACGTGTGGATCATCTCAACGGCACAGGCTGCCGGCCAGGTGTCGCTGCGCGGCCCTCCCGCAGCCTGGGCCCCGAGCACGACCAATATCGGCCTCAGCCGTTTGCCGGGCGCCAACAAGACGTAACGAATCGCTTCCGCTAGCTGCGGTGGACAGCCGTCGGAAAACTCGATGTAACGGGCAAGCTGCCCGTCGATCTCGCCGCGCAGAGAAGCGAGGAATGGTGGTTCGGCCAGCGCTGTGTCAAGCTCCATCGACACCTCGTGCGAGTTCCACCGCGGGCAGTGTACGCAAAGCGCGAGGCAACGGAAACGAGACATCCTCGTGTCGAACAGAACGGACTTCAACTTCCGCGCCAAATTCGATGCGCAGATAATCGAGCACTTCCTGCACAATCAACTCCGGTGCGCTGGCGCCGGCAGTGACCAATACGGTATGGCACTCGGCCAGCCATTGCGGATCAATGCCCGCTACGGAATCGATCAAGTATCCGCGGATCCCCGTTTCCTCGGCCAGTTCGCGCAAACGCTGACTGTTGGAACTATTCTGGCTGCCGACGACCAAACAGACCTGAGCCTCGCGGGCCAGCACGCGAACCGCTTCCTGTCGATTCTGAGTGGCATAACAAATGTCGTCTTTGGGTGGATTGGCGAGGCGGGGATAACGCTCCCGCAACCGTTGGATGATGCGATTGGCGTCATCGACTGACAGCGTGGTTTGCGTCAAGTATGCAACTTTGGCGTCCTCCGGCACCGTCAAGCGATCGACGTCGTCGCAGCTTTCGACCAGGACCATCGCCTGGGGGGCCTCGCCCATGGTCCCAATGACTTCATCGTGTCCATCGTGGCCGATCAGGAAGATCGTATAACCCTCGCGCGCGAACTTGATTGCTTCCAGATGGACTTTGGTGACCAGTGGACAGGTGGCGTCAATCGCGCGCAAGTGGCGATCGCGCGCCATCTGGCGGACTTCCGGCGAGACGCCATGCGCGGAGAATAACAGCGTCGAGTCCGGCGGGACATCGCCGAGGTCGTTGACGAAAATGGCTCCCTTCTGAAGGAACGATTGCACAACGTATTGATTGTGGACGATTTCGTGATAGACATAGACGGGCGGACCGAAATAGCGCAACGCCAAATCGAGGCTGTCAATTGCCATGTTGACGCCGGCGCAGAACCCGCGCGGAGCGGCCAAGAGGACTTTCATGCGTGGTGCTGTACTGTCTGCGGGGGTTCTCAGTCCAATGGTCACAAGGTACTCTTGTGATGTCGGTCGCCGCCGACCGATACGTATTTAGTGTAGCGAACCGACGGATATTTGGCAAAGTAACATCGCGCGGAGCGGAAGGACCGGAAATGTCAGGAATCGCAACGCGAACCGACGGTGCCGAGCCCGTTAAAATGGCGATTGACGAGGCGGTGATTCGACGCGGCTATTCCACGGCCGTGCGCCAAGCAAAACAGCTAGTGCATCCCTTGACCTGGCCCATTTTTAACCTGCCGGGTAATCGCCAACAGGGGCTGTTCGCGTGGTTTTCCCACGTGGCGAACGCTTGGCAAATCATGCATCGTCGAGAGCAGCCCAAGATAACCGAAGAGTCTGTCGATGGATTGCGAATCGAGTTGGACGACGGTTTTTCGGGAAAATGTACGCACGCGCAGACCGCGGCCATCGTCGATACGGTCGAGCGGTTTCATATCCCGAAACAGTTCGTTTTTGAGGTACTGCATGGCGCTGATCTGGCTTATCGTTTCCCTCAGCCCGAAACGTTTGACGAGCTTTTGCCGACACTAGCCAAATTGGGAGGCGGAACGGCGTGCGGCGCGATGGCTATATTGGGAGCCAAGCCCGGTTTTGAAGTTCCGGCCATACGATTGGGACAAGCACTGTTATTGAGTTATTGGCTCATTCAATTAGATCCCGATATGCGCCGAAGTCATTATCGACTCGCGCGACGCGACTTTGCGGACAGCGGATTGCCGGCGAACGAACTCAGCGATCCGGACGGCGGCCGATCGTTGGGATTCCTCACGCGACTCTACGGCAGCCGCATCGAGTCCTTGTTTCAACAAGCCCATGACTTGGCGGATTGCCTTGATTTCGACGCGCTCCGCAGCGTGACTGCACTGGTTGAGGTTGTCTGGGAAGCTGTCGTGCAGTTGATGCTGGAACCGAAGTTGTTGATCGACCAGCGGCCGGTGTTGACGCGATTTCCGCATTTTCGCAAACAGCGGTGGCGGTTTTATCTGGGCCTGGAGCCCGCGCAGCCCTTCTTGTCGGCCAGCCAGGCCCACCATCACTAGCGAATGGTTCGCCATAATAGTCCTAACCGTATTCCGGGCATCGGTACTCGTACTCTTGCTCGTACTCGATACGATCCTCAGCGACATTCATCGTTCGTCGAATCACCCGAATGCGCATCGACACGTTCTGCTTCAGTTCTGATTCTCCATCGCGGCTGGCGTTGTCACGAGCGTCGCGAGTCGCTCATAGTCGAAAAACGGTCTGCCAGCACGCCCTTTTCGAGTACGAGTACGAGTACCGCGATGCTGAGTACGCGTACAAGAAAGAAAAGACTCTGAGATTCTGAGAAACCAACGGAAGCAGCGGAGCCGTGATTATGCTCGGTTTTGATGGTGGCTCGTCCGTTCGAGGCTCGGTGATCCTGAATGTTTGCAACACTTCAACCTAAAAATGTCGTATCGGCCCGGGTGGTAGATACCCTTGGGTCTGTCGCACCTGGCATTGCAACATCAATGGGTTTGTCATGTGCATGAATACCAACTTGTGGGGGCAATAGATCACCGATCGCTCCCAAGTGAAGTGCATTGCGCTAGGCCAACCGATAGGCGTCATCGACCGGGCGCAACGGACGGTTCAACCACAAGGGCCGCCGCAAATTGTCGGGACCGGGTGCCGACCGCGCAAATGTTAACCAACGGCGATACACATTCATCGCTTTTTCGGAATCGACCTCGACGTCCCCGTACTGATCGCTTGATCGCGCCGGCTCGATTCGGACTTTCTGGTGCCAACAGTGCATGCCGCTGATCGGATCCGGTTGCACGGGAAAGGTCAAATTCTGATGGACACCCCCATCGCGCCAAAAAATACGCGAGGTATCAGGGTCCTGGCTGGAAAACGGCTCGGTTCCTTGTTTCAGACGCAGTCTCCAAATTCCCTTGCGGAAGTCGATATCGACGAGATTCATCGCCCACCGATTGGCTGCCGGGTCCTGGCTTCGCCGCCAACGTCCCAAATGGTGTGAGCAAGCGATCAGACCTGGCTTGATCGCTTCCGTGACCCATACGCGGTCAACGAAATGTCCAATTTCGGTGGTAACCCGCACCAAGGAATCGGGTTCGATTCCCAGTCGCTGGGCGTCCGAAGTGTGAATCCAAATTGGATTTCGGTTAGAAATTTCCGCTAGCCATTTAGCGTTGCCGCTGCGCGAGTGGATCAAGGTTGGCAAGCGAAAGGTCGGCATCAAAACGAACTCACCTTTCGCGGGGGCGATTGTCTCAGGATGGACATGTGACTTAACGTACGTTGGCGTGGCGTACTCGGGCCAACGCCACTGGACCATCGTTGTGGAAAAAATCTCTTGCTTCCGCGACGGAGTTGGGAAACCCACGCAAGGAACCCCTTCGACGACAATTCCAATCGTTTTGCCGTGGGCGAAAACCAATCCGGATGCTGCATCGATCGACGCCTCTTGCAATTGTTCGTCCGTTAATCGCTGTTTGTGTTTTTCGTATGCATGTTGCTCGATCTGAAAAGCCCCGTAGCGGCGCATATAGTCCAGCGGCGTCAAGTTTTCCGCGGCGGCCTTTTCCGGCAACCCCGGCACACGATCAAAAATGAACTGGTAATACTCGTCGATCGTAATCTTCTCACCGGTTCGATACGGGGACAGAAAATGTCGCCGGATACCCAAGTCGCCGTGGGGGTCGATCCGCCAGGAAAGTTCGATCCAGAATTCGTCTTCTTCCCAAACTTGCCCGGGGTTCGCTTGGTGCGTGAACTCCACCGGTTTCCCGTTGCGGCGGGCGACTTCGCGCAACACGGGCTGGCGAAACGCGATCCAGCGACCGCTGTCGGTTTCATAGCTGTTAAAGTCATGCCGTTCGCTGGCATGTCCCATCGGCAGCACATAGTCGGCAAAGTACGCGGTTTCGTTCCAAGTCGGCGTCAGCGCAACGTGCAAGCCAATTTTCGTGGGATCGCTCAGGACCTCAATCCAGGAGAAACCGTCGGGATAACTCCAGACCGGATTAAAAACGCGTGTGAAATAGACTTCTAAGCGCCCGCGGCCTTCTTTCAAGAAATGAGGGAGCAGAAAACTCATCTCATAATGGGCCAGCGGATACTCCAGAGGAAAATGAAGTTCGTTCCAAAAACGATGTGCCGGCGGCTGGTCAAAAAGCTGCGGTTTGACTTTGTTCCAACCACTTGGTCCCGTACCGCCGGGCGTGCCGACGCTGCCGGTCAAGACATTGAGGAAGTGGAGGCACCGCGCCACTGCCCAGCCTCCCAGATTCCCGCTGGCCGCGCTCCGCCAGTTGTGCGTTGCCAGCCGCGTACCCGCGCGCCCGATTTCCAGAGCAATCTGGGAAATCGTCTCGGCAGGTATGCCCGATTCGCGTTCGGCAAACTCCGGCGTATAGGGCGCATACTCCTCGGTGAGAGCCGCAAGGAACTCCTCGAAGGTGAGCGGCGCGTGAGGGCGCCGGAATTGCAAATACGTTTGCCAGTTGACCCAATGTTCCAAGAAGGGGCGGTTATAGAGTTTGTGCTGGAGAATCTGCGACGCAAACGCCAACAAGACCGCGGCTTCACTCCCTGGTTGCGTCGGCAACCAGTAATCGGCCACGCTAGCCGTATTGGAAAGTCGCGGGTCGAGCACGCAGAGCTTGGCACCGCGCAACTTGCCTTCCATGATCCGCTGGGCATGTGGATTGAAATAGTGGCCGGATTCCAAGTGGGCACTGATCAGCAAAATAAACTGTGCGTGCGCGTGGTCCGGCGATGGCCGGTCGTAGCCTTGCCAAATGGCGTAGCCAAATCGAGCCCCCGCGCTGCAAATGTTGGTGTGACTATTGTGGCCATCGACTCCCCAGGCTTGCAGGATGCGATCCATGTACGCTTCGTGGCCGGGGCGACCCACATGGTAGGCGATCTCATTTTGACGGCCATCTCGAATGGCGGCGGCAATCCGATCGGAAATGTCCTGTAGTGCTTCCTCCCAAGAAACTTGTTGCCAGTTCCCCGACCCTCGCGCGCCGACACATTTCATCGGGTGCAAGATGCGGTCCACGTCCTGAATCTGATTGATCGTCGCCGGCCCCTTCGCGCAATTGCGGCCGCGGCTTCCCGGATGATACGGATTGCCTTCAAACTTGCGTACCTGATTCGTGTCTTTATCGACGAAGGCCAGCAGACCGCAGGCCGATTCGCAATTAAAACAGGTGGTCGGGACGACTTGATAGTGACGCGTCGCGCGTGTCGGCCATTCAGTCGCTTCGTATTCCACCCAATCATCCCACTGGTCGGGAGGCGGACTGGCCTGCAGCGACTTCTCCTGGATGACGGGGAGCGATGGTTGGACATCGGCGTCGAGATCGGGAATACAACCCAGTTTGACGGCGAGTTTCTCAATCCAATTGCGCTGGGGGTGGTTCATCATTTAGCTCAACGGGACCTGCTGCGGAACATAGACCAACAAATACTGCGACACAAAGACTCCGGGCAGGACCAACGCGCTGGCGAGGAACAAACCCCAGCTCGTTCCTGTCAGGCACAACACCAAGGGGAGCGCTCCGCCAGCCAGGATGCTGCCCGCCCAATAGGCCCGGCGGAATCGACCGCGCGTTAACAACTTGACCACACGTTTGGCGGCGCGCGTAGCATGAGTCGAATGGATTTCGATGGCTTCCCCAGCGAGATGAACGGCGGCAGCCAGCGCCATGGCAGCGGATAACGCCACCACCCAGGCGGCATCGAGCCACGGCGCCAATAGTCCCAACCAGGCGGCTCCCAACATGGCGCTGTGGGCCAGCATCTGCCAAGGCAAAACCGATGATTGCCAATAATCGCGCCCTTTGGCTTGAGCCAGCAAAAAAGCCGTATAGACCGCCGCGCCGACCGCCAGCAGCATGGCTATCCAGCGCATCACCGGTTCGATCGCCGTCAGCGCGCCCAGGCTGGCGACCAGCCAATAGGCCGGTACAGCCGCGCCAAACGCCGTAATCAGATAGGCCCCTTTGACCAACCAACTGCGCCATTGGGGTCGCAACAAAACGTACAAAAACCGCCGCGGTTGTTTCAGATCGGCAATCAGCAGCAGGCCAGTTGCGACCAAGAACACCAATGACCAAACGACTGACCATGCCAACAAACCCGGAGCCAACGTTACGCCCAAGGAAACGGCCGCGAGTGGTACCAGAATCGCCCCCGCCGCGATGCCTTTCGTGAACAAATAACTCGGCACTTGCCAACCCCAAGTAATCCCTTTGTTCGGCGCGTCGTAGGCGCGCCGCGGAGATTGATCCGACATGACGTGGCGCACCAATTGTTCTTTGTCCGACTGGCGGCGCGGATCGGAATCCTTCACAGCCAGCCATTCTCCCAGCAGGTCCAGCGGATGTGCCAGTTGATTCGATCCATCCGGCGCATGCTGTCCGACGCCGCGCGCCTGTTGTCCCCATAACGTGCTGGTTGTCGCACTGGTCGCCATCGGGTCCAACGAATCGACGTCCCCGTCGATGTAGAACAGTTGGGGTAAAGTACCTTTCTCGACCTTGCGTGCTGTGACCTGATGCCGATTCTTAATCTGTGCGATGCGCGATTGCGGATCGTCCAAGTCGCCCGAAACAATCGCTTGCGTCGGACAAACAACCACGCAGGCCGGTTCCAGCCCAACATCGACTCGATGTGCGCAATAATTGCATTTAGCCGCCGTTTGGGTCTCTGGGTCGATATACAGTGCATCGTAAGGACAGGCTTGCATACAGGCTTTGCAACCGATACACCGCCGGTTGTCGAAATCCACAATGCCATCGGCACGGCGGTAGAGGGCTGTCACCGGACAGATTTCGACGCAGGGCGCATCGTTGCAATGGTTGCAACGTAGGACGGAGAACAAACGCCGCGACGTGGGAAAGGTTCCCTTTTCGACGTACTTGACCCAGGTGCGATTGACGCCGATCGGAACCTGATGTTCCGACTTGCAGGCCACCGTACATGCATGGCAACCGATACACCGCCGGTTATCGATGATAAACCCGTAGTTGGCCACTCGTCGCGTCGTGAAAAATCCTGTTGGTTTGCAATGCAGTGGATTGTATTCCGCGTGCGCCGAAGCCACAAGTCAGGCACCCAGCCAGAGATGGCCGCTCGCGACGCAATTCCATTCCTAAAAACGTCGCGGCAACTCAGGTACGAA
>JACTND010000004.1 GCA_014584305.1 Planctomycetota bacterium | reverse complement strand
AAAAGGTGGGTGGCACCTATCGGTTCCTGGTGGAAGCCGTGATTGACCACTATGTGCCGAACCACGCGAAAGGGCAAAAGGGGACACCCACAAACCTGAGCCAATTGTCGAAAAGTTGGGTGTCCCCTTTTGGTTACCGGCGGTCAAAGCCCGCCGAGGTACGTTTGGCCATCCACAGCGGGCACTAACCGCAACAAGCCCAGTTTTTGGGAGTTTTTCCATACAACGTGGGTGGCACCTATTTAGCACCTATTTAAAAAGGTGGGTGGCACCTATCGGTTAATTCAGGCGCCAGGAGGGGGCGGCGGCTCGGAAGGACTCGCATAACGTTCGCAGTTCCGCTACCGAGAGCTGTTCCGTCCGCGCGTCCGAGCCCAATTGGTGGACGTGCAGAATGCGATCGACCGCTGGTTTGTCCAATACTTCGCGAAACGCGCTCACGGCCACGGCACGCAAGAATTTGCGGCGATGAAAAAACATCGCGCGAACAAACCGATGCCAGTACTCGACATCGACAATCGCGGCGCGCCAATCCGGTCGATGGCGGATGCGAATGATAGCGGAATGCACTTTGGGACGCGGCCAAAACACTGTCGGTGGCAAGATTCGCAGGATTTCAGCTTCGGCCAAACTCTGCAACCAAACGCTCAGCGAGCCGTAGTCTTTGCTGTTTGGCGCTGCCACAATCCGATCCGCTAATTCCTTTTGGATCGTTACCACCATCGTGTCGGGAATCGGTTCCGCAACCAAAAGATTGGAGATCAAGGGCGTTGCGATGTTATAGGGCAGATTGGCCACCAGCTTGAAAATCCGATCTGGCGCTGCCGCAAGATGTTCCTTTACGACGGCCAAAACGTTGGCGTGGACCTGGTTTTTATTCTTCAAGACATCTTGTCGGAGCATCGTCACGTTGTCGAATTGTTCCAGTTCCTCGCGGGCCAACTGATAGAGATGTTGATCGAGTTCGACGGTAACTACCTGGCCCGCACCACCAGCCAGCAAGGCGGTCAAGGATCCCATCCCGGTCCCAACCTCCAGAATGACGTCCCGCGTTTCCAAATGTGCGGAGTCTGCCAGGATGTTGAGTAAATTCAAATCGACCAAGAAATTCTGCCCATGCCGCGCGTTGGGAGTCAGTCCGACCTGGCGAAACCGGCGGGTAAGGTAGCTAATCGTTTGGCGTTGGGCGTGGGGAGATTCCTTGTCAGTCATGTCTGGCCTATGCGGGTAACTCGTGGCGGTCAGTAGTTGCCAGTTGCCTGGCGACATATTTGGCCAGAATATCTGCCTCGATATTGACCGAAGCACCGACCGACAATCGGCCAAGGGTTGTCACCGACAGCGTATGCGGTATCAAGGCGACGGTAAACTGTCCGTCCCCAACATCGACCAACGTGAGGCTCACGCCATCGACGGCTACGGATCCTTTACTGGCCATCATCCGCGATAAGGGCTCATGACACGAAAACCGCATGAACGACCAACGTTCGTCGTCGGTTCGTTCCATCAAAGTCCCTATTCCATCCACATGTCCGGTGACAAAATGTCCGCCCAATCGGTCGTTAAGTTTAAGCGAACGTTCCAAATTAACACCGTCACCTTCCGACAGAGATCCAAGGGTTGTGCAGCGCAGAGTTTCTTCGCCAGCTTCAAACGTTAAGTTGCACGCATCGCGATCGACATGGACGACCGTCAGGCAACAACCGGAGACGGCGATGCTGGCGCCAATCTGCACGTCGTTGGCTATTGTTGGCCCTGTGATCGTCAAGCGGCGATCATTGGCCCTGTGCAGTACTTCACGCACGATTCCCAATTCTTCAACTAGTCCAGTAAACACGATGGTTATTTGCGCGCCAAACAATCACTACCCAAAAAGTGGCAACTCATATTAACTTGAATGGCTTCGACCTAGAAGGCGGAGCCGATGACGCCCCCTTTATGATCGAAACATCATCCCTGACAATATCCGCACATTATCAACCAGTACCGAGGAAAGCATGAGTACGATCATTGAAGTCGTGGGACGGCAAATTTTGGACAGCCGCGGCAATCCGACTATTGAAGTGGATGTCACATTGGACGACGGCAGTTTTGGCCGGGCTGCGGTTCCTTCCGGGGCCAGCACTGGGGCACATGAAGCGTGGGAGTTGCGGGACGGCGACCACAAGGTGTACTTGGGGAAGTCCGTGGCACGGGCGGTCGAGAATGTTAATTCGACGTTGGGGGAGTCGATATTGGGCTTGCCGGCTACCGAACAGGCACTCATCGATCATCAGATGTTGGAGTTGGATGGGACTTCGAACAAGAGTCGGTTTGGGGCCAACGCAATTCTAGGTTGTTCCCTGGCTGTGGCCAAAGCGGCAGCACAGTTCACGAATCAGCCGTTGTATCGCTACTTAGGGGGGGCGGCGGCGCAGATATTGCCAGTCCCAATGATGAACATTATTAACGGCGGCCAACACGCGGATAATGGCTTGGATGTCCAAGAGTTCATGGTGGTCCCTCTCGGATTTGACACCTTTCGTGATGGGTTGCGCTGCGGGGTTGAGATCTTTCACCATTTGAAAAGCGTGTTAAAGAGTCGCGGGCTCAACACTTCGGTGGGAGATGAAGGCGGCTTTGCCCCGGAGACCCTCACTGTCTTGACTCAAAAGGCGGATCCAGGGTCGCGCCTCATTCTGACCGCCTGGCTGATAAAAGATGCCGCTCCCGCAACGTTGCAGCATTCGGTCA
>JACTND010000005.1 GCA_014584305.1 Planctomycetota bacterium | reverse complement strand
AGCGAAAGTCTTGGTGCCGGCCGCACCCAATCCACCGGCTCCGATGGAGCTCGAGATCGTCGATCCGCTGGAGATGCACTTTCCGCCTCAGTATGCGCAGCCGATGACACCGTTGGCCGGACATCAGATGCAACCGCAGAACCCCTATGCGGCTCAAGCCTACGCCGCGCCTCGTCCGACGAAACCGCGTCGGCAGGTGTCCGGCAAATCGCGGTTGGTGTTTTGGGGGATTTCTGGCGGTGTCATTTTATTAGTGTTCGCCGGCGTGGTGTCGGTGTTGCTGTACACGTTCCATTCGGGGAGCAATCAGTACAAGAAGACTCAAGGCAAATTCGTTAGGTCCAATCCGTCGGATTCACTCGGCGGCGGTGGTTCCGCCGCGACCGTTGGGTCCGGTCAAGCGCCGGCTGCCCCGGGTCGAGCAAACGATTTGGATTCTGGATCGAAAGAACTGCGCAATCCGAACTTTGTCGGCAGCGATCGCGATCTAGAGATGGCCGACTTGATCGAGCGCGTCGAGCCCTCGATCGTCCGCTTGAAAGTGCGGACGATGGACGCCGAAGCCGTCGGCAGTGGGTTCTTCATCGACCAGGAAGGCAAGGTCGTCACGAATTACCATGTAGTCTTCGGCGCGTCGGAAGTGGTGGTCAGCACGGCTGACGGCAAACAGACGCGCGCGTTGGGATGGATTGTTCTCGATCCACGCCGGGATTTGGCGATCATCCAAATCGACCCGAAGTCTCTGAACGTGGTCCCCATTCCGGTGGCAGGCAGTCTTCCCCGCCGCGGCGAAGAAGTGGCGGCTTTCGGCGCGCCGGCGGGCTTCAGTTTCTCGGCCACTAAAGGGACGATCAGCGCCATCCGGCACGGTTCCGATGTCCGCAATACGATGATGGAACTCGGTCGCGACCATGACGATGTCTATGCCGATATGGGATATACTCCCGACATGCAGTGGATACAACATTCGGTGGCGATTTCCGGCGGTAACAGCGGCGGACCGCTGGTCAACATGCGCGGAGAATTGGTGGGTGTGAACACCTGGACCTACACCGCCGGGCAGAATCTAAACTTTGCCTCAGCGATGGATGAAGTCGCCAAGGTCTTTACCGATCGCAAAACGGAAATTCATGATTTTCAAGGAGCGCGCACCAGCGACCGGCGCATCGTGCCTTAGAGTTCTACCGGTGGGGACCATAGTCTCGACCGATCACGCTGTCGTCGCAAAATAATCGTACCCGTGAAACGACAACGCGCCATGGTGGGCACTCAATTGATCGACTGGTTTCTGCGCGGGCGCGTCGTGCTGCTGGTATTCGCGATGGTCTTGGTGGCCTTGGCCATTCGCCCAGCCAACCAATTGACCTTCGATCGCCGTATCGAAAGCATGTTCCGGGCGGACGATCCACACTACGTCAGCTTCTTGGAACTCAAACACCATTTCGGCGGTTTGGAAACGTCGCTGGTCGCCTATGACGATCCCGAATTGTTCACCGAAGCGGGGATGCGGCGCTTGCAGAGCCTCCGGGAACAACTGTTGTCCGTCCCCGGCGTGGCCGGTGTGCTCTGTTTGGACAATATCCGCCGACCGCTGGCACCATTGGACGCGCGGCCGCTGGCCGACCAATTGGCGGCGGGCGCGGTGACGCCCGAGGCGTTGCGCGCTGAAATCGTAGGGAGCAACCTCTATCGGGGCCGCCTTGTTGCGGATTCGGGAAATACGGCGGTCTTGTGGGTTGATTTGACGATCAATCCCGAAGCGCCCGTCGATCGCGCGAAAACAATCGCCGGCGTCCGACGAGTCTGCAGCCAACAGGCATTCGATCCAGTTTTGGCTGGCGGACCCGTTCTGGTGGATGAAGTCTTCACGAATCTCGAGCGCGACGGCGTGACGCTGGGTTGGGCTTCGACGGTGATTCTCACGCTGGTCATTGCGCTGTTGTTTCACAACCTGCGCTGGATCGTGTTGCCGCTGGCCGTCGTGCATGTGACGTTGATCTGGACCAAGGCCATTCTGGCGCTGAGCGGCGCCCAACTGAGCATGGTCAGTTCGCCGCTGGTGGCGCTCGTCACGGTGATCGGTGTGGCGACGGTCGTGCATATCACGGTTCGGTTTCGCGAGGAGCGGCTCAAGTCTGGTTCTCTCGATGCGCTGCGAAACACGCTGACGCATGTGGGACCGGCCATCTTCTGGACCTGCTTGACGACAGTGGCCGGGTTCGCCGCCCTGTTGGTCAGTCGCGTGGCGCCGGTCGCCAGCTTCGGTTTGATGATGGCGCTCGGCGCCGGATTGGTGTTCGTCGCCGCCGCGATGTTGATTCCGGCGGCGGTCCTATCGTTTCCCCGGTGGGACAATTTGCCCGGACGCGCCTGGGGTGAAAGTGGCGTGGCCCATGCCTTGCAGCGTTTGGTCGAACAGATCAGCCGTTTTCCCGGACGCGTGTTGGTTCTGGTGTTGGTATTAGCCGCCGCCGCGTCGTGCGGGATCGCGCGGCTGCAAGTCGCTACGGATTTCAACGACAACTTCCGCCGCTCCAGTCCCATCGTCAAGTCGTTTAGTTTTTTGGTGCAGCGGATCGAGGGAATCAATCCGATCGACGTGTTGATCGACGTTCCCAATCTGTGGGGGAACGAGTTCGAGCCGAAACTCCGCGCGCTGCGGGCGATGCAAGAGGAATTGGAACGCGACCCGATGATCTCGGACACCTTGAGCGTCGCCGATTTGCTCGATTTTGT
>JACTND010000182.1 GCA_014584305.1 Planctomycetota bacterium | reverse complement strand
GATTTATTATTGTATGACGGGGTTGCACGCGCTGCACATCATCGGCGGTCTGGCATTTTTGTCTTGGATATTCTACCGGTCGTTGGCCCTGCATTGGCGGGCTGACTACTTCGGGCCCGTCGATTATGTCGGCCTGTATTGGCACTTGGTTGACTTGATTTGGATCTTTTTGTTCCCCATGTTGTACTTGATCGACTGATGCCTGACGGCGGCAGCGGCGATAGGACCTAACGGAGAGTTTTGCAATGTCAGGACATCACGACGATCACGGGTTTGCTCATCCGGTACCGTTGCGTCTTTTGGTCGGCGTTTTTGTCGCTCTGATCGCCTTGACGATTTTGACGGTAGTCACGGCGGGCCGGCCGGAATTGCGCCCCTTCGGGACGTGGATTGCAATGGCGATCGCGACGGCCAAGGGTCTGCTGGTATTGGCGGTGTTTATGCATCTGTGGTGGGATAAGAAGTTTAATCTGATCGTCTTTGGGTCAGCATTTCTCTTTGTCGCCTTGTTCATTGGATTCACGTTGACAGATACGCAACACTACCAGAATGTGATCGACGTGTTTCCTCCCGATAAGTACGTACCACGCCGTTAATCTCGGTCGACGGGGAACTTGATTCCGACCGATGGCGTACCGCACCGAGAGTATTTCACCAGCGGACGATCTGAGGTTGTGTCTTACGTTTGGAATTGCGGCCGCGGATGAACCAATGAGATTATGGCAACGGCCCCGACGCTCCCCATTTTGAACGTTGGTCCGGTGACCATCGGTTTCCCTGTCGTTCAAGCGGCGTTGTCGGGTTACAGCGATTGGCCGATGCGCGTGATCGCTCGTCGCCACGGAGCCAGTTACACGCTGTGCGAGGTGATGCTGGACCAGTTCCTGTTGCAGCTCAAGGATCGACAGCGGACGAGCCACTTCTTGCATTTGACTGATGAAGAGCATCCAGTCGGCGGACAATTGATGGGCGCCGAACCTGATCAGTTTGCCGCCGGCGCACAGAAGCTGGTGGCCGCCGGTTTTGACGTGATCGATATCAATTTCGGCTGCCCGGTGAAAAAAGTCTTGGGCCGATGCCGCGGCGGTTATCATCTCGGTCAACCCGCAGTCGCGTTGGAGATCGTCCGTCGCACCCGGTCCACCGTCCCCGCGCGAATTCCGGTGACGGTCAAGATGCGGCGCGGTCTGGACGACACCCCCCGCAGTCGCGATTGTTTCTTTGAGATTCTTGAGGGAGCGTTTGCAGCCGGAGTGGCGGCGGTAACGGTTCATGGCCGCACAGTGGCCCAGCGCTATGTTGGGCCGAGCCGCTGGGATTTTCTCCGCGAGGTCAAACAGCACGTCGGCCAGCGCACCATCATCGGCAGCGGCGACTTGTTTACGCCGCGCGATTGTTTGGCCATGATCGAGCAGACCGGTGTGGACGGCGTATCCGTAGCGCGCGGCGCGATTGGCAATCCCTGGATTTTTCAACAGGTACGCCAGCTATTGGAAACTGGGCAAACGGGTCCCCCCCCGACATTGCACATGCAGCGGCAAGTCATGGAGACACATTACCGATTGGCTGAAGCGCTCTATGGTGCTCCCGCAACCGGTCCGCTGATGCGGAAGTTTGGAATCAAGTACGCGGCCTCGCATCCAGAGTATGAACACGTTCGCAGCGACTTCACACGGGTTCGCAACCACAGCGATTGGCTGGCGGTTTTGGATCGGTGGTATGGTGACGATGGCCCCGGCGTTTTCCCAGAGGGACGACTTCATAAAGCCCAAGGAAGTTGCGAGTCATAATCGATGTTCCAGGTGAGGGTGGCGCGGGAGCACGCACCCCTACATTGACCAATGGATCTAGTGATCGACGTTTCCCTGATGGAACGTGCAGACGGCGAAATCGTCCCGGCTGTGAGATTTACCTACAACCGCTGCACTTCCGTGGCGATTTTCAGATCCTCGTTATTTGTGATCGCTTTTTGATAGGTGGACTATGGGAACGCGTTAACAGGAATACCATCACCTGTGTTGACGATCGCCAGTGACTTGGGGTATCATCTTGCCGTCTTGCCGACCCTGGCGGAACTGGGGTGGTTGGTTCATGGGAGCGATTGCCAAGGGGAGTCTTAAATGACGTTCAACAACTTTGGTGACGGGCATTTTACGCGGCGACCTGGCAGGAGATCACTTCGACGTCGCGGCGCTACCTGCGCGTTTCGTCAGTCGACGACGTTTGCATTTGAATGCCTGGAGCCCAGACGATTACTGGCTGGTCTTCCTACCTTGATCGACATTGTCTCAGGTGCGGGTGCGTCTGATCCAGGCCAATTCACGAATGTCAACAACACGGTATTTTTTAGGGCCAACGATGGAGTCAATGGCGTTGAACTGTGGAAAACTGACGGGACCCAAGCCGGGACCATTCTCGTCAAAGACATTCGACCGGGGGCAAGTTCGGCAAGCCCCAGTTCTCTAACCAACGTGAATGGGACGTTGTTTTTCAGTGCCAACGATGGCGTTAGTGGCTATGAATTGTGGAAGAGCGACGGAACGACCGCCGGGACGGTTCTCGTCAGAGATGTTCGAGCCGGAGCAATCGGGGCGGCACCTTATTCTTTGACCAACGTGAATGGGACGTTGTTTTTCAGTGCCAGCGATGGCGTTAGTGGCAATGAATTGTGGAAGAGCGACGGCACGACCGCCGGGACGGTTCTCGTCAGCGATATTCGAGCCGGAGCAAGCGGGGCG
>JACTND010000227.1 GCA_014584305.1 Planctomycetota bacterium | reverse complement strand
TTGGATGCGGCTAAAGACCAAGAACTCGGGAGTCATTTCGGCGCACACCAGATGCAAGCCGTCGTCCTGCATTCCAGTGCGGCAATAACCGTCCCGAAAAAAACCAGTCACGGGCGAGTAACAACAGGGCTGCAGCTCCGTTCCTAAAACGTTTTTCGGTAGTTTCATGGTCAATCTGGTCCAGTCGTAACAGTTCAAAGCGCCGAGGTGTCAAGTCTATGTTTTCGGACATTGCCTGTTTACGGAGTCAAGTTCATTGCCCGAACAATGGACCAGCCCCCGGCCCGTGGGCTCAATCTAATCCAACGATGGTTCCATCCGCGTCTATATCCATGCGCTCGGCCGATGGGTGATCGGGCAAACCGGGCATGCGCATAATATCGCCGGTAATTGCAATCACAAATCCAGCGCCGGCTGCAATTTCTATTTGTCGGACGGTCACCACGAAGTCCTTGGGACGACCCAGCAACTCAGGATTATCAGACAAGGATTTTTGCGTTCAAAAGGGGACACCCAGTTTTTGGCTCAAGGCGGCAGAAAACTGGGTATCTCTCTTTTGTTGGGTGTCCCCTTTCTTGTCCTTTCCGCCTGTCTGAATGGCTCGGTTGCCTGCTGACGCAAGAGACCTTTTGGGCGCCGGATGCGCGCTGGGAATAGGCACCTTTGTAGGGCAGAGAACCTCTCCGCCCTACAATCATTGCAGTGATTTCGATTGATGGTCAGGCCGAATCATCGGTGAAACGATGACGCCCCCAACGATAACCGGGCAGTTACCGCTGGTGCCGGCCGCCGCGGTTGCCTCGTGGGCCGCGACCGCCTCCGCCGCGTCGATCATCGCGACCGCGCTGACCGCCGCCGTGTCCACCATAGCCGCCGCGATTGCCACTGCCACCCCGCTGTTGGCCGCGACCGGAGCCGCCACGACTGTGTTGACCGTGTCCGCCACTGCCCCCATTGCGGCCGCGGTCCCGGCGTCCATGACCGCCGGAGTGTTCGCGCGTCGGCTGCCGTCCGCCACCGCGTTGTTCGTTGTCGCCGCGCCAACCGCGGCCATTGCCGCGATCGTCGTCGGTAAACTCTTCGTCGCCACCTTCTTCGTAATCCCCGTTGTCGTCGTCGAAGTACTCATCGTCCTCTTCGTTACGGTCATCCGAGCGCGTGGCCGAGGCAAACTCGTCCTCGAGCCCCAACTCTTCGATCGCCCGGCGACGGCTCAACTTCACGCGATCGGTCGAGTCAATATCGATCACCATGACTTTCATTTCGTCGCCCACTTGGCAAACTTCGGTCACACTGCCGATGTAACCGCTGGAGAGTTCGCTGATGTGACACAGTCCATCGCGGCCGGGCAGGATCTCAACGAAGGCACCGAAGTCCTTAATACTGCTGACGACACCATCATAGATCTTGCCGATTTGAACAGTCGCCGTCACCAATTCGACACGCTTCAACGCCTTCTCCGCCAGCGCGGCGTCTTCCGACGCGATTGTCACGCGGCCGGAATCTTCGATATCGATGACCGTCTTCGTTTCCTCTTGGATTTGGCGAATGTTCTTGCCACCGGGGCCGATCAACAAACCAATCTTATCGGGGTCAATTTGCGTTACCAACAACCGCGGCGCGTATTGCGAGATGTCTTCCTTCGGCATCCGAATAACGGACAACATCCGTTTGAGAATTTCCAGCCGCGCTTCGCGGCTTTGAGCCAATGTGGCGCGGATGATTTCCCGACTGATACCGCGAATTTTCAGGTCGAGCTGAATACCCGTGATTCCATTGGGAGTACCGGCGATTTTGAAATCCATGTCGCCGAAATGATCTTCGTCCCCGATGATATCTGTCAACAATACCCAGCGGTCACCCTCCTGCACCAAGCCCACGGAAATTCCTGCCACCGGTGCGGTAATTTTGACGCCGGCGTCCATTAGTCCCAACGTCGCGCCACAGACGGTAGCCATCGACGATGAGCCATTCGATTCCAGGATGTCGGAAATGACTCGAATCGTGTAGGGAAATTCTTCGGGATCAGGCAACACCGCTTTAATACTTCGCTCCGCCAGTGCACCGTGGCCGATTTCCCGGCGACCGGGGCCGCGAATCGGTCGCACCTCGCCGACGCTGAACGACGGGAAGTTGTAGTCAAGCATAAACTTCTTCGAATATTCCTCTTGCAAGCCATCCACGCGTTGCTCATCGCGCGCTGTTCCCAAAGTGACAGTGATCAAGGCTTGCGTTTCGCCCCGCTGGAATAGGGAAGAACCGTGCACGCGAGGCAATACGCCCACATGGCACTCGATCGCCCGCAACGATGTATTGTCGCGTCCATCGGGCCGGGTTCCGGCCAGAATCAAATCGCGTACGACCCGTTGCTCCAAGTCGTGCCAGGCCACCTGAAACAGGTTGAGATCCAGCGGCTGGTCCGCGGTCGTTTCTGCAGTCAACGTAGCCATCGCCTGTTCCTTCAGCGAGCGCACGGCGTCGGCACGTTCTTGTTTTCCGACCGTCTGTTTGGCCATGCGCAAGGCGTCATAGTATCGGGTGCGAACGACCTCGTAGATGGCGGCCGGTTGCGGCGGCGTAAAGGCCATCGGCTCGGTTTTCACCTGACTGGCCAATTGTCGCATCAGGTCAATAATTTGCCGAATCACGGTATGAGCAAACTCAATCGCTTCCAACATTTCGTTTTCTGGAATCTCGCGACCGAAGCCTTCGATCATGGTTACCGACTGGCTGGTGCCCGAGACGATCA
>JACTND010000215.1 GCA_014584305.1 Planctomycetota bacterium | reverse complement strand
CGTACTCGATCCGCAGCAACCGTCTCTGTTCGTTGGGTCAGCCGAGTAAGGCCCCACGCCTTTCGCTTCAGTATTGGTTTTGTGATTGCGATCGTGTCGGTAGAGTAGAGGAGGCCCGCCGCTTGCGGTGGCCCCCCCCTCGTCAAACCGGACGTGCGGATTTCCCGCATCCGGCTTACCAAAGGAATTGTTGCCAGGGAGCAGACACAGGCGGCGGTAGCCGGTTGAGCCACAGGACTCCCAGCGGTTGGGTCATGGGGTCATACACGCTCCGATCTTTTTCCTGCTTGGCCTTCTCGATCAGCTTCCATCTCAGACGTGAGACTTTCGGAGGTAGGCCGTTTCGACCCAGAGGGTCGGCCGGAAACTCATTTTCCGTAGTGGACATCATGTCAAGCAGAGCGCCGTTGTGAACAACTTTCATTGTTGATGGTAAGCACTTCCTTTGTCGGGCTCCTTGGCTAGTGCGGCATCACCCGGCGTCATCGCTACTATGAGCCCGTCCGACTCCCCGCATGGCCGACATGTCCAGTTATGAATTCCTGGAGGTCGTTTCGGCTGGGACCGAGCCATGAAGGGTCTCCCTGGTTCCTGACTGTTCTGTCGATGCCCGCTGTCCCCTACCATCCCGCCGAGTCGAAGCGCTGCAATGACTCGTTTCTTCACGTTTCGTGTACGCTTCACCATGCACTGTAGGCTAGCCACTCGGAGATACTTAACGAAGCCGGATTGGGTTCACGCTGTCGCATTACGGCTGACATCTTTGCTGTCAGGAGGCTTCGGCGGTAGGATTGCTCCTAACGCCGCTCCAGCAGCACCATGGTGAACAAGCACTTACCACGATTAACACCTTTCAGTTAATAAGAACCGCCAAGCTTCGCCTGGCGCACAGTACGAATCTGAAATTTCAAAACCTTTCTGACTTGCAATACAACATTTTGCTGCAACAATAATCGAGTTGGCAAAAACGATGCAACTGCACGCGTTGCTCAAGCCGAAAATTGGCTGCAATTTTCCGATAACAAAGCGATCAACCGAAGTCGCGGAATCGGGCGCATTTGCACTGGAAAATCAATCGCCGCGACTCGGTTATCGCTGGCGTTATTTGACAAAGCACAACATGACAAAGTCATGCATTTCCTGATTGGCTATTCTGGCGCGATAGCTCTGGTTATATTCGCCATCGGGGGCGCCGTATCTTTGTTTGTTCGCGACGCCTCGTGGACAGACCGACTAATCATGGCGACGATGCCAGCCGCTATCACGTTCGTTGCCGTGTTGCTTTTGTCCAGCAGGGATCACGCCAAGAACTCCGCAACGATGCGTTCCGTTCGCAACCGCTTGTTGGCCGGAACCGATACCACTGACGATGACTTTGTGTCGTTGCGGCCATTCAATACCACCGCGATACTGCTGGAGACACGAAAAGCAATATCGCGATTCTTTGACGTTCCGGCCTGTAAGATCAACCGGGACGTTCGGTTGATTCAGGATCTTCACGTAGATAAACTGGAGCCCGCATTCCAACTCTACGTCGTCGATTCCGTGATTGCTTCACAACAAATCGCCCCGAAACCGTTTGGATTTTCCATGGTTGGTCTCGATACGATTGACGATCTCGCGGTTGCGATACAAAACGTACTTGTTGCCTTTGACAAAAACTCGGACAATCAAGAAGGGAATCCGAGAGGCGGTGTTTTTGCTAACAACGCTTTCTAGGCGATGGGTGGCGATTTCTGGTCGCCGTTCTTGCCCTTCGTTCGCCGGCCGCTCTGCCGCACCCCCTACGAACGCCATCGCAAATTCTCTCGTCAACTTGGCCAACCACCGGGTAGGTCAACCAATAGATGGCTCGCGGATTCCTGCCCCGCTTACGAGAACCCGTCCGAACGCGCACGTACGTCTGCTTTCGGCATAGATACATACGGGGACGCAACGTTTCCCGGCAGCGGGCTACATCGACAGGAGAAATCAGGATGCAACCAACCAACAGCGAGAACACGGACGAAGGCGAGGTGCCCGAAGAATTCGCGGCAGCCTGGGCCAATTGGTTGCTGGACCTCAACGAAAAGCAAACGCAGCCATCAACAAGCCAAGAGGCCGATTCCAACTCGAACACAGAGGAGCAGCAATGCGAAAGCACATCCAAGCCGACGCCGAAATGAATTTCCCAACGCCGACGACCGCGATGGTAGCGATGCAGGTGGATGCCATGCATCGAGCCGGAATCACGGTCACCGCTACAGCACTCGCGTTGCACTACAAGCTCAGCGAGCCGGTCATCAAACACATCCTGCGACGCGCCGAGAACATTCGGCTGCTTAGGAACGATCCGAAACTTGGCTGGCTCCCAGTCCAATCCTGAGACCATCGAATGACCAACCTACCCGAAGACCTTGTCCGCTTCTATCAAGATGGACCCGATTGGCCACAGACGCCCGAACAGCAAGAAGCTGAGCGAGTGTACCGCGACGCGTTTCTCCTATCGGCCCGCGAGGCCGCTCATGGGACGAGCATCGATCAAGGTGCCATCGATCGTGCCTGGGAGGAACGTCGTCGCGTCCGCCAGCAAGCTGAAGTCCAGATCCATTCAGCGGGATTCGTTGGCGATCCCGATCTGAAAAGCAAACAAGTCTTCTATTGCCGCGATCATCTGATTGACGCGTCTTGCACTAACCCGCATTTCTCACAACCCGAATCGTTAGTGAGGGATAACTCAGCAATTCCCTCACTTACGTTTCGGGTTGTAA
>JACTND010000131.1 GCA_014584305.1 Planctomycetota bacterium | reverse complement strand
AAGTACCGTCCACCGGAGGAGGAGGTGAAGATCCCCACGCAGCGGACGCGACGGCGCACGCGCCAGGAGCCCGGCGATCCGGCCAGCCTGGAGCGCGGCGTGCGACAACTCCTCGCCGACAAGGTCTCGGGCAACCTGGTGGGCCTGTGGCTGCTGATCCCCGAACACCTCCGGCTGGGGACTTGGGATTTACTCTGCGGCTGGAGTGGTCAGTCGGGCGGGCGGGTGGAGCCGCGCTTGGCGCTCCAACTCGTTCACGAGGCCGCCCTGTGCCGCACCGGCCTGCGTCGCCACCGCGTGCTGAGCCAGCGCGGCTTCGAGTTGGCCAACGGCCTGCCGTTCGTGGCCAACGATGTGGCCATTCACGACCTGCTGGCCGAGCAAACGGTGGCCCAGGCGCAGAGACTGCAGGTGGCCTTGGGGCGAATCCGCCGGGCCTCCGGCGACTACGTGGGCAAACTGCTGGCCATCGATCCGCACCGCATGCGCAGTCAGAGCAAGCGGCAAATGCGCCGCTACCGTGATGACCAGCGCAGCCGGCCTTCCAAGGTCGCTCCGATCTTCTTTGCCCTCGATGCGGACACGCACCAGCCCCTCTGCTTCACCAGCGCCACCTCGGCTTGCACCGCCACGACGGCGGCCGTCGAACTGCTGCGCTTGGTGGCCGAGATCCTGACCCCTCCACCCGGCCAGACCCTCGTCGTGGCGGACGTGGAGCAACCGACGGACCATGAGCCCGACTCCGAGAACGCTCAATCCAGCAATCCAGACGCGCGGTTCAACCCAAAGCGCTAGCGAGAGGCATCCAAAAAGGCCGCACCAGGCGATGGACGGATGATAGAGACGTTGCTCGCTCGGCAGGCGGATCGCCGCGAGGTTCGTGATCACGTAATAGACGAGCACCGTGAAGGCGCTGAATGACCACGCGAACTTGATGCTGCCGATGCTGGTGAGTCCGAGGATCACCGCGCCCACCAGCAGCACAGCGGCTGTCGGCGTGGTGCCGCGCGCATTGAGTCGGGCCAACGACCGAGGCAGATCGCCGCGCCGCCCCATCGCCAGCACGACGCGCGACAGGCCGAGCACGAGATTGAGCAGCACGCCAAGCATCGCCGTGACGGCGCCGATCGACAATACCAATTCTGCACTGACTGCGCCAAAACCGCGCGCGACGACTGCCAACGGCGCGGCCTGCTGAGTGACGACCGACCCGAATTGTTCGGCGCCAGCCGCAGCCACTCCGACCAGACCCACGGCGAGGTAAAGCGACATCGACGCAACGAGCGTCAGCACGATGGCCCGGGGAATGGTCGAACGTGGATCCCTCACCTCCTCCCCCAGCGTTGCAATGCGGCCGTACCCCGTGTACGCGACGAACATCAGCGCGGTCGCCTCAAGCAATCTCACGAACGCGGGACGCCCGTCTCCCAACGGGCTCTCGAAAAACGGACCCAGGTTTTCGGCGCCATGCCGAAGCGCGGCGGGGACTCCGGCAACGACGAAGAACGTCAGCGAAATCAGCGTGACTGATACGATGACGATATTGGTCCAGTCGGATTGCCTCAGTCCACAGAGCACGACTCCCACGAGCACGGCGACGGCGGCGAGCGCTAGCGGCAGATGCCAGGTCGAGTTCGGCTGTCCCACGGCGACGAGTACATAACCCGCGAAGCCCAGCGCCGCGGTCGCCGCCGAAGCGGATTTGGCGCACAGGAACATCCAACCCGCCGAGAAACCCAGCCAGGGCCGCAGATAGACGTGCCCGTACTCGTAGGTCCCGCCGCTGGTCGGGTGGTTCGCCGCAAGCTGCGCGCTGCTGAGTGCGTTGCAAACCGCCACTGCCGCCGCAAGAGCGATTGCCACGACCACCGACGGCCCCGCAACACCCACGGCGATGCCGATGCTGACGAAGATCCCCGTACCGACGATGGAGCCGAGTCCCATCATCGTCGCGCCGAATACGCCCAGTTCGCGGCGGAGGGTGCGCTCCGCTGGCGAGGTCACGTCGCCTCCCAGCCGTAGTCGTGGTACGCATAATTGAACGAACCGTCGTCGTGGCAATCGACGATCGTGATCCCTTCAGGCGTCTCGTGGTCGTGCCCGGTCCACTTGCTGGCGCTGACCGAACCGGCGCAGATGAACGTGCGGCCGGCGGCCTCGACGCGATCGAGTCGGTGGATGTGCCCACTGAAAAACGCCTTGACGTTGGCCCCTTCGGTTGCGGTGACCAGATCCCATGGATTGCGGCTCATCCGCTGAGACGACAGCGTCCAAGTGCCTTCCGCATGTTTGGCGCGGCCGTCGAAGAATTCGATCGCCGAGATCGGTGGGAAGTGCCCAAACAGAATCGTCGGCCTCCCCTGGCTGTCCGCGAGATCGGTCTTGAGCCAGTTCAGTTGCTCTTCGCTGAACTCGCTGACATACGACTTGGGTTCGACGAGTCGGATATTATGCAGCACCGCAAAGTGCCAGCCGCCGTGGTCGAAGCTATAGTGCAGTCCGGGCATCCCCAGTCGGCCCCGGAGCATTGCATATCCGAACTCGGGATGTTCCTTGGGGAACGAGTCGTTTCGCCAACCGGCCGCATCATGGTTTCCCAGCATGTGGTGGGCGGGCAAGTCGGTGTTGTCCTTCCAGATGCGCAGGAACAGGTTTGCGAGTTCGTCAGCCTCTTCCGGTGATTTGTCACGCAAGGAGTCGATCAGATCGCCCCCGGTGAGCAGGAAGTCGGGGCGAGGGTCAAGCCGATCCGCCACGCGGAGCGCCGCCTCCATCCCCTGCGGGGAGCGCCGATCGTGCATCAAGTGAATGTCGGGTAAGAAAACGAAGCGGAAAGTCGGCGCTTCCTTCCGTTGCGACGCCTCAGCCGACCGCGGCAGGGCTCCCACGGAACCTGCGGCAATGCCGACTCCCATGGCCCCCAGAAAACTGCGACGCGTGCTCGTCGATTGCGTATTCTCATGCATGACTTTCTCCTGCGAATTCAGGTTTCGCTAGTTCATCGTGGTTCGAATCGATCACGGCCAGTGCCCGACTTCTGCTCGATTGGCAACGGCGCCTGCTCGTCTCCTTGAAGGTAGGCGAGCAGATCCCGTACTTGATCATTGCTCAAGTCCTGTAGTAATCCTTCTGGCATCACGGAAACACTGGAGGGCGACCGATCGTCGATCTTGTCTTTCGGTATCGTGATCGTCTCGGTAGCAGTCTGGAGCTCGAGGGACTCCTCGTCCTCACGGATTACGAGCCCCGACATCGTCCGACCGTCGGTCGTCACGAGTTTCTCGGATTGGTAGTCGAGGCCAACCAGGGCATTAGGGTCGACAATCGTTTTTACCAGGTACTCCACGTTCAAACGCTGCAGAATCGTGAGGTCCGGTCCCGTGGTGCTGCCTTCGCCGAATAGCCGATGGCACTTCTCGCAGTTCTCGGAAAAGATTTTGCGGCCCCGGGAACGATCGGCGGCGGCCAAATAATCGGGCGTCATCAGCCCCATGTAATTCGAGACGACCGCGGCGGTTGCGTCCGCAGTGGGATGGATTACCGCGAACTGATTGCCCATGTAGAGCACGTTCTCCGCGCGGTGGCATTGGATGCACGACCTATGCAGATTATTGATCGCGCCATCCAGTTTTTCAGGATCTCTGGCCGCAATCGCTTCCACAACCGGAGGAATCGCCTCGTCGAGAAACACTCTCGCGGATTTCGCCCGCTTGGGACGACGCTCCAATCCAAGGTTTATGGTGAGCGCGATCTTTTCCGTTTGATACTTGGCGTACTCCCAGTTTCTGCTCTGGGCCGCCTCGACGAGTTCGTCGTAACGGTAACCGACCTCGGCCATGGTGATGTCGAGTCCACGGAGCTGCCGCTCGACCTGGGCAAGCATCTCGGCCGTCGTCCCTTTCAGCCAATCGGCGGCAGGAGATTGTACGCCCGCCTTGTCTTGAGCGGTAGCAGTAGATGGTTGGTGCGCGGACCATTGGCTGAGGATCATTCCCGATACCGTCCCGGCCGCGAATGCGGCGACGATGTTTTTGTGAAATCTAGCGATCATGTCGTAGTCCTCGACATAGCGACGCATTCTGCCCCGAGTTGGCGATCCAGGCTTCCGGAACAACCAGACTAGAGGCTACAATATCGAATGTCAATATCGGGTACCGATATCACGCAGGCCACAAAATCCCATGGCAACCGATGAACTATTGCGTCACTTTTTTGGCGGCTTCGTGCGGCTGCACATCCTGTATCACGCCGGTAAGGAAGCAATTTGCGGCGTGGAGATGATCGCGGAACTGGAAAGGCACGGATACAAACTTAGCCCCGGCACCCTCTACCCGATCCTGCACCATCTACACGCGTCCGGTTACCTATCCTGCAAGGAAGCGGTCGTCGAGGGAAAGCGCCGTAAGAACTACCGCATCACGAATAAGGGGAAAATGCTGCTGAACAAGGCTCAGGGCAAACTCCACGAACTTTTCTCAGAGGTGGTTGAGGACCAGGACAAAAAATCTGCTGTCGCAAAAAACCGCTCATCGACCGAAGATTCAAAAACAGCCGCTGCGAGAGGAGCCATAACTGAAAAAATCGGTCGGAGATCGCCCTGAATGTCGTGTTGTCAGTGAGCCTGTTCATGGTGGGTCTGGTGCTGGCGGTCTACTTCGCCGAGAAGCTGGTGAAGGGAGTGGTCGGCGCGTCCGCGGGATTTGGGGTCTCGGCATTTGTGATCCGCGTGGTTTTCATCGGGTTTGATCCAGAGAATTTCGCTGTGGGAACGGTCAGCTCATTTGAAGGAAACAGCGGGATCGTTCTGGGGTCGATTACACAGAAGCAGGCACATTCACTTTGACGCGAGCTGATGCCTCAGGAAAATCCCGTGGCTTGGGGCAGCGCCCCAAATTTAGCTGACACCAGACGTTGGATGGCTGAGAAGGAATACCGATTCGCGTCGTTCGTACTTCGGACCAATGGCCGCGTCAGCGCTGTCGCTTTTTGACGGACCCGACTGAGCCAGGCTCGTTGGATGCACCTCCGCGAAAACGTCTTTCAAGCGGAGGAACGGAGCTTGAATGTCGTTTTTGGCGGACCTGTTGCGAAGGCATTGCTCATTGCATTGCCTTTGAAATCGCGAAGTCATTGACCTGTTCTTAGGGGCAACGCTCTCGTCGTGAGCCTCGAACGGGAGTGCGTTGCCCCCATCCTGCTGCAGCCGAAGGATTACGCACGAAATTTTGAAAATCAGCTCTACTGGACACTTAGTCTGTAAGCTTGCCGATTACGCGACTGCCTTACGGTTGGTTCACGCAGCCTGCCAAAGTGACGATGGCAGTTCGTATGGGGTCTGAAAGTCTGTCCCAAACTTCGATGAGCTGAGCAAGTTCATGAGGCAAAAAACGAGAGGTCGCACAGGACTGCTGCGCTTTCTGCTGCGCGCTCCAACGTTCGCAATTTTGACAATCGTTGCAAGTCGTTGGGTGAGAATGCTTTGCGTTGATTCTTGACAAGCAATTTGCAGGGACTGAAAATCCATGTGTCGCCGGTTCGATCCCGGCCCTGACCACTTCTAATGTTGCATTAGACTTTTGGAAATGGCTATGGCCAAGCAACCATCAAACAAACCTGCCGCACCAAAACCGAACGCCGGTCCCGCTGGTTCCTCGCAGACTTTCGACCCCTTCCAACCCCCTCCGGATTCGCGGCGGCGATGGCAAGCCACGCCGGAAATGACCAAAGAAATTCATCGATTGGGTCGCCAGGCGCGTGTCAAAAAAAGGGTCGGTGCCGCGCTCGTCGTGGCAACTGGACTCATGGCCGCCATCGTTTATTTTTTGATGTACTTCGATGCGGAAACCCACGCCAACACGTTTCTTCGACTCCCGGCCGGTCGGAATCTGGGGATTGAACCCCAGGACATGCTGGCGGCGATGGAAGGTGTTTACCTCACGGCCGGTATTATCGGCGCGGTGATCGCTGTACTCGGTCTGTTGATGCTGGTATGGCCCATCACAAGTTCAGCCATCGCGTTGGTCCTGTTCCTGACGCCTCAAGTCATTTTCGTGGTCTTGATCGGACCGAATATCCTTCGCTATGCCTGGATTTGGCCATTGCTGAGCCTGCTCGGTATCGTCGCCGGAATGATGATCGCCCATTCGGCAAAACAAGACGCCCGGCGCTAGTGCAGTAAACGGAATGTCCTATTAACTCACTTCGGGCCTGAACCGCAAGACGCAAGCGCCGCTCCCTCGCTGAACGCCAACGAACCAATCGTTAGTAGCGCAAGCCACCGGTTTCGCTCGCCATGCGCGTTTGCAGCGACTGAATCTTCGGAATCAACTCAGCTTGGCGGGAATCGGCCTGGTAGGACCGAGAATAGTTTTCAAGAGCCATCGCCCATTGTCCTTGTGATTCTCGGACATACCCCATAGCGCGCAACGCGCGCGGGTGATAGGCATCAATCCGCAATGCGTCGGCCAAATGATTAGCAGCCCTGTTCATGTCCCCCAACTCCATCTGCAAGCGGGCCAACTCGACCAGCGGCTCCGCGGAGTAGGGCTGTCGCTGATGCCAGCCCTGCAACAAATCGACGGCAAATTGAGGCCGATTAGTTTGAGCCAACAAAACCGACAACGAGCGGTGGGCGTCCAGATTGTTCGCATCCAGCGAAATACTTTGACGGAATAACTGTTCCGCCTGATCCACCCACTGGGAGTTGTTCGCCTGCCGCCCCAACGCCCAATAGGTCGTGGCTAAGTTGTGATAAGCATCCGAGTTCTGCGGATCGTTCTGAAGCGCGAGCTGAAACTCGCTAATTGCTCGCGAGAGCTGCCCGGACTCGAACGCCTCCCGCCCCAGCACATTGTGCCGCCGCGCCGCCAACCCGCACCCCGCTTGCACCAGCAACACCCCCCCCACAAAAAGGGACAGGCACTTTATTGGACGTCCGGAAGCCATGGAAAATACCATTTCCACTACGCCTTTAGAGAAACTCGCCATCCCCGCCAAAAAACCCTCAAATTTCGGCTGGGACCATACCGCAACCCCATCCCCCCATCAATACCAATTCCCCTCCCCAAAAAGGACAGGCATTATTGTGGCGCCGCAGTTCGCCGCGTTTTTCAAGCTATTCCGTGGGTTGGAATTGGTTCGGCGACAAATTGGACAAACAGTTTCCGGGAGCAATGACTAGTCGAGAGTCGGCAATCCCTTGTGGGGTGATGTGCCAAAATGGCAGTCCATAATGATGCCTGTCCTTTCATAATGATGCCTGTCCTTTTTGGCTTTTTGGGCGGAAAGGGGTGGGGATGATTTGGACGGGGTCTTTGGCGCGCCAAAAACGTTTTGGCATTACAAGATGGTCAGGGGCAAGGCAACCATTTTGAAACTGTTCGCCAAAGACCAACCGGTCCAAACTTATGCGAATTTGGAATTGCATTAAATGCACTCCGTGTGCCAGCGGCTGAGTTTGACCAGTTGATGAGGCAGTTGGCGTTCGGCCCTAGGCGTCCCTTTGTAAAAACTCCCGAAAAAAACGGCATCAATGGGGGATTAGTTCCACAACGACTGGCCGGCAAACACTTCCGGACGGGGCGAATCGGGAAAACAATGTGCATTAAAATTGAGCGATTGATGCGGATTGATTTGCTCGTTTTTGAACAGATCGAGATTTGTCGGTTGGCTACCGCTGCAAAGACGCTTCTGGTCAAAAAACATTGTTTTGATCGGAGTGGGACCGCCGGTTAGAGGGCAGCTCAAACGAATGTTGCTTTTCGCTCAAGCTCATAAAGACAAACACCTGTTCATGCTTTAACTGTCCCCATCGACATGCGAAACGAAAGGGAATTCCTCGCGCAACATGGTCTGCTTCGTCATGGCGCCGGAGGCGAGATCTGCGCGTCGCGGCAATTGGAAGGCAGAATGTAAAGGCAATGCCGGAATCGCCATGTAATCCCGAACCACAGCGAACCGTGCCGACAATATTAGGTACCGACATTCGGGCGGCACCAACGGCGTCGTTCACAGTTCGGTAGCTTGTCTAGTCGCCCGCCAGGCGGGCCGCTCGCAATCGCAAGGCGTTGCCCACAACCGAAACCGAACTGAAACTCATAGCGGCGGCCGCGATCATCGGGCTAAGCAAAGCTCCGATCCCAAACAGTGGTACCAACATGCCAGCGGCAACGGGGACGCCCAATGCGTTGCAGATGAAGGCGAAGAACAGGTTCTGGCGGATGTTCCGCATCGTGTGCCGACTCAATTGAACCGCTTTAACGATGCCTCGCAGGTCGCCCTTCACGAGCGTGACGCCAGCGCTTTCGATGGCCACGTCCGTTCCGGTTCCCATTGCAATACCAACATCCGCCTCGGCCAGGGCCGGCGCGTCATTGATCCCATCGCCAGCCATCGCCACTTTGCAACCTTCTGCTTTCGGTGTTCGAACCCTTTCACTCTTGTCCTGTGGGCTCACGCCGGCTTCGACCTCGTCGATTCCTAGTTTCGCAGCGACTGCCTGCGCGGTGCGTTCGTTATCGCCGGTTAACATGATGATCTTCAACCCCAAGGCGTGCAGCGCCCGCACAGCCGAAGGGGTCGATTTTTTGATCGGATCGGAAACGACCAGCAGACCAGCAAATCTGCCATCGATCGCTACGAACATCACGGTGTGACCTTCGCGTTGCAGGCGTTCTGCCTCGGCCGGCCGCATGTCCAAACCACTTACATTCTTGTTTGCGAGGAATACAGATTTGCCAATGGCGACCTGCTTTCCGCCGACGACACCGGACACTCCACCGCCGGTGGTTGAATTGAAATCGTCAACGGCGTCCCGCTTTATCTTTCGTTCTTGAGCCGCGTCAACGATCGCATGCCCCAGCGGGTGCTCGCTGTTCTGTTCTACCGCAGCGGCGGCCGCCAACAGGTCGCTTTCCGTTGCGGGCTCGACCGGGATGACTGCCGTCAGCTTCGGTCTGCCCTCGGTCAAGGTCCCGGTCTTGTCGACAATGATCGTGTCGACTTTTTCCAGAATCTCAAGGACCTCGGCATCTTTGATCAGTACCCCATCCTTCGCGCCGCGTCCTACTCCAACCATGATCGACATTGGCGTTGCCAGGCCTAGGGCGCACGGGCAAGCGATAATCAGCACAGCCACCGCGTTGACCAGCGCGAATGCCAATCGCGGCTCCACCGGTGAGAACAACGCCCAGTCAACAAAAGTCCGCACCGCGATCATCACAACCGCGGGCACAAACCACCCTGCTACCGTGTCGGCGACGCGTTGGATGGGCGCACGGCTTCGCTGAGCATTGGCGACCATCTGAACAATCTGAGACAACACCGAATCTTCACCGACCTGACTAGCCCGCATCTGGAAGGAGCCGGTCTGGTTTACTGTACCACCGATGACGGTATCTCCCTGTCTTTTGGAAACAGGCAATGGTTCGCCAGTGATCATGGACTCGTCCACAGTGCTCTTCCCCGATGTGATCTCCCCGTCAAAGGGACCTTTTCGCCAGGTACTACTTTGAGGATCTCGCCCGTGCGTACGCCGTCCAACGCCACTTCCTGTTCCTGGCCGTCACGTATAACGCGAGCGGTTGGTGGCACCAATGAAAGAAGTTCCTTGATGGCGCTGCTGGTGCGACGTCGAGCCCGCAACTCAAGGACCTGCCCCATCAACACGAGGGCAACGATCACGGCCGCCGCCTCGAAGTACACGGCGACATGACCATGTTCCTTAAACGAATCAGGTATCATGCCGGGCACCAGCATGGCCACAACACTGTAGAGATAGGCGGCCGCGACACCCAGCGAGATCAGCGTGAACATGTTGAGATTCCAACTGATCACCGACCGCCAGCCGCGTAGAAAGAATGGCCAGGCTGCCCATAGGACCACTGGCGTGCAGAGAGCCAACTGAAGCCAGCGCGATACAACAGGAGCAAGGCCCAACGTCATGCCAATCATCGGCAGCATCGCCAGCAGCAACACGGGCGCGGCAAGCGCGATCGCCACCCAGAACCGCAGAGTCATGCTGCGCAGGTCTGAGTCGTCTTCTTCCTCAACATCCGTAACGAATTTCGAATCCAGTTCCATCCCACACTCGGGGCACGTGCCGGGACCTTCCGGTTCGACATCGGGATGCATCGGGCACGTGTATATGGTGCGCGTTGGGCGTGTCGCACACTTGACTCGCTCCAACGCCATGCCGCACTTAGGGCAGTCGCCCGCTTGATCGCGTCCGACATCAGGACACATCGGACATGCGTACTCCCCCGCCGGAACAGTTACGGCCGATGCTGCTTCCCTGGCGGTCTCACCGGCCCCTGGACCATGAGGGCAACACCCATGACCTTGATTGACGACCGATCCTGCCTGGAAAGACCTATCGGTAGCCAGACCAAGGGACCTCTGACGGCAATGCTCACTACAAAAGTAGAACGCTTCGCCCGGAATTGGAGGGAGATCGGTGTGTGTAGCGACAAACCTAACAATCCGCAGGACAAGCCTGCTGGATTTGCCAAGCGATAGGTGGCGTTCAGCGAGAAGTATCGAATATGTTTTAATTTTTACTTCGTGGATCAACGGGACGGAAACCCGATATAACCTACCGGCAAGAGTCCGAATCTGAGGCATTGCTTTCAGCAGAAAGCTCAGTGAGGAGCCAAGCTCGCGCATAACGCCACATTCGATCAATGGTGGCAGGTGATACCCCCAAAGCTTCGGCTGCTTGGTCCCCCGTCAATTCAGCGAAATATCGCAGTTCGATCAACTTGGCGTGATCCGGTTTGATTGCGGCCAATTTGTTTAGGGCATCGTCTAAATTCAACAGTTCCTCGTCAGGTAGCGGTGAATCGATCTCCTGTAGCTCAACGCGCAATGCCCCGCCGCCTCGCTTTTGAGCTAACTTGGCACGTGCGTGGTCGACCAGAATCCGCCGCATCGCCGTGACTGCTGTTTTCAGAAAGTGATTGTGGTCCTGCCAATCGACGGAAGCGCCTGCAAGTTTAAGCCAAACTTCATGAACCAATGCCGTTGCGCTCAAGGAGTGTCCCGGCGGTTCCAATTTCAATTTCGCCGCTGCCATCTGCTTCAATTCCAAGTAAACCGACTGAATGAGTTCTTCAGGTCTCATCGCTGTTTACTGATCTCTCGGTGTTTCTAATTCAAGCTGTTTCGCACCCCACCTTTACAAGTAGTCTAGTTTATCCCACGGCTGGTATCTCGTAATCAAACGTTCAATGACTTTGTCGAACTTGTCGGTTTGTCGATTTTTTTCCGGCTTACTCCAGGTGGTCCGTCCGCCGCTGCGGACAATGGCGGTTACAGTCGGTCAGTCTGTCCCCAGGCTGACACCGCGTCTTGTCCTCAGGCCGACAACCTCCGCCGCTTCCACGCCATCAATCCCAAAACCGCCAATCCCGTCAGCAATCCAGCACTTGGTTCGGGAATCGCCGACAAGGTAATCGCGAAATCGTTCCCGTTACCGATCCGGCCTAGAGCGTCGGTGCCGCTGAAGGAGTAGTCGAGCGAATACGTCCAGTTGCTGGGCAGGCCGGTCACCAAGCCGAACTGCCCGAAGATCGGATCGAGCCCGTCGTTGTCGATTAGCATGAAAGTGGTAGGTGCTAGGAACGACGGAGCGTTGAGCAGCGACAGGTCGAGCGTCGCGCCCGGATGGGTGAGCGCGGCGTTGCCTTGGAGGAAGACCCCGCCGACGACGCGGAGCAGGTCGGCGTCAGGGGCACCGCCGAGATCGATCTCCATCGCCAGCGTCGAGCGGAGAGCGGCGGACGATGAGAATCGAACCTCCCCGGTGGTGAGGGTGCCGATGCCCCCGTCGCCAGGGGCGAGCGTGCCGCTGGAAAAAACATTTACAACGCCGGCGATTCGGCCGGTGCCGCCGAGGGTGCCGACTGAGAACTCCCCGGTTAGCCCATCTCGGCCGACTCGAACACTCCCGCTGCCGGTGCCGCTGGTTCCTGCGGCGAGGTTGCCACCGTTGACGATCAGCGTGCCGGCGACATCGGTTCCGCCTGAGTAGGTGTTCGCCGCAGTGAGCCGAAGCGTGCCGGGGCCCCGCTGGAAGACAGTGCCGTGCGCATTGCCCGGGATCTCGGAGATAGTGCCGTCAAAGGTATAGTCGTCGGAGCGGGCGAAACCGAGGAAGACGGTTCCACTGGAGTTCCCGGTCGAGTCGAGCACGACCGCTCCCCCGACGGGCAGGCTGCCCGTGGTGCCAAAGTTGCCAATCTGAAAGTAGGGCGAGCCGCCTGTCGAGCGAAAGGTCGTCGTTCCGGTCCACGAAGCGTCGCCGGTCAGGACGAGGTTGGGCAGCAAATCGCCGGTGTTCGGATCCACGCGGACCTCGCCGGTGACGAGCAAGTTGGCTGGGGCACCCGTCTGCTGGGAGATGCCGCCGTTCCAGACGATGCTGCGGTTGGTCGTTTCGAGGGTGGCGGTGGTGCCAGGTGCGATGACCATCGGGCGGTTGAAGGTGGCGTCGGCGGTAGGCCGCAGCGTGCCGCCGTTCATAAACAGCGGTCCGCCGGGGGTGCCGAGTTGGCTGTCGCTGCTGATGGCGAGCGTGCCATCATCGATGCGGGTGTTCCCCTGGGTGTAGTTCGACCCGGCAAGGGTGAGAGTGCCCGCCCCGAACTTCCAGAACCCGCCGGTGCTGCCGGTGACGGTGCCCGTATGCGTGATGTTGTTGCCGTTGGTGTCGAGTACACCGACGGCCCCGGAACCGAGGACGAGGTTGCGGTTGAAGTCGGTGCTGGCGAAGTCGGTGCGGAGCACGCCGGAGTTGAAGGTGACGCTGCCAGTACCGAGGGCCGCGTTGGAGGTGATGGCGAGGGTGCCATTGCCGGTGATGGTGGTGCTGCTCTGGTTCAGTGCCTGATCGAGCACCCAGGTGCCGGTGCCGGACTTGGTGAGTTGGCCGTTGAAATTCGTCCCCCCGGCGACTGCGGCAGTAAACGCCTGGCTCCCGGTGTCGCCAGTGAGGGTAAGCGTCGAGTTGGCGTTGGGGGTTAAGCCGAAGTTCAAGCCGCCAGTGATGGACGATCCGGCATAGAGGGTAGTATGGCCAATCCAGTCATACACGACTCCGCCGTTGATTTGTCCACCGCCACGGTTGATGAGCGTACCGACATTCTGCTCGAAATGAATACCCAACCCCGCACTGCCGACAGTTAAAATGCCGGATCCGCCCGTGCCGCCAGCGATGACGCCTGAGTTGTCGACGATCCCTCCTTGATGAAGGAAGATTCCTCGCCCGCCGTTGCCACCATGGAAAAAGCCTTGAGCTCCGTTGCCGCCGCGAATCGTGCCGGTGTTGATGACCGTATTTGACTGGCCTGATCCGAAGAGTGCATCAGCGCCATGACCGCCACGATTGGACAGTTGCTGGCTCGTGAAGCCCGCACCACCTGTAATACTTCCCCCATTGGTAAGTGTGACTCTTCCCCCAAGAAGCACCGCTCGTCCGCCTGAACCGCCGTTGGTTCCGGAGCTTCCACCGAGTCCGCCGGTGATCGTGCTGCCGGCCATTGTTTGGAGCATCGCGTCGGATGCGACGGTGACGCTCAGCCCGCCTGAGCCACCGAAGTCTCCACCGCTGGCCCCCTGTGCGGCGATAAGGCTCCCACCGTTGCCGAGAATCAGAGTGCCGGCGGAGACCGTCGTCCCGCCGGTGAACGTGTTGGCCCCGGTGAGGGTGAGCGTGCCGTCGCCGAGTTTGGTGAGCTTCGTGTTGTTATTGCTCGCAGCGATGACCGACGAGATCGTGGCAGAGGCTCCGCTGGCGACATGGAAATATGGTTGGGTGGCGGCATCAATGTTAAAGATGTTGAGTGTGCTGCCATCGAGCGTAGTCGAGCCGGTAAGAAAGTTGATCCCGTGGAGGTTGATGTTGCTGGTGACGTTGATCGTACCGGCGTTGGAAAACTGAGCAACATTCGTTATAGGCACATTCGGCCAGACGGTGGATGGCCCGCTCCAGTTCGCCGTGGTGGTGTCCCACTGGTTGTTCACAGCCCCGGTCCAAGTGTAGGTGGGCTGGCCATGAACGGTAACGGCCAAGCTGACAGCGGCGATCCAGACAATCAGTTGGATTCGGACGAAGCGATACATTTGTGTGAATGTGGGCATCATTGACGGCCTCATGAGATATTGGAATTTATGTGTTTACTTTCAGTGAAACTGAAAACCTCAGCAGTGCCACAAATAGCCCTGCTCCGTCGGTCGGAAAAAGTTCATGTCGATTTACTCAAGCTCGACTACTTACTAATCAAGTTTTAGGTACTAGTTGGGCTCTAGCTACTCCAGCGAGAAAGCCAATTGAGCAGCATCACGAAAATCGGTACAAATGAGACGATTTGCCAATTTGAGGAGTTTTTCGCCAAGAATTTGCTTTGGCAGCGTCACAAATTCGAAACATCAAAACCTGTAGAGGCGAGGGCCCCACACACAATCGGGGCCTTGCAGAGGCGAGAGACTTACTCGCAAAAAAGGGCAGTCCCCCGCGAAACATTGCATGCTAGTTCGTTCGCCGCTGAGGACAGCGGCGGCTACTATAGGCCAGCCTGTCCCCAGGCTGACACTATTCCTGCCTTCGGTCCGACAATTGGTCCGCCTCCAGATTGATATTGGACTACTTCCAAGTTGGTATTGGTCTGTCGCTAGACCAAGGGCAGTTAAAAAGAGCTTGGTTTGTCTAAAAGGCTAAGGGCTATCAAAAGGGGTTTGGTTTGTCTAAAAGGCTAAGGGCAGTCAAAAAGAGTTTGGTTTGTCTAAAAGGCTAAGGGCTGTCAGAAGGGGTTTGTTAATCAGCCCCCAACGGGCTTGCCCGTTGGAAGCCAAGTTTGAAAGCGAGAACGGTGCGAAAATAAACTCCCCATGCTCCACGCCGCCCTTCGGGCGGCGTGGAGCATGGGGGGGGATTCAAGGATCGCGTTTCTCGCTTCCAAACTCTTTCACCCACGAGTAAAACTCGTGGGGGTCTCACAAGTCGCACCCCGTCCGCCCCCCACTGGCTTGCCAGAGGGAGCGAAAGTTTGAAAG